>NZ_JBFAWD010000018.1:147006-192490 GCF_040680135.1 Nocardia sp. NPDC052112 | reverse complement strand
CGATGGTACTGCACTCGACAGGGTGTGGGAGAGTAGGACACCGCCGGAACATCCTTGCGAAAGGCCCCCAACAACAGTTGGGGGCCTTTTTGCGTTATGTTTGGCCGACACCACTATGGCGAGGGGAAATCGAGCGGAATCCGCTCGAACCGGTGATCCGCAGTCGGCAATGAAGCAAACGTTGCTTTCGCCCAGCGGCGAGCGATCATAAATGCGCGTGGCAGCTTCTTGTGATGAGATCGACCCACACGTGTGGATCGGTCGCCCATAGGTTGTGGCCGACTCCCGGTAGTTCTTCGAATCTGCCGTGCGGAATCAGGGCGGCGAGTTGCCGCAGTGGCCAGGGCGGGCGGATGTCGTGCTGTGGGGCGACGAATGTCATGCCAACAGCGGAGTCGGCCAGTCGGCGGAATAGATCCGGCTCGTGGATCCACTCCACGAATGACGCGCTCAATTCGGTGTGGACGGCTGGTTCCCAGTCGATCTCGATGTCGGCCTCGAGATGCCGTGAGGACTCATATGCCTGTGACCAAGTGCGGTCCTTGTGTAATCCATGCCCGGCGACGCCGACAACGGACCTGACGCGCTCGGGATGATCCAGCGCGTAGCGCACCGCCAGGTCCGAGCCCCAAGAATGGCCGAGCACTACCCAGCTGTCGATACCTGCGGCTCGTCGCACCGCTTCGATATCGGCGACGGCCTGACCGAGGTCGTGCGGCCCACCCTCGGAGCGTCCGACGCCCCTGGGCTCGGGATACCAAGCGCGCATCCCGCGAGGTGCCAGCCGGTCGTCCTCGAGATAGTGAACACAGCCCGGTCCACCGGAGAGCACCACGACATCCGGACCGTCTCCCGTGACACCGACGTGCAGCAAGGTCCCGTCAGTGGCTGGCACCTTCATCGATCGCATTTCACCCCCGGCCGCAGCGAAACCGAGGTGGCGATTTCGCCCCTCCACCCTATTGCTCCGGTCGTTTCGGCGGTACCTCGTTCTGGAGAACCAGTCGGCCTCGTCGAGCGTCTTCGCGGTGACGCCGAATGTTGGAAGAGTCCGAATGCGGTCGATCGGTGCTGCGTCGCGAGCGGGTCGCTTTGCGGCGCACCGGGTGCCGATGTCCTCCGGGCAGCCCCTGACTCGGATGCCGTGGATATGGGGATGCGTCCGGATCCGCAACGCTGGACCTCGGGCCTATGGTCGTGTCGAGGAGGTCGCCATGAGATCTGTCACGGTTCCGTTGACCGTCATCGGGGTCTATGCCGCGGTCGCGAGCTTCGCGTTCGCGGCCGCTCTCACCGAGACGATCATGCTGTATCCCAATGTCTTTCGTGACGTGCCGGAATCGCTGGCACAGACCCAGC
The DNA here is from genome assembly GCF_040680135.1 of Nocardia sp. NPDC052112. Taxonomy (NCBI): domain Bacteria; kingdom Bacillati; phylum Actinomycetota; class Actinomycetes; order Mycobacteriales; family Nocardiaceae; genus Nocardia; species Nocardia sp. NPDC052112. The sequence goes on along the minus strand of NZ_JBFAWD010000018.1, from coordinate 191,131 downwards.
AGTTCATGAGTGCGGTCGCGGTCGGCGATGTGATGCGGCCGCTCGGCGGGGCGCTTACGGTATGCGCGCTGGTCGCCTGTGCGGTCGCGGTTCGGTATCGCCTCGCACGGGGATGGGTCGGCGCATCGATGATTTCGCTCATCAGTGGCCAGTTCTTGCTGTCGATCTTCTACCTGTGGCCACGCGCGACGATTCTGTTCGACGAACGCTCCCGGCACAGCTTCGCCGAAATCGAGAGTGCGGCAACCGAATTCCAGGTAGGCGAGTGGGTTCGGATTGCCGCGGCCCTGGCGACCGCGGTATTCGCGGTCGCTGCCACGCTGAATTGCTATCGCATTCGGGTTCTCGCGACGGTGGATGCACGGTTCGCGCAACCGGCCTAGGGCCGGGTGCCGGTGGACCACAGCGGCGTCGTCTCCACCCGAGACAGCCGCCAGCCCTCCGCCGTGCGAACCGCGTCGAAGCTGTAGACCTCGCCGAGGGTGTATTGCGGCTCCGACACGGCGGTCGTGGCCGGAGCGAAAGTGGCGATGAGATTCGCCCGCACCTCGGCGGTATCGCCGTGCAGATCAATCATCACATTGGTGATGAAGTGCTGAATGCGCTTGTCATCGGAGTGATTCCGGCTCGCCTGCGCGATGAGCGCGGCACGACCCTCCGCCCGGCCACCGGGTGTTTTCGCGGTTGCCTCCGCGGTGTAGATAGCACGGAAGTCGTCGAAGCGCCCCTCGTCGAGGGCGCGGCCCAATTGATTGACCAGCCCGGTGATCTCGTTGCGGTCCACGAGTTCGCGGAGCTGGTGTGTGTCGTCCTTGGCGGCGGTGGTGCAGGCGGCGAGCGCCAGCGGCAATGCTGCGAGGGGGAGGAAGCGGCGGATCTTGCTCATCGGTAGCACCCTTTCGGCAGAACATTGGTGACTCCAATGTTGGTATGACCAACGATATCAGATTGTGGGTTGCACCAACAAGTCTTGCTACATTGCTCTCATGGAGATCGCGCACGAGGACACCCCGGGCAGGCTGCGTGCCCTGCCCACCAGACTGGTCAATCAGGTGGCCATCCTCGCCAACCGAGCGACCGAGCGCGCCCTCGAATCGACCGGATCTCGCCGCTACCACTACGCGCTGCTCACCACGCTCGGCGAATTCGGCCCCGCCAGCCAGGCCGATCTCGGCCGTCGCACCCGTATCGATCGCAGCGATATCGTCGCTGCGCTGAACGATCTGGCCGAACGCGGCTTGATCGAGCGCGCCCCGGATCCGAGCGACCGCCGCCGCAATATCGTCACCATCACCAAGGCGGGCACGAGCCACCTGGATGAACTCGACCGACGAATCGAAGGTGCCCAGGACGAACTGACCGCGGCTCTTTCCGCCGCCGAGCGTCGCGAACTCGTCCGGTTGCTCACTCGGATCCTCGATGATCATGTGCAAGGGTGATCGCGTCCCTATTTCCGCAGGCCGGGGGTAGGGCGCGCGGAGCGAGCAACTAAACTGCAGCCGTGAGTCTTGTGCTGCTACCTGCTGTCGACGTCGCCAATGGAGAGGCCGTGCGCCTGGTTCAGGGGGAGGCGGGCAGCGAAACCAACTACGGCTCCCCGCGCGACGCGGCGCTCGCCTGGCAGGAAGCCGGTGCGGAGTGGGTGCATCTGGTCGATCTGGACGCGGCATTCGGCCGTGGCTCCAACCGCGAACTGCTGGCCAAGGTCGTCGGTGAACTCGATGTCAAGGTGGAGCTGTCCGGCGGCATCCGCGACGACGAATCGCTGGAGGCCGCGCTGGGTACCGGCTGTGCCCGGGTGAACCTCGGCACTGCCGCGCTGGAGGATCCGCAGTGGTGTGCCCGCGCCATCGCCAAGCACGGTGAGCGCATCGCCGTCGGTCTGGATGTACGGATCGTCGACGGCGAGCACCGGCTGCGCGGCCGCGGCTGGGTCAGCGACGGCGGTGATCTGTGGGAGGTGCTCGAACGCCTCGAGCGCGACGGTTGCTCGCGCTACGTGGTCACCGATGTGACCAAGGACGGCACCCTCACCGGCCCCAACCTGGATCTGCTGCGCGAGGTCTGCGCCGCCACCGATGCGCCGGTCATCGCCTCTGGCGGCGTTTCCACCATCGAGGATCTGATCGCCATCGCCGAACTGGTGCCCGAGGGTGTCGAGGGTTCGATTGTCGGCAAGGCGCTCTACGCGGGTCGCTTCACGTTGCCCGAAGCGTTGGCTGCGGTGCGCTGACGATTCGATGACCGCCAACCGCCTCGATACCGAACTGCCGGCCTTGCTCGACGTCGCCGGCGAAATCCTCGACGCCGCCAGTCCGCGTTTCGTCGAGGGGGTCGGCGCGCCGAGCGCGGTGGCCAAGGGCCGCAACGACTTCGCAACCGAACTCGATCTGGAGTTGGAACGCACCATCTCCGCGCAGCTAGAGCAGCGCACCGGAATCGAGGTGCACGGAGAGGAATTCGGCGGTCCGCAGCTCACGTCGGGGACCGCGTGGGTGCTCGATCCGATCGACGGCACCTTCAACTACTCATCGGGACATCCCCTTTCGGGCATGTTGCTCGCACTGGTGCACGACGGGGCGCCGCTGCTCGGACTGACCTGGCTGCCACTGCTCGGCCAGCGGTATATGGCGGCCGTCGACGGTCCGGTGGTACTCAACGGCGAACCGCTGCCGCGACTGCCGCACGGGAAGCTGGGCGAGGCGATGATCGGGTTCGGCGCGTTCAATGTGGACTCCGCGGGTCGCATTCCCGGCCGGTTCCGTTTCGACCTGCTCGGCCCGTTGAGCAGGCTGTCGTCGCGGGTGCGCATGCACGGCTCCACCGGCATCGATCTCGCGTTCACCGCGGCGGGTGTGCTCGGCGGCGCGATCGTCTTCGGGCACCATCCGTGGGACAACGCCGCGGGCGTTGCGCTGGTGCGCGCGGCGGGCGGGGTGGTCACCGATCTGACGGGGGAGCCGTGGACCATCACCTCTGGTTCGGTGCTGGCCGCCGCGCCGGGGGTGCATCAGGAACTGCTCGAAATGATTTGCACGGTCGCCGACGATGCGTGAGGCCGCGCACGAAGGACACATGATTCGAAGAAGGGTGAGCCGATGACGTTGGCGGTACGCGTGATTCCGTGCCTGGATGTCGACGCGGGCCGGGTGGTCAAGGGCGTCAACTTCGAAAACCTGCGGGACGCGGGCGATCCCGTCGAACTCGCCGCCGCCTATGACCTGCAGGGTGCCGACGAGCTGACCTTCCTCGACGTCACCGCCTCCACCGGCGACCGCGGCACCATGATCGATGTAGTGACCCGCACGGCCGAGCAGATATTCATCCCGCTCACCGTCGGCGGCGGCGTGCGCACGGTCGAGGATGTCGACCGACTGCTGCGTGCGGGCGCGGACAAGGTGTCGGTGAATACCGCAGCCATCGCGCGCCCCGAGGTCTTGCGGGAAATGTCGGAGCGCTTCGGCTCGCAGTGCATCGTGCTGTCGGTGGACGCCCGCACCGTTCCGGACGGCCAGCCCGATACGCCGTCCGGCTGGGAGGTCACCACGCACGGTGGTAAGCGCGGCACCGGTATCGATGCCATCGAATGGGCTATGCGCGGAGCCGATCTCGGTGTCGGCGAGATCCTGCTCAACTCGATGGATGCCGATGGCACCAAGGCAGGCTTCGACCTGCCCTTGATCAAGGCCGTCCGGGAGGCGGTCTCGGTGCCGGTGATCGCCAGCGGCGGAGCCGGTGCCGTCGAACACTTTGCTCCCGCCGTCCAGGCCGGCGCGGACGCGGTGCTGGCCGCCAGTGTCTTCCACTTCGGCGAGCTCACCATCCCTCAGGTAAAAGCCGCCATGCGCGCTGAACAGATCACCGTTCGCTAGCCCGCCTCGGCACACCACGCCGACGCATAACAAATGACTGCCTCACAGTTCTGCTTGTGCTAGACGGTCGGTGGGGATGTGCCAACGCGAGGTAGTTTGCTCATGATCGCCAGGCACCGACCGCCCAGGCCGCGACTCACGGTCGCTTCACCGTCGGCATCGGGCTCGGTGCCTGCTCGATCACCGAGGTGTGAACTTCGACTGCCGATACCCGGCTCCGCGCATTCCTGACCGCATTGCGTGGCATCCTCGACAACGGCTGGTGGAATTCCGCGGCGAAACCCTCAGCGCCGTAACGCCGATGCCTGCCGCGGTCGTGGGTGCCGAGTCGACGGTACCGGTCATCGGTCGCGGCGATGGGGCGGCAGGCGCTGCGCGTGACGGCCGAATCGGCCGACGGCACAATGCCATTTCCGGCGGGTCCGAAAGCGTTGGGTCAGATGTCGTTGTCGTCCAAACAGATCTGGCCGCCGAGGTCGATCGCCGACGCGCCTGACAGATCCTCGATGAGCTGAATCGCATTCGCACAGCTCGAGATTCTTTCGGATAGTTCGGCCGCCACGCCGCAGCGGTGATTGCTATCTGCCCGACAGTTACCCAGGCTTAGCGACCATGTCCGCCACGTGTCCCGCATGCTCCTGGCCATCGCCCATGCTGGTGTCGACACACGGTTCGGTTCGCTATCTGCGGTGCGTCTGTGGCAAATGGCTGGTTGCCCATCAGGGCAGGGTGCACTTGGTCACCGGCAGAGCCGCGTGCACCAAAAAGCCGGTGGCCGAACATCTCGAACTGATTCCGCTGCCAGAGGAGTAGAACCGCTGCGCCGGGTGGCGTTTCGGCAGTACACGATGTGTTCTGGCGGGGCGCCCCCTGTATAACGGTCATATGACTCTCGACCCCGCCATCGCCGCCCGGCTCAAGCGCAATGACGCCGGACTCGTCGCCGCGGTCGCGCAGGAGCGCGGCACCGGCGATGTGCTGATGGTTGCCTGGATGGACGACGAGGCGCTGGCCCGCACGCTGGAAACCCGCAAGGCGACCTACTATTCGCGGTCCCGCCAGCAGTACTGGGTCAAGGGCGAAACCTCCGGCCACACCCAGTACGTGCACGAGGTTCGCCTCGATTGCGACGGCGACACCATACTGCTCGTTGTCGATCAGCAGGGCGCGGCCTGCCACACCGGCACACACACCTGCTTCGACTCCGACCTGCTCCTCGCCGATACCTGAGCGCAATCGCACGCGACTGCTAGGGATTCGGCCGCTCGTCGCGCTCTTCGACCGCCGCCGACCTGCCGTTGGGCTGGCTCAGAGTGTCGCCGAGCTGCCTGACGAGCAGCTCGCTGAGGTCGGCGAGTTGTGCCGTCTGTGCGGCATCGAGACCGTCGAATACCAACTGCCGCACCGCATCCAGATAGCCGGGCGCCGCCTCGACCACCTTCGAGTAGCCGTCGTCGGTGAGCACCGCATGCACACCGCGGCGGCCGGTGGTTGCCGACCGCTGTGCCCAGCCCATTCGCTCCAGCTTCGACACCACATGAGACAGTCGCGATAGCGATGCATTTGCTTTGTGGGCAAGGTCACTCATCTGCAGCCGATGGCCGGGCTCTTCGGATAATATTGTGAGCACCCAGTATTCGAAATGCGTCACCCCGGATTCGCGCTGCAGCTGGGTATCCAAAGCGCCTGGTAGACGTGTCATCAGCGCTACGATCGCGCGCCAAGCTCGTTGTTCGTCCGGGTCGAGCCACTTCGTCACTGGGTGCCTTCTTTCGAGACAAGTGACGTCTTGTTGTTAGCGAACCTAGCGATTAATGAAAAGCGTGTTCACGGTCACTCGCGTAAACGAGTTTGCCACGACTTCGCTCGACCGTCATGGACTTGGTCCGTGACGTGAGGTCACTCACAGGGCCGGATGCTATGTGTCCTTAGGTAACCGTCGGCGTTTGCGGAGTGGCGGCGGGCGGTGTCGGTGCCGCCGGCTTGCCGGGATGTCTGCGCCGCCACCGCCGTCGGCCGATCAGACCCAGCACAGTGAGGAAGACCGCGACCGCGACGATGGCGCCGACCAATGACGCACCGCGGAAGGCTGGCGCGTCGACGTCCAGAATCCGTTCACCGGCATGTGCGGCATTGCTGCCGCCGAGCACGATCGACAGCGTCATCAGATTCGGAATCGCGACGATTACCGCGAGCAACGCGGCAGCACCCGCGATGAACTTTCCGGCTCGCCGCTTCCAGATCAGCGCCGCGGCCAGCAACAGGAACAACGGGATCGCGGTGCAGAGCAGGCCGTATACCAGCCCCCCGCCGATGCCCTTGCTGAAACTGCCACTTACCAGCTCGGCGACGCGCTGTGCCCACCAGCGTGGAATGAACGCCGCCAGAATGAAGTAGGCGATGATCAGTACGGCGATGACGGCCAGCGCACCGATGATCCGCGTGCGCCACGTGGCCAGCGTGGATTTCTGCCCGTCCGGCCGAACCTCGCTCGAAGTCATGAATCCAGCGTATGCCGGGCAATCAGCAGATCGGCGGCGTTAGACCTGGTGTTTTCGGGTGGCGAGTGCGGGATCGGGGAATTGAGCTACTGCAGTGCGCGCTCGCGCAGGAACTTCAGTGCCTTGTCCGCGTGCGCATCGGCCCGCAACTCGCTGGTGATCACCTTGGCGACCTTGCGATCCCGGTCGATCACGAACGTCTGCCGCTTGACCGGTGCGATCCTGCCGAGCAGTCCGCGCTTCACCCCGAACGCCGAGGCGACCTTACCGTCGGCATCCGATAGCAACGGGTAACCGAGGTTCTGTTTGGCGGCGAATCCGGCCTGGGTGTCGACGCCGTCGGTGCTGATGCCCACGCACGATGCGCCGAGTGCGGCGAATTCGGCGGACAGATCACGGAAGTGGCACGCCTCCGCGGTGCAGACCGGCGTATTCGCGGCGGGATAGAAGAACAGCACCAGCGGACCGTTCGCGAGCAGCGCATCGAGCGAACGCGGTGTGCCGGATTGATCGGGGAGCTCGAACTCGGGAGCGAGCTGACCTGTCTGCATAGTGGGGACAGTACCGGGCGCGAGGTCGGTTTGCCGCCCCCGCGCTCGGTCCCGTCATGCCGGCGGCCGGAATGACGGGTTCGTATCAGGACTAAGCGCCGATGAGCGCGGCGACCTCTGGATTCTTAATCTGCATGACATCGAGAATTCCGTGCGCGCGCAGCAGCGGCCTGAGTTCCCTGATCCGGTCGCTGTGGGTGGCGTACTCATCCGGAAAGTGGTGCTTGTCCAGGGCTTCCAGCGCCTTCACGTAGGTGACGAAAGAAGCTAGGGCGTTCATCTGGTTGGTGCTCGGTGATCCGCCCATGGAATTCAGGCCGACCATGCGCGGGGGCAGGCCGGAGCCGACGGCATGCCGTCCGTCCGGCGCACCTGGCGGCGAGGGGTACATCAGTTGTCTCCTCTCGAAATGGGTACCGCGTGTGAGATCGAACGGGGCGAGTGTAGTGACGGCTGTCACCCGCGCCCACAGCACGTCAGAACCGGACAGTCGGTTCAGGAGATTGGGACGCGCCGACAAGGCTGTCGGTGCCACCTGGGATGATGGACTCATGCCTGGCGCGTCCACTCCCACCACCACGACCCGCGAACAGTTCCACTTGCTCGCCGCGGAGCATCGGGTGGTCCCCGTGACCCGAAAGGTCCTGGCAGACTCCGAAACTCCGCTGTCGGCCTACCGCAAGTTGGCCGCGGATCGGGCCGGTACCTTCCTGTTCGAGTCCGCGGAGAACGGGCGGTCCTGGTCGCGCTGGTCGTTCATCGGTGCGGGCAGCCCATCCGCGCTGACCGTCGTCGACGGGGAAGCGGCCTGGCTCGGGAACACCCCAGCGGACGCGCCCTCCGGCGGCGATCCGCTGGTCGCGCTGCGCGAAACCCTGCAGCTGCTGCGGACCGAGCGGCTGCCCGGCCTGCCCCCGCTGACCGGCGGCATGGTCGGCTACCTGGGCTATGACGCGGTGCGCAGGATCGAGCGGCTGCCCACCCTCGCCGTCGACGATCTGCGGCTGCCCGAGATGGTGCTGCTGCTCGCCACCGATCTGGCGGCCTTCGACCATCACGAGGGTGCGATCACGCTCATCGCGAACGCGGTCAACTGGAACGGCACCGCTGAGCGGGTCGACGAGGCCTACGACGATGCGGTCGCCCGGCTGGACCGGATGACCGCCGCGCTGGCCGCACCCGCGGAGTCCACGGTGTCGGTCTTCGATCAGCCGGAGCCGGAGTACCGCCGCCGCCGCACCACCGAAGAATTCGGCGCGGGCGTGCGCCGCCTGGTGAAGGAGATCGAGGCGGGCGAAGCCTTCCAGGTGGTGCTCTCGCAGCGCTTCGAAATGGACTACGACGGCGCGCCGTTGGACCTCTACCGGATGCTGCGCGCCTCGAATCCGAGCCCGTACATGTATCTGATCCACATCCCGGACGGCGACGGCGGCACGGCATTCTCCATCGTCGGCTCCAGCCCGGAATCGCTGGTGACCGTGAAGGAGGGAGTGGCGACGACACATCCGATCGCGGGTACTCGGTGGCGCGGTGCCACCGAGGAGGACGATCTGCTGCTGGAGAAGGGGCTGCTGGCCGACGAAAAGGAGAATGCCGAGCATCTGATGCTCGTCGACCTCGGCCGCAACGATCTCGGTCGGGTCTGCCAGCCGGGTACGGTGCGGGTCACCGAGTATCGGCATATCGAGCGCTACAGCCACGTCATGCATCTGGTCTCGACGGTCTCGGGCCGTCTCGCGCCGGGCAAGATCGCGCTGGACGCGGTCAATGCCTGCTTCCCCGCGGGCACACTGTCGGGTGCGCCGAAGGTGCGTGCGATGGAGCTCATCGAGGAACTCGAGCCAACGCGTCGCGGCGTGTACGGCGGTGTCGTCGGCTATCTCGACTTCGCTGGTGATGCGGATACCGCGATCGCCATCCGCACCGCACTGCTGAAGGAGGGCACCGCCTACGTGCAGGCGGGTGCGGGCATTGTCGCGGATTCGGATCCCGACTACGAGGACGTCGAATCCCGCAATAAGGCCATGGCGGTCTTGCGAGCGGTGGCGGCCGCGAAAACGGTTCGGGCATACGGCGTGCCGACACCTGCGGACGGTAGCGCGGAATGACCGATTCGGAATCCGCCGATACCGATCCGGCCGTCCCGGCGGACGTGCAGACCACGCAGCGGAAATATCCGGTCGGCGCGATCGTCCTGCTCACCGTCGCCGCCGCGGCGCTGTGGGGCTCCTCCCGGATGACCTGGGTGACTGTCTGGTCCACCGACGGGCTGACCGAACCGCGCACCGACAAACTCAACGGCGGTGTCTGGTTCGGTGCGCTCACACCGCTGGCCCTGGTACTGCTGGCGGCCATCGCCGCCGTGTTGGCGACCCGTGGTTGGCTGCGGCGCATGTTCGGCGTGCTGATCGGTTTGGTCGCCGCGGTGACGGCCGTGCCCGCCTTCGCGCTACTGACCAGATCCGGCGCGACCGCGGCACGGGCCGCCACCCTGGCCGAGCTGCCCGGTCGCGCGACCGTCACCCAGGTGGTCACCGCCCAGTTCCCCGCCGTACTTTCGCTGCTGGGCGCGCTGGCGGCCTTCGCGGCCGGTGTTCTGCTGGCCCGCATGCCCGAGGACGCCGCCCGCCTGTCCGGCAAGTACGACAATCCGGTGTTCCGCAGGGCCGCAGCCACCGAACAGGTGACGCGTCAGCGCACCGAAGAGGCCGTGGGCAATACCGGTCAGCTTTCCGAACGCGTGCTCTGGGATGCATTGGACGCGGGCACGGACCCGACAGCGGAAGCGGTTCGGCCCACTTCGGCCACCGACGATTCCGCCGATCATGATCAGGGGAAACAACGGCATCGAGGTGTCTGAGCAGGTGACTACCAGCCCCGGCGCAGTTGCGCCACAAGCAGCCATTTATTCTTTGTCAGCATCGGTGAGACAGCGCCTGGGGGGATTCTCAGGTAGCAAGTCCGTCTCCCCAGAAAGGATTCGAGCCAGATGACGGTACTCGACTCGATTCTCGACGGGGTCCGCGCGGATGTGGCCGCTCGGGAAGCCCTTCTGGACTTCCAGGCGATCAAGGCGGCCGCGGCTGCGGCACCCGCACCGCTGGACGCCCGCGCCGCGCTCCTCGAAGACGGCATCGGCGTCATTGCCGAGGTCAAGCGGGCCAGCCCGTCCAAGGGGGAGCTCGCGGACATCCCGGACCCGGCGAGTCTGGCCAAGTCCTACGAGGACGGTGGCGCGCGCATCATCAGCGTGCTCACCGAGGGCCGCCGCTTCCACGGGTCGCTCGACGATCTGGACGCGGTCCGCGCCACCGTGAGCATCCCGATCCTGCGCAAGGATTTCGTCGTCGGGCCCTACCAGATCCACGAGGCCCGCGCGCACGGCGCGGATGTCATCCTGCTCATCGTGGCCGCCCTGGAACAGGACGTGCTGAGCTCGCTGATCGACCGCACCGAATCGCTCGGTATGACCGCCCTGGTCGAGGTGCACACCGAGGAAGAGGCCGACCGCGCCCTCGAGGCCGGCGCCTCGGTCATCGGTGTGAACGCCCGCAATCTCAAGACCCTCGAGGTCGACCGCGATGTCTTCGCGCGTATCGCACCGGGCCTGCCCACCGAAGTCATCCGCATTGCCGAATCCGGTATCCGTGGCACTGCGGACCTGCTGGCCTACGCCGGTGCGGGTGCGGACGCCGTGCTCGTCGGCGAGGGTCTGGTCACCAGCGGCGACCCGCGCGCTGCCGTCTCCGAACTGGTAACCGCGGGCACCCACCCGTCATGCCCGAAGCCCGCGCGGCGGGGTCGGTGACGAAGGTGACGGCACTGCCCAAGGCTTCCGACGGCATCCACGAGCGCAGCGAGCACGAGCCGGATCCGGGCGGCCATTTCGGCGTCTACGGCGGCAGGCATGTGCCGGAGGCGTTGATGGCGGTGATCGAGGAGGTCACCGCCGAATACGAGAAGTGTCGCCTCGATCCCGCTTTCCTGGACGAATTGGACCGGCTGCAGCGCGACTACACCGGCCGCCCGTCGCCGATCTTCGAATGCCGGCGGCTCGCCGAGCACGCCGGTGGTGCGCGCATCATCCTCAAGCGTGAGGATCTGAACCACACCGGTTCGCACAAGATCAACAATGTGCTCGGCCAGGCGTTGCTCGCCAAGCGCATGGGCAAAACCCGCGTCATCGCGGAGACCGGCGCGGGGCAGCACGGCGTCGCCACCGCGACCGCGTGCGCACTGCTCGGCCTCGACTGCGTCATCTACATGGGTGCGGTCGACACCGCACGCCAGGCGCTGAATGTGGCCCGCATGCGACTGCTCGGTTCCGAGGTGATCTCGGTGCGAACCGGTTCGCAGACCCTCAAGGATGCGATCAACGAGGCACTGCGCGACTGGGTCACCAATGCCGACGACACCTACTACTGCTTCGGCACTGCCGCGGGCCCGCACCCGTTCCCGATGATGGTGCGCGATCTCCAGCGCATCGTCGGCCTGGAGGCCCGTGCCCAGGTGCAGGCGCTCACCGGTCGGCTGCCCGATGCGGTCACCGCCTGCGTCGGCGGCGGCTCCAACGCCATCGGCATCTTCCATCCCTTCATCGATGATCCGGGCGTCCGGCTGATCGGCTACGAAGCGGCCGGTGACGGTGTCGAAACCGGAAGGCACGCTGCGACTTTCACCGGTGGCACACCCGGCGCGTTCCAGGGCGCGTACTCCTATCTGCTGCAGGACGAGGACGGCCAGACCATCGAATCGCATTCGATTTCGGCCGGTTTGGACTATCCGGGTGTCGGTCCGGAGCATGCCTATCTCAAGGACATCGGTCGCGCCGAATACCGCCCGATCACCGATACCGAGGCGATGGATGCGCTGCTGCTGCTCAGCCGCGCCGAGGGCATCATCCCGGCGATCGAATCCGCACATGCGGTGGCCGGTGCGCTCGAGCTCGGCAAGGAACTGGGCAAGGGCGCGATCATCCTGGTGAACCTGTCCGGGCGCGGTGACAAGGACATGGATACGGCGGCACGCTGGTTCGGGCTGTTCGATGACCATGCCGACAAGGAGAACGACCAGTGAGCGAGCGTAGCGAGCGAACCAATCAACACAGCCGAGTACTCGCTCGTGACGGAGCCGAGCGCCAGCGAGGCGCAGTCGTGAGCGAGCGTGGCGAGCGAGCCATCGACACAGCGTCCATGACGACGACGAAGCCGGGCGCCAGCGAGGCGCAGTCGTGAGTCAGCAGTCCCGCCTCGCGAACACCTTTGCCGCCTGCCGCGCGGAGGGCAGGGCCGCGCTGATCGGGTACCTGCCCGCGGGCTATCCGGATCTGGCCGGTTCGATCGAGGTGTGCCGCACCATGGTCGAATCCGGTTGCGACATAATCGAAGTCGGCGTTGCCTACTCCGATCCCGTGATGGACGGCCCGACCATCCAGGCCGCCGCCGATCAGGCGCTGCGCGGCGGTGTCCGGGTGCGTGATGTGTTCGCGGTGGTCGAGGCGATCACCGCGGCGGGCGGTAAGGCCGTAGTGATGAGTTACTGGAATCCGGTGCTGCAGTATGGCGTCGACCGGTTCGCGCGCGATCTGGCCGCCGCGGGTGGGTCGGGCATCATCACCCCCAACCTCATCCCGGAAGAGGCCGACAGCTGGTTCGTCGCCTCGGCCGCACACGATCTGGACCGTATCTTCCTGGTCGCGCCGTCGTCCACCGAGGAGCGTCTGGTCAAGACACTGGAGGCCAGCCGCGGCTTCGTCTACGCGGCCTCGACCATGGGTGTCACCGGCGCCCGCGATGTGGTCTCCTCCGCGGCTCCGGCGCTGTGCGCGCGGATCCGCGCCCACTCCGATATCCCGATCGGCGTCGGCCTCGGCGTTCGCAACGGTGCGCAGGCGGCCGAAATCGCCTCCTACGCAGACGGAGTCATCGTCGGCTCGGCACTGGTGACCGCCGCAGCTCAGGGACTGGACGCGGTGCGTACCCTCACGGCGGAACTGGCCGAGGGCGTCCGTTCCGCGACCGTCGTCTCCTAGCCGCCCGCGAGGGGCACGCCGACCGCGAATCTCGCGATGTGTCCGTGCTCCGCTACGGTTGGGGCCGTGACCTTACGAGTCCTCGCAGACAGCGTCCTGAGCAACGGTGCCGTCACCGCTGATGTGCTGGCCTACATTCCCAGTCCGTCCCAGGGCGTATGGCATATCGGTCCGTTTCCGCTACGGGCCTACGCCCTGTGCATCATCCTCGGCATCGTCGTGGCCATCTGGTGGGGTGAGCGGCGCTGGCAGGCGCGCGGCGGCCAGAAGGGGGCGATTCTCGATGTCGCGATGTTCGCGGTGCCCTTCGGTCTGGTCGGCGGGCGGCTCTATCACGTGGCCACCGACTGGCAGAAGTACTTCGGCGCCGACGGTCATCCGATCGATGCGCTGAAGATCTACCAGGGCGGGCTCGGCATCTGGGGCGCGGTCTTCCTCGGCGGCGTCGGCGCCTGGATCGGCTGCCGGGTCTACCGAATTCCTTTGCCCGCGTTGGGCGATGCGATCGCACCGCCGATTCTGCTGGCCCAGGCCATCGGCCGACTCGGCAATTACTTCAACCAGGAGCTCTACGGCCGCAAGACCGATCTGCCGTGGGGTCTGGAGATCTACCTGCGCTTCGACGATCAGGGCAAGCTCGACATGATGAACGGCGTCTCCACCGGCGTCGTCGACAAGGTGGTGCAGCCGACCTTCCTGTACGAGATTATCTGGAACCTGCTGATCGTGGTGCTACTGGTGCAGATCGATAAGCGCTTCCGCATCGGGCACGGCCGCCTGTTCGCGCTCTATGTCGCGGGGTACTGCCTCGGCCGCTTCTTCGTCGAACTGCTGCGTGACGACGAGGCGACCAAGATCGCGGGCATCCGCATCAACTCCTTCACCTCGGCACTCGTATTCCTCGCCGCCTTTGCCTATTTCGTCTTCGCGACCAAGGGCAGGGAGACCGCCGATCAGCTGCAGCCGTCGACGGTCGCGCGGCCATGGCCGTGGCAGATCGGGGCACTGCGTGCGGCGGGCGCGGAATCCGAGGCCGCGTCGAAGGCCGCCGCCGCGGCGGAAGCGGTGCCGCCCAAACACAGTGCCGGGAAGGATGCGGAGCCCGCAGCGGACAAAGATGCGGAAACCGAGAGCACGGACCATGTTTCGGACCGGAATGGGGCGGACACGATCGCGGACGAGCCGGAGAAGGCGGGCTCCTCCGTCGGCGAAAGCGCTACCGAGAAACCGGATCTGACGAAATCCGAGAACTCCGGCAACGAACCGGATACCACCGGCGATAACTCAAAGGAGTCCGAGACCTCGGACGCCGAGCAGGGCAAGGTCGGAATCTCGAAAAAGGACGACTGATCCCATAACAACTTGGGTAACTCGTTGGGGCATCGAGTAGACACGCGAGTGCGGGTCCGCGACGATACCCTCGGGTGCCCAATTGCCCGGCAAAATACGCGGGGAGACGGGTGAGCACCCGTCGAAATGCACGAATGATGGAGGACATTTAGTGACCGACCCCTACCAGAACCAGCCAGGCTTCGGCGGTCCCCAGTACGGTCCGCCCGGGACGGGGCCGGACCTGAACAAGCAGCCCGACGCACCGGGACAACAGTATCCGTCGAATCCGTACAACCAGCAGCAGCCGCAGTACGGTCAGCCGCAGTACGGTCAGCCCGATCCCTATAGTCAGCAGCCGGGTGGCTACCCGCCCGCGCCGTACCCGGGCGGCGGCTACAACCCGAACGATCCGGAAGCGCCCTATGGTCGCGACCCATTCGGCGTGCCGTTCTCGGATAAGCAGAAGCTGACCGCGGGTCTGCTGCAGATCTTCCTCGGCAGCTTCGGTGTCGGCCGCTTCTACACCGGCCACACCGGCATCGCCGTGGCTCAGATCGCGGTCACCTGGCTGACCTGCGGTATCGGTGGTATCTGGCCCTTGATCGACGGCATCATGATGCTGACCGGCAAGGTGCCCGACAGCCTCGGGCGGCCACTGCGCGACTGAGCGCCGCGGACAATCGACCGACGGGCCCCGTCGCATCGGATGACGATGCGACGGGGCCCGTCGCCATTCGCGGCGGGCTGTGCGAGGATTCGGCGCACGGTGATCGCAATACTGTCGGTCAGCAGCATCCTGGCGTAGCCTGAGCCGGGTTTTTGTGTCGTGTGTGGATGTTGTTCACCGTCCAGACACCGAAGAGAGGGACTTCCGTGCGCCGCAAGCTGTTCGCCGCCGCCATGCTCGCCATTGTCGCCGCCACCGGGCTCACCGCCTGCGGCAGTAGCAGCGATCCGAACGTGCTGAAGGTCGGCACCGAAGGTACCTACGCGCCCTTCAGCTACCAAGGCTCGGACGGCAAACTCACCGGCTATGACGTGGAGGTGATCCAGGCGGTCGGGGACAAGATCGGCAAGAAGATCGAGTTCGTGCAGACGCCATGGGATGCGATCTTCGCGGGTCTGGAATCCAAGCGCTTCGACCTGGTTGCCAACCAGGTGACGGTCAACGACGAGCGCAAGGCCAAGTACGCGCTGTCGCAGCCGTACACCACCTCCGAAGGTGTGATCGTCACCCGCGCGGACAGCACCGGTATCACCTCGCTCGCCGACCTCAACGGCAAGACCACCGCGCAATCGGCCACCAGCAACTGGGCCAAGGTCGCCCAGGGCGCTGGTGCGAAGGTCGAAGCGGTGGAGGGTTTCGTGCAGGCCGTGCAGCTGCTGAAGACGGGCCGTGTCGATGCCACGGTCAACGACAGCCTCGCGGTTCTCGAGTACACCAAAAAGAGCGGTGATACCAGCGTGAAGGTCGCGGCCAAGACCGGAGAGGTCAGCCACCAAGCGTTCGCCGCCCGCAAGGACGACCCTCTGATCGGCCAGATCAATACCGCCCTCGAAGCCTTGAGCGCGGATGGCACGCTGACCAAGATCTCGGAGAAGTACTTCGGCACCGACGTCAGCAAATAACCGTCCGTGGATCCCGCAACCAGGGAACTGATCTGGCACAACCTGTGGCCGATGCTGCAGGCCACGATCAACAAGACCATCCCGCTTACCGCCGTCAGTTTCGTCATCGGTCTGGTCATCGCCTTGTTCGTGGCGCTGGCGCGGATGTCACCGCTGTGGTTCCTCTCGGCGCCCGCCCGGTTCTATATCTCGATCATTCGGGGCACGCCGCTGCTGGTGCAGCTGTTCATCGTGTTCTATGCGCTGCCGCAGTTCGATATCGTCATCGATCCGTTCCCGGCGGCGGTGATCGCGTTCAGCCTCAATGTCGGTGGTTACGCCGCCGAGGTCGTGCGCGCGGCAATCCTGAGCGTCGCGGAAGGACAGTGGGAGGCGGCGAAGGCGCTCGGCATGTCGTATGCCCAGGAATTGCGGCTGATCATCCTGCCGCAGGCCGCCCGCATCGCGGTGCCACCGCTGTCCAACACCCTCATCTCGCTGGTGAAGGACACGTCGCTGGCCTCGACCATTCTGGTGACCGAACTCCTGCGCACCGCGCAGCTGGCCGCCGCCCCGACCTTCGACTTCTTCGCCCTTTACGGCGTCGCCGCGCTGTATTACTGGGTGATCTGTCTGGTCCTCGGCTTCGGTCAGACTCGCCTGGAAACTCGGCTGTCCCGCCATGTCGCACGCTGACGAGGCCCTTTTGTGCTTTCCGCTAAGCCTTCGTACATATTTTTCACCTAGCTTTCACCGAGGCCACAGCAGGCTACGGGTACTGGGCGGGACTAGGCTCTACTCGTGATGCGACGGACGAAGATTGTGTGCACTCTCGGCCCAGCGACCGCTACCGAGGAACGTATTCGGGAACTCGTCGAGAGTGGTATGGATGTGGCGCGGCTGAATTTCAGCCATGGCGAGCACTCCGACCATGCCGAAAACTACAAGAAGGTGCGGCAGGCCTCGGACCATATCGGCCGGGCGGTCGGCATTCTCGCCGACCTGCAGGGTCCGAAGATCCGGCTGGGACGCTTCGCCGAGGGCAAGACCGTTTGGGCCAACGGTGAAGAGGTCCGCATAACCGTCGACGAGATCGAGGGCAGCCACGATCGCGTCTCCACTACCTACAAGGAGCTGGCCAAGGACGCCAAACCGGGCGACCGCCTGCTCATCGACGACGGCAAGGTCGGCGTCACGGTCATCCTGGTCGAGGGCAACGATGTCGTCTGCCGGGTGACCGAGGGCGGGCCGGTCAGCAATAACAAGGGAGTTTCGCTGCCGGGTATGGACGTCTCCGTGCCTGCGCTGTCGGACAAGGACATCGAGGACCTCGAATTCGCGCTCAAGCTCGGCGTCGATTTCATCGCGCTGTCCTTCGTGCGTTCCCCCTCGGATGTCGAGCTGGTGCACGATGTGATGGACCGGGTCGGCCGCCGCGTTCCGGTGATCGGCAAGTTGGAGAAGCCCGAGGCCATCGACAATCTCGAGGCCATTGTGCTGGCCTTCGACGCGGTCATGGTCGCCCGCGGTGACCTCGGTGTCGAACTGCCGCTGGAGCAGGTGCCGATCGTGCAGAAGCGGGCGATCCAGATGGCCCGCGAAAATGCCAAGCCGGTCATTGTCGCGACCCAGATGCTGGAGTCGATGATCGAGAACTCGCGCCCGACCCGCGCCGAGGCCTCCGATGTGGCCAATGCGGTGCTCGACGGCGCCGATGCGGTGATGCTGTCGGGTGAGACCTCGGTCGGCGCGTATCCGATCGAGACGGTCCGCACCATGGCGCGGATCGTGCACGCGGTGGAGACCGAATCCACCCGGGTGCCACCGCTGACCCACGTGCCGCGCACCAAGCGCGGTGTCATCTCCTACGCGGCCCGCGATATCGGCGAGCGGCTCAATGCCAAGGCGCTGGTGGCCTTCACCCAGTCCGGCGATACGGTTCGCCGCCTGGCCCGACTGCACACCCCGCTGCCGCTGCTGGCGTTTACCCCCCTTCCCGAAGTCCGCAGCCAGCTGTCGCTCACCTGGGGCACCGAAACCTTCATCGTCCCGACGGTGGACAGCACCGATGCGATGATCCACCAGGTGGATGTAGCACTTCTGTCGATGGAGCGATACCAAAAAGGTGATCTGGTGGTAATCGTGGCAGGCTCCCCGCCCGGTACTGTCGGCTCCACCAATCTGATCCATGTGCACCGTATAGGTGAGGAGGACCATTAGTCGTGAGCGCTTCGTTAGGTGGCGCTGTCGGCCTCGGGGCCGCAGCGGAGGGTACCGACCTCGACGTGCTGCTCGGACTGCTCGATCTGGAACAGGTCGACGAGGATGTCTTCGTCGGCCAGCATCCGGAGAAGGTCTGGAGCCGCACGTTCGGCGGTCAGCTGGTTTCGCAGGCGATCATGGCGGCGGGGCGGACGGTCGAGGGCGACCGTCCGCTGCATGCCGTCAACGCACATTTCGTGCGTGGTGGCGATGTGAAGAAGCCGATCGAATACCGGGTCGACCGCCACCGCGACGGGCGCTCATTGGCCAACCGCACGGTCACCGCGACACAGGACGGTCAGGAGCTGTTCGTCATGCTCGCCGCGTTCCAGGATTGGGGCAAGGGGCTCGAGCATGCGCACGCTCAGCCCGAGGTGCCGGATCCGGAGACGCTGCCGCGCGTCGAGGAGAGCTTCGAAGGCTTGGAGGACAAGCTGGAGATGTTCGTCAAGGCGCCGCATCCGATAGATATGCGCTACACCAACGATCCGGCCTGGATCCTGAAGGGCACGGGGGAGCGGCTCAATCACAACCGCGTGTGGATGCGCGCTGACGGCCGACTGCCCGATGATCCGCTGATTCACGTTGCGACGCTTGGTTATTCGTCCGATACCACGGTGCTCGATTCGATCATCACCACGCACGGCCTGTCCTGGGGTCTGGACCGCATCGTGGCCGCGACGATCAACCATTCGATCTGGTTCCACCGCCCGTTCCGCTTCGACGATTGGGCGCTCTACGCCACCGAGTCTCCGGTGGCCGCCGGTTCACGTGGCCTTGCCACGGGTCGATTCTTCTCTCGCAGTGGCGAATTGCTTGCCACCACGGTCCAGGAGGGCGTCATCCGACACTTCCCGGCGCGCCGCTGAACTGGTTGCCCATGTGTATCGCGAACAGTGACAACTGATTTCGCAAGCACATGGGTAACTTGTCGGGAACGCCCAGAACTGGATTCGATGGCCAACCGTCGGCCCGCGACGTGACTCAGCCAGGCACTGACGACCGGCAAAAGATACGGGGAGGCGGGCGAGCCTCAATATCCCGGAAGGCGGAACCGTTCGCGCTCGGTTTCGAAGTCGAAGCTGTCCCGGCGCTGCACTCGGATGGTCCGTGGGATCTCCAGATCCATTGGGCAGCTTGCGGTTTCCAACATCAGTCGCTTCTCCAGCGCACTCAGGCTCGGTGCGGTCAGATCGCGCGGCGCGCCGACCAGGCTGAGCGCGATCTCATAGGTGCGCCTTGCTTGCTGCTCCTGGCCGGGATGGTCCACCCGCCACTGGGTTTCGAGTAGTAGGTGCTCCGGCGCGTCGGGCTCTACGGGCAATGTGAAGCGCCACGCGAAGACATCGCGGTCCTGGAGGTGGTCGTCCACCACCTCGCGTACCGAATCGACGACGCGATCGAGGGTTTCCGGTGTCACATAAACATGGAGCGAAACATCCGAAATTCGTTTCGGCATGTCTGATTCCTGTCGTGTGTCGAACCATCAACGGCGGAAGTTATCCCGCGCGCGAGTGTAATCCCTTTACCCGCCAATTGGACACCGGGCCCTGCGTGTCACCGGATCCGCTGGGCGGCCAGGAAGGCCGCCAGCGGCGCGGGACGCGCCCCGGGGGCCACCACGAGGCCGGGGCGTTCGTCCTCGACGGGCCTTTGCTGTTCGTGTGGCGCCAAGGACAGCAGTAGCGGCACCAACGCCTCCGCGATCCGGTCACCGACTTCGCAGAACGCGGCCTCCGACAGTCCGACCGGATCGGCGATATTCTCGCGGCCGACCAGGGCCAGGTCGTCGCGGGCGCGGTGCAGATCGGCAATGGTCTCGGCACCGGTGACCTTGGCGATGCGATGTGCTTCCAGGAGAGTGAAGGTGCGCGATCCGGCCCCGAATCCCATTTGCGCCGCCTGATCCCGGATCTGCTCGGTCATGGCGAGCACCAGATCCGCGCGGTCGATCAGTTCGGGCTTGAGTTTGCGGGCCCGGAAATGGTCGGCGTCGGCGCCGAGTCCCTCGATGGTCCGTGCGGCGAGCGGTTCGATCGGGAAGCCAACCAGCGCACGGGTTCCCGCACTCTCCGCGGTTAGTCGGGGCAGGTTGTATTCGACCGCTACGGCGCGAGTGAGCCGCTCGGCGATTACCGAACGGCAGACATTGCCGTTGCAGACGAACAGGACGTGCATGCGGATACGGTAAGCCGCGTATGGGTCGACCAGAAGGCCGTCGACATCGAATCACAGCCCGCGGAAGATTTATTCATCTGCTGGTCAAGCGCCGTACACGAAGTAAGCCCTGGTATTCAGAGCGACGCTCGATACATGTTGCCGCTAGGCGGTCGATCGGTAATCGAGGTCTGGGCGTCCTGGTGAAGGTACCCGGCGGCAGCGGTTTCAACCATCACGGTATTGCCACGGTTGGGGATCGGATTCACTCGGACTCGCCGCGGTAGTAAGCGGATTCGGCGACCACGGGTGCCACCTCGGGGGCCTCGCCGTACACCCGCTCTCGCGTCGTGAACATCCGGCCGCGCGAGGCCACGACCGGTGCGAACCGCGGCAGTCCGGAGCCCGCTCCCATATCGTCGTACATCGCATCGATACCACCGCGCATGAAGTAGGCCTCATGCCAGAAGCCGGTACCGCCGGAGTCGCGCAGGAACTTCTGCCACCAATCCCGGTGCGGCGCAGAGCGTGTCCAGCGTTCCAGCGAATCGAGATCACGCCAGTACTGTCGTGCACCCCAATGCGGCGGGAACAGCGACCAGATCACATCCTCGTGCGATAGCAGCCCATCCGGCCGATCCTGGTGCGACCGATACAGTTTCGGGCCCAGACCGAGCAACCGCAGGATTCCGCGCGGCTTGCGCACTCGCATCCCGAGATAGATGACGACCAGATCCGGATACCCGGACAGATCGACAGTAGTCCTGTTCACCCGCATCGAGGCACCTCCGCATCGGGCTGCCGACGTGCAACCCTATGCTCGAAACACGACACAGCCTTCGCCCTAGTTCGATCGCCGGGCGAAGAGGTGGTCAAGCCGGAGAAGGTGCGGTTGGGGCCAGGGAGGCGGGGCTCGAACCCGCGACCTCCCCGGTTGCATGGGGTGCTCGACCGCCTGAGCTATTTCCATGGCCGGGGATTGCCGCAGCGACGGGGGCGGATTTTGTCGCAATGCCCGCCGATAGTGAGCGCGGCCCATGCTCACCATGAGCATGGGCCGCTTATGAGTTGGTGCCGATTGTGGGACTCGAACCCACACGTCCTTTCGGACAACGGTTTTTGAGGTTGTCCCTCTCGGTGTTTGCGGGAATTGGGTGGTGTTGGTGAGGGGAGCGAACAGGGTGCTGAACTGCGGATTTGATCGTTGGGCTCGTTGGTGAGATTGGTCGTTCCGGACGCTGCTGCGGACCGGTTGCGGACTGCTGCTCCCTTTAGACGGGCTGGCTAAGACGCAGGTACAGCCGCTGGGGCTGATGGTGTCGGCGCAACCGCTGGTGTGGGCTCTGGCTCGAGGCTGGAGTCTAGGCTCCTGGCATGAGCATGGCCCAGACCGAGAAAAGCCGACCGGGGAACCGACGATACCGGTTACGGCTTCGCAGGCATCTTCTGCTCGTCTGCACCGGCGTGGCCTGCCTTGGGATACTCGTCTCGGCGAGCAAGCCGGCCAGCGCCGAGCTGATGTCGTTGTCGCCGTTGTTGATCCTCGGGGGGACATTCGTGGTGGTTGTGGTGTTGTGCGTGGTCATCGTCTACCCGATCCTGGCAGTCCGATCCCGGCGGCTTCGGGTACCTGAGCTCGGCCCCCTGGCCGCTCCCGCACTGATAGTCGCGCTCACGGCCATTTTATGGAGCGCAGACCTGCCAATGGCTGTGCGCTGGCACTTCTCGGCGCACGCCTTCGACGATGCGGCACAGCAGGTGAGTGCCGGTGTCGATCCGCGGATGTTCGAAGGTGACCGCCTCGGCCTTTATCGCATTCGCGGTGTGGAACGCCTCAGCGACGGCATCTACTTCAGGACTGGCCCGATGGCGGCCTATTGCTCGATGGGAAGTGGCTTTGCCAATCTTTCTGGCCACCGGCCCGCGACAGGCGCATCCCATCACCTCAGCGGCGACTGGTACTGGTTCTGTTTCAACAGCGCAGGGGTTGTGGTGCCCGACCGCCCCATCGGAGGAGTGTACTAGCCGGTGACGAAACCGCTGGCCTGAGGCGACGAAGGCCAACAGGCCTGAGAGGGGCGGCAGTTGCGCACGAAGGTGATTCGATGCGCTAACCTGCCTCCCCAGACCAGCACTCCGATCTGACCCGAGCAGGTCCGGATCATCACCTGGTTCCAGGTGTCGAGATAAATCGCCTGTCCGCCACCTACTCCCCCCGCTTCACCCTGGCGTACACGGGTATCCGATTCGGTGAGGCGATTGCGCTGCGCACCGCGAATGTAGATCTGGACAGTCGCCGGATCTGGGTCAGTCGTTCGGCAACCGGGGTGACCGGCGAAGGCATGGTGGAGACCGACACGAAGAACCACACGACTCGCGCGGTTCCGGTTCCGCGAGCCCTCGCCAAGGAACTCGAGGCCCTGGTGGAAGGTCGGAAGGCCGATTGGCTGGTGTTCCCGAGTCACAAGGGTGGGCATCTCACTTCGACCGAGTTCCGCTGGGTGTTCGATCAGGCGGCGGCGTCGGTTGGTCTGGATGGCGTTGTGCCGCACGGTCTTCGGCATACAGCTGCATCGCTGGTAATCAGTGCGGGGGCGAACATCAAGGTCGTGCAGCGGATGCTCGGGCACAAAACCGCGACGTTGCCCCCGGACCTGTACGGCCATCTGTTCCCGGACGATCTCGACACGGTGGCCGATGGGATGGATGAAGGCGCTCGTGCAGCTGCGGACCAATTGCGGACTGCGTGATGCCCCAAACGGGAGAGAGCCCCGGAACAGGGGCTCTACCTGGTGCCGATTGTGGGACTCGAACCCACACGTCCTTTCGGACAACGGTTTTTGAGACCGTCGCGTCTGCCAGTTCCGCCAAATCGGCGCACCGGTGGGAAAGCATAGCGGGTGACTGTCGAAAAGCGCGAATGGGCTGCTCATGAAGTGATCATCGCCCGGTTTGCGCAGGGTATATGGGTTGTATGTGGAACTGAAAGGTACTCTCTACATCACTCGACGGCGACAGTGGGGCGACGGGCCGGTGCCCCGGACCACGGCCACTTATTCGCGCGTCGGGGACACGGCATCGGAACCAGAGGGGTCTACCTATGAGCAACACAGCAGGGGGCGCCGGCACGAAGCGGGACGCCGGGGCGAAGCGGGTCGTCGTCGCGGAGGACGAAGCGCTCATCCGCATGGATCTGGTGGAGATGCTGACCGAAGAGGGCTATCAGGTTGTCGGTGAAGCGGGCGACGGCCAGCAGGCGGTGGATTTGGCGGTGGAGCACCGGCCGGATCTGGTCATCATGGATGTGAAGATGCCGCGCCGCGACGGTATCGATGCCGCGGCCGAGATCGCGTCGAAACGTGTTGCGCCGGTTGTGATTTTGACCGCATTCAGTCAGCGCGATCTGGTCGAGCGGGCGCGCGACGCCGGCGCGATGGCATATCTGGTCAAGCCGTTCACGAAATCGGATCTGGTGCCCGCCATCGAATTGGCGGCCAGCCGCTTCCATGAAATCACCGCGCTGGAGAGCGAGGTCGCCAATCTGGCCGACCGGCTGGAGACGCGCAAGCTGGTCGAGCGGGCCAAGGGCGTGCTCATGCAGACCCAGGGATTGTCGGAGCCGCAGGCATTCAAGTGGATTCAACGTACGGCGATGGACCGCCGCACTACCATGAAGGCGGTAGCCGAGGTGGTGCTGGAAAATCTGGCACCGAAGTAGGCCCTTCCTTGCGCCCCGGCCGTTCAAGGCCGGAAATTTTACTTCTCGGAAACCTGATCGCGATGAAAAATTCGAAACTATGTCGGCCGGATGATCCGAATGTGATGCGCAGCTAACGTACCAACGCTATGTTCTGACCGGGCTGACGTGGTCGGCCTCCTCGGAGGAGAGCCCGGGGGAGCACAGGACGTAGAGGTGAAACGTGCTTAGTTCGACATGGCGCAGTCGTTCGATGCGGGGGGCATTGGCCATCGGTGCCGCCGCCGCGCTCGTGCTGACGGGGTGTAGCGATAAATCGACCGACGGTGGTTCGGGCACCTCCGGCACCAGCGGCGCGGGCGGTCTGACGATCCAGCCGGTCATGCAGATCGACGCCAACGGCAAGCAGGTGCCGAAGTCGGACAGCGCCTCGGCCGCCGACCCGGCTGGTGACGGCAAGGCGACCTGCCCGGCGGGCACCGCGATCGCCATGGCGGGCGCGCTCACCGGTCCGGACGCGGCCCTCGGCATCAACATCGTCGACGGTGTGAAGCTGGCCCTGGACAAGCACAACAAGGCCAACCCGGGCTGCAAGATCGAGCTCAAGCAATTCGATACCGAAGGGGACCCGCAGAAGGCCACCCAGGTCATCCCGCAGATCGTCAACGACAAGTCGATCATCGGCCTGGTCGGTCCGGCGTTCTCCGGTGAGACCAAGGCGACCGGCAAGATCCTCAGCGATGCCGGCCTGGTCTCGACGACCGCCTCGGCCACCAACGAGACGCTGACCCAGAACGGCTGGACCAGTTTCTTCCGTGGCCTGGCCAATGACGGTGTGCAGGGTCCTTCGGTCGGTAAGTACCTGGTCAACACCGCGGGCTACAAGAAGGTCTGCGTCATCCAGGACAACACCGACTACGGCACCGGTCTGGCCAAGACGATCATCGAGGGCCTCGGCTCCGCCAATGACGCGTCCTGCAATGCCAGCATCAAGAAGGGCGACAAGGACTTCTCCGCCACGGTCACCAAGATCGCGAGCGCAGCGCCGGACGCCGTCTTCTACTCCGGCTACTACTCCGAGGGTGCCCCGCTGGCCCAGCAGCTGAAGTCCGGTGGCGTCAAGGCGGTCTTCGTTTCCGCCGACGGCACCAATGATCCGCAGTTCGTCGCCCAGGCCGGCAGCTCGTCCAAGGGTGCGGTGCTGTCCTGCCCGTGCGGTCCGGCGCCGGATAAGTTCACGGCCGATTACAAGGCACTCAACGGTGCGGAGCCGGGTGTCTACTCGGTCGAGGGCTACGATCTGACCACGATCTTGGCCAAGGGCATCGACGGCGGCAAGCTGACCCGCCCCGATCTGCTGGAGTACGTGCGGTCCTACGACGGCAGCGGTCTTGCGCGTCAGTACAAGTGGAACGCGACCGGTGAACTGTCCAACGCACTGATCTGGATCTACGAGGTCAAGTAGCCCTAGACAACCAGCACGGCGGCACGTACAGGGGTTCGTGCGAATCCCCGTACGTGCCGCCGTGTCGGGTGGGCGAATTAATGAGGGCTAAAGACGAATGACATCAACGGCATTGGCCGGCGTAGTACAACTTGCCGGCGGTTCGATCGACTTCAACTACCACGGAGTGATCGATAACTTCTGGCGACTGACCGTCGACGGGGTGACCTACGGCGCTATCTATGCCTTGGTCGCCGTGGGCTATACCCTGGTCTACGGCGTATTGCGGCTGATCAATTTCGCCCATTCGGAAATATTCATGCTCGGTATGTTCGGTCAATTGATCGGACTCATGCTGTTCGGTTTCGTGGCGAATCCCGATGTGTACACCCAGGGCATCATCCTGACGGTCACCTATCTCGCGTTGGCGATGATCATCGGCATGCTGGTATCCGGTGGTGCCGCAGTCGGATTGGAGCGGGTGGCCTATCGGCCGTTGCGCAAACGCGGGGCCAAACCACTCAGCTTCCTCATCACGGCGATCGGTATGTCGTTCGTGCTCCAGGAATTCGTGCACTTCATCCTGCCGAAGATCAATCCCAAGCTCGGTGGCACCAATGCGCAGCAGCCGATCAAGCTCGTCGAGCCCAGTGTTCAGTTCAGCTTCTTGGGTGCCGATGTCGACAATGTCAAAGTTCTCATCGTGGTGGCGGCAATCGCGCTCGCCATCGCGACCGAGGTGTTGATCAACCGGACCAAGTTCGGGCGGGGTATCCGCGCCGTCGCGCAGGATCCGGACACCGCGACATTGATGGGCGTCTCGCGGGAGCGGGTCATCATGTTGACGTTCTTTATCGGCGGCGTGCTCGCCGGTGCGGCAGCGCTGCTCTACGCGATCAAGATCCCGCAGGGGATCATCTATTCCGGCGGCTTCATTCTCGGCATCAAGGCCTTCAGCGCCGCGGTGCTCGGCGGAATCGGCAATCTGCGCGGCGCGTTGTTGGGCGGGCTCATCCTCGGCATTGTGGAGCAGTACGGCCAGATCCTGCTCGGCGTCGAGTGGCGAGACGTAGTCGCCTTCGTGGTGCTGGTGCTGGTGCTGATGGTGCGCCCGACCGGCATTCTCGGTGAGAGCCTCGGGAGGGCCCGCGCATGACCGACTCGACCAAAACCACGGACGTAGCATCGCCTGGGCAGCCGACGGCCGCGACCGGACACGGTGTCGGAGACGCGATTCGGACCTGGTGGGACGGTCTGAGCCGCCCCGCGCAATGGGGTGTCGGCGTGCCGATCCTCATTCTGCTCGCACTGCTTCCGCTGTTCCCGCCGCCGCTGCTGGATACCCCCGGCTACAACTTCGGTCTGGTCATGGCGCAGGTCGCGATGTACGCGCTGATCGCCATCGGCTTGAATGTCGTTGTCGGACAGGCGGGCCTGCTCGACCTCGGCTACGTCGGCTTCTACGCCATCGGCGCGTATACGGTCGGCCTGCTCACCAGCCCCAACAGTCCGTGGAATCAGACCGACGGCGGCTGGCTGAATCCGACCTGGGCCTGGATGGCCTGCCTGCCGATCGCGGTCGCGGTGACGGCGATCTCCGGCATCATTCTCGGCACGCCGACCCTGCGACTGCGCGGTGACTATCTGGCGATCGTCACCCTCGGCTTCGGTGAGATCGTGCGGCTGCTCGCCGACAATCTCTCCGATATCACCAATGGCAGCCTTGGCCTGTCCGGTGTCGCCTTCCCACACCTCGGCGAATCCGACAGCAAGCCGGAGGGTGTGTTCTCCGGCGGTAACAGCGGCAATTCCGACAGCGCGAATCTGCTCGACCGGGCCAGTTACGGCACCTGGTGGTACTGGTTCGCGATGGTGCTGGTGATCATCGTGCTGCTGATCGTCGGCAATCTGGAACGCAGCCGGGTCGGCCGCGCCTGGGTTGCCATCCGCGAGGACGAGGACGCCGCCGAGATCATGGGCGTGCCGACCTTCAAATTCAAGCTGTGGGCCTTCCTGATCGGCGCTGCCGTCGGCGGCATGTCCGGTGCGATCTACGCCGGTCAGGTGCAGTTCATCAATCCGACCGGGTTCAACATCATCAACTCGATGCTGTTCTTGTGCGCGGTCGTCATCGGTGGTCAAGGCAATAAACTCGGCGTCATTTTCGGTGCGTTCATCATTGCCTATCTGCCCGCGCGCCTGCAGTCGGTGAAATTGGTGAGCAATGAGTCGACCGGGTACCTCCTGCTGGCGATCGACGTGTTGGTCTTCGTCGGGTTGATCGTCGTATGGAAGTACAAGAGCGACAATCTGAGTGTGTGGCCGCGGCGCGCCTGCATTACCGGCATGGTGGTAACCGGCGTCCTGGGAGCGCTGCTGCTCGGCAGTGTGCTGCTGTTCCGCGTCGGCGGTGCGCAGTCGCTCGGTGACCTCAAGTACATGTACTTCGGAATTACCTTGGTGGTCATGATGATTCTGCGGCCACAGGGTCTGTTCCCGGTGCGGCAGAAGCTGCTGACCTTCGGCAGGCAGGTGTATCAGGCCGTGCGCAAACCGGGTGAGCCTGAATTGATCGGAGCGGGACGATGACCGGGCCAGGCGCGGGCGACGCCCTGTTCGACAACGAGGATATGGCGGCCGGTTATGCGGCACCGCCCGAGGTCGAGAGCGCGGGCGAGGTCGATGTGACCGCCGTGATCCCGGTGCTCGCCGATGCCGAGGTGGTCGCGGATGTGGTTGCGCCGCACCGCGAAATCGCGACCGAGGTGGGTGCGCCGCTACTGCGCACCGACGAGCTCACGGTGAAGTTCGGCGGTCTGACCGCCTTGGACAAGGTCAGCTTCGAGATCCGCCGCGGCGAAATCCTCGGACTGATCGGGCCCAATGGCGCGGGCAAAACCACCTGCTTCAATGCCATTACCGGGGTCTACAAACCGGCCTCCGGACTGGTGTATTTCGACGGCAAACCGCTGACGAAGACCAAGCGCAATGAGATCACCCGGCTCGGTATCGCCCGCACCTTCCAGAATGTGCGGCTGTTCGGCGAGATGACCGCGCTGGAGAATGTCGTGGTGGGCACCGACGCCAGGCATAAGACCTCGGTGCCCGGCGCCATCTTCCGTACTCCGCGGCACCGCAGCGAGGAGAAGGATGCGATCGAGCGCGGCATGGCCTTGCTCGAATTCGTCGGCATCGCACCGCGTGCGGTGGAGAAGGCGCGCAATCTCTCCTACGGTGATCAGCGCCGCTTGGAGATCGCCCGCGCGCTGGCCACCGAGCCGAAACTGCTCTGCCTGGACGAACCCGCCGCCGGTTTCAATCCGAGCGAGAAATCGGCGCTGATGGATCTGATCCGCAAGATCCGTGACGACGGGTTCACCGTGCTGCTGATCGAGCACGATATGCGCCTGGTCATGGGGGTTACCGACCGGATCGTGGTGCTGGAGTTCGGACGTAAGATCGCCGACGGGCTGCCCGCGGAGATCCGCGACAATCCGGATGTCATCGCGGCGTATCTGGGTGTGCCCGATACCGAGGCCGCGGCGGCCGAAAAGGCCACCGCCGTAACCGAAGTGGTCGAACCGGAACCGCCCGCCGATCAACCGGCTCCGGCCGGTGGCGGGCACCGCAAGCCGGAGCCGCGTGACTTCAGTACGGCGCCGCCCCTGCTCGAGGTCGACGATATGGTCGTCAACTATGGCAGAATCCAAGCACTGCACGGGGTTTCGCTCCGGGTCGCCGAGGGTGAGCTGGTGACCCTGCTCGGCGCCAACGGCGCGGGCAAGACCACCACCATGCGTGCGCTGTCCGGCCTGCTGCCGCTGACCCGCGGCAAGATCAAGTTCGAGGGTCGCGACATCACCCAGATGAAGGCGCACGAGCGGGTGACGCACGGGTTGATCCAGGCGCCGGAGGGCCGCGGTGTCTTCCCGGGTATGACGGTCCAGGAAAACCTCGATATGGGTTGCTACGGAAGGGCTTTCAAGCAGAAGGCGGAGTACGGCCAGACGCTGGAGTGGGTCTTCGAGTTGTTCCCGCGGCTGTCCGAGCGACGCAAGCAGGTCGGCGGCACGCTCTCCGGCGGCGAGCAGCAGATGCTGGCCATCGGCCGCTCGCTCATGGCCCGCCCGCGCCTGCTGCTGCTCGATGAACCGTCGATGGGACTGGCGCCCATGGTGATTCAGCAGATCTTCCGGATCATCAGCGAGATCAACCAGCAGGGCACCACCGTGCTGTTGGTCGAGCAGAATGCCCAGCAGGCGCTGACCCGCAGCGATCGCGCCTACATTCTGGAGACCGGTGAGGTCACCAAGAGCGGCATCGGCGGAGATCTGCTCACCGATCCCGCAGTGAAGTCGGCCTACCTGGGCGTGGGCTGACCAAGAGAGTCGGACCCGTCCGTGGCCGCCTCGAGGCATGATGGCGGCCATGGACGGGCATGACGAACTGACGAATCTGGCCGACCGCTACTGGGACAGTGTGCTGGCGGCCGCGCCGAGTACGGCCACCCTGCTCGGCGACCACCGCTTCGACGATCGCGTCGAGAATCTCTCGCCCGAGGCCGAGCAGCGGCTGCTCACGACCTTGCGCGGGCTGCGCGGTCAGGTCGCCGGTCTGGATGCCGAAAGGCTGGACGCAACCGACCGGGTCACGCGCGGTCTGTTGCGCACCGAACTGGATACGGCCATCGACAATCTGGCGTGGCGGCCGATCGAACTGGCATCGGACCAGATGGACGGTGTGCACGCGGGCATGCTCATGATGGCCACCCAGACCAAGGCGCCGCGGCCCACACACGCGCTCGCTCTGGTCCAGCGGTATCGCCAGTTCGGCACGCTGTTCGACCAGGCGGTTCAGCAGTTCCGCAACGGTCTGGCCGCGGGCCGAGCGCCCGCGCGCATCACCATCGAACGCTCGCTCAACCAGCTGGATGGCTACCTGGCCTCCGATATCGCCACCGATCCGTTCGCCACCTTCGCCGGACCGGCGGACTGGGACGGGGAGGCCGCCTGGCGCGCCGAACTCACCGAGGTCGCCCGCGACGTGATCCGCCCGGCCTTCCAACGGTATCGAGACGTACTGGCCGACGAATTGCGGCCGGCCGCCCGTCCCGACGACAAATGCGGTCTGTGCTGGCTCGGTGCCGACGGTGCGGATATCTACCGGCGGCAGCTGCGCCGCCACACCACCCTGCCCGATCTCGGCGCGGACGAGATCCACGAACTCGGCCTGTCGGAATTGGCACTGCTGCGCGAGGAATACGCCGTGGTCGGTGCCCGGCTGTTCGGTACCACCGATACCGCCGAAATCTTCACCCGCCTGCGCAAGGATCCCGAACTGCGGTACGTCAGCGGCGAGGAGATCATGGCCGATGCGCAACACGCGCTCGGTGCGGCGATCGCGGAGATGGGCAATTGGTTCGGCCGCCTGCCCAAGGAATCCTGCGATATCGTCGCGGTGCCGGAATTCCTGGCCGCGGATTCGCCTGCGGCATACTACTTTCCGCCCGCCGCGGACGGCTCCCGGCCGGGTACCTACTTCGTGAATCAGCACGAACCGGCGGGCCGCAGCCGCTACGAGACGGCGGCGGTGGCCTACCACGAAGCGATTCCGGGGCACCATTTGCAGCTCACTATCGCCAATGAACTCGACGAGCTGCCACGATTCCAACGCCAGTCCTTCGCGAATACCGCCTTCGTCGAGGGTTGGGCGCTCTATACCGAACGTCTGGCCGACGAAATGGGTTTGTACGAAGACGATTTGGCACGCGTCGGCATGTTGGCCGCCGACTCCTGGCGCTCGTGCCGACTCGTCGTCGATACCGGAATTCATGCCAAGGGCTGGAGCCGGCAGCGGGCCATCGACTTCATGGTGGCCAACGCGCCGGTCGGGCTGACCGAGATCGAGGTCGAGGTCGACCGCTATATCGCGATTCCGGGTCAGGCCGTGGCCTACAAGGTCGGACAGCTCGAGATTCGTCGGCAACGCGGGCAGGCCGCCGACCGGCTCGGTGCCGCCTTCGACATCAAGGCGTTCCACGATGTGGTGCTCGGTTCCGGCTCGGTCAGCCTGCCGGTGCTGCGCGAACTCGTGGCCGGACTGTGACCCGCCGAGCGCTTCTCCGAGTTGCGGGCGGTGCCGGGCGGGAGTCCAATGAAGGTGCGGTGATCGAGCACTATAGGTAGGTCATGAACAGCACGTTCAGCTCTCGGCTCGGTCCGTTGCGGAGCAAACGGATCGTCCTGATCTGGGTGGTGCTCGGTGTGGTCGGTGTGCTCACCACGACTGGTCTACTGGTCACCGGACATTCCGCTGACGCGGGTGAAATGCGCACCGCGCGTACGGTTTCCGATAACTCGATGACGCCGGGATTCGCCGGTGCCCTACCCGACTCGGCGAACCCGATCGGCGATGCCGCGCCCCCGGTCGCCTTCGCGCCCTTGGCCGGGGCATCGTCGGCCGGGATGCCGCTGGCGTCGAGCCGCGCGGTGCAGGCGCTGGCCGACCATCCGCTCTTCGCTCAGCACGTCGGACTCGGCAGGGTCGATTGCAAACTGCCCACCTGGCATGAGGATCCGGAGGCGGCGCGGGCCTTCTATCGGGGCGCGATCGCCTGCCTGGACGCGTCCTGGGAACCGACATTGCGGGGTGCCGGGCTGCCGTTCCATCCGCCGCGGCTACTCGCCCCCACCGAATCCCGGGACGTGGCGAGCCAATGCGTGCAGCGACTGCGCAACGGCCCGACAACGTTCTACTGTGCCCTCGACGAAACCCTGGTCCTGCCCTACGACGCCATGCGGCCGCTGTCCAGCGGTTCGCGCCGCGGCGCCCAGTTGGCCGTCCTCAGTACCGAATACGGCCACCACGTTCAGAATCTGATCGGCGTCATGCAGGCCTACAACGAAAAGCGTTCGACCGTCGGCAAGGACACCACCGCCGGTCGCGAGCAAAGCCGTCGCATGGAACTGCAGGCGCGCTGCTTTTCCGGCATGTTCCTCGGCACCAACTTCGGCCGCGCCGATATCGATGAACAAACCTGGACCGAGGCGTCCCACACCGTCCACAGTGGCCAGCCCACCCGAGACCCGCGTATGCAGGGCACCGAAGAGAACGTGTGGGGCTGGTGGAAATGGGGCGCCGACAAGGGCGACACCTGGGAGTGCAACACCTGGTACAGCTCCCCGGCACACGTGGAATGAGGGATCCGTGCGATCGCCTGCGCGGCCGGTATGCTGGCATACCATGAAACGTACGACGGTAAAACTGCCGGACGACCTGGATGACAGGGTCCGGCAGGAAGCTGCACGGAGGGAGATGACGATTTCCGATTGGACTAGGGAGGCCATCGAGGCGTATCTGCCTGAGAGCAGCGAGCCGCGACGATTCGGTGCGGCTGCCGCCGGGCGCAGCGGTCGCTCGGATATCTCCGAGCGGATCGAAGAAATCCTGCGCGGGGAGTGGGACCGATAGCGCGCTTGCTTGTCGACGCCGGGCCGCTGTTTGCTTACGTCGATGCGGACGATGCCCACCACAAGTCTTGCCTGGATCTACTGCAACATCACCGAGGTCCACTGGTCGTGCCCACTTTGGTCATCACCGAAGCCGCGTACATGATTGCCACCCGGGTTGGTGCTGAGGCCGAGGTGTGGTTTCTCGGAGACTTCGCCGAAGGCCTGTTTTCCGTCGAACCGGTCCATCCTTCGGACTGGCTGCGCATTGCCGAATTAGCTGCCAAGTATAGGGATTTTCCGCTCGGCACGGCCGATGCGTCGGTCGTCGCCACGGCGGAACGGCTCGGCATTACTCAGGTGGCGACCCTGAATCGGCGGCATTTCTCCGTCGTCCGGCCACGACATATCGATGCTTTCGAGATTCTGCCCTGATCTGTTGAAGTGCTCCCGTGCCCCACAGTGTCTTTGTCGGTGGGCGTCAATACACTCTCAGGCGTGACCCCAGCGACTACTGATCAGCGTTCCAGTGCCCCGAAGGCGACGGGCACAGCCGCGGCAGCCGGTGAGCAGCCGACGTTGTTGCTGTTGGATGGGCATTCGATTGCCTATCGCGCGTTCTTCGCATTGCCCGCGGAGAACTTCAAGACGGTCACCGGGCAGACCACGAACGCGGTGTACGGGTTCACCGCCATGCTGATCAACCTGTTGCGGGACGAGAAGCCGACGCATATCGCGGCGGCCTTCGATGTCAGCCGCAAGACCTTCCGCACGGAGGCGTATCCGGAGTACAAGGCGGGGCGCAGTGCCACGCCCGATGAGTTCCGTGGCCAGGTCGAACTCACCAAGGATGTGCTCGGCGCCATGGGCATTCCGGTGATGGCGATCGACGGCTTCGAGGCCGACGATCTGATCGCCACCATCGCGACCCAGGCCGTGACCGAGGGGTTCCGGGTCCTGATCGTCTCCGGTGACCGCGATGCCATCCAGTTGGTCAGCGATGAGGTCACGTTGCTGTACCCGCGCAAGGGCGTCTCCGATCTCACCCGGTTCACCCCGGATGAGGTGATGGCCAAATACCAGCTCACCCCGGCCCAGTATCCGGATTACGCGGCCCTGCGCGGCGACCCGAGCGACAATCTGCCCGGCATTCCGGGCGTCGGGGAGAAGACCGCCGCCAAATGGATTCGCGAGTACGGTGATCTGGCCACCCTCGTCGACAAGGTGGACGAGGTGAAGGGCAAGGTCGGCGACGCGCTGCGCGCCAACCTCAGCAGTGTGGTGCTCAACCGCCAGCTCACCGAGATGGTTCGCGACGTCGCGCTGCCATACACCCCCGACCAATTGGCCCAGCAGCCATGGGATCGCAATAAGATCCACCAGCTCTTCGACGACCTGGAGTTCCGGGTGCTGCGCGATCGGCTCTTCGAAACCCTCGCCCCGCCGGAGCCCGAGGCCGAATCCGGCTTCGAGATCAGCGGCGGCGTGCTCGACGTCGGCGCGGTTGGCGCGTGGCTTGCCGAACATGCGAAAGTCGTTGTCCGCCACGGTATTTCGGTGGTCGGCACCAGTACGCCCGGCAATGGTGACACGCGCGCGCTCGCCATCGCCGCCGCGGATGGCGAGAGTGGCTATATCGATGTCGCCGTGCTGACCCCGGAAGACGAAGCCGCACTGGGCGCTTGGCTGGCCGATCCGGCCGTGCCGAAGGCGCTGCACGAGGCCAAGGCCGCGATGCACGCGCTGCGCGGTCGCGGCTGGACCCTGGCCGGTCTCACCAGCGATACCGCGCTGGCCGCCTACCTGGTCCGCCCTGGGCAGCGTAGCTTCAACCTCGACGATCTCTCGCTGCGCTACCTGCACCGCGAGCTGCGCGCCGAAACCGACGAAACCCCGCAGCTGTCGCTGCTCGACGATGCCGACGCCGTGGACGCCGAACTCGCGCAGACCGAAATGCTGCGCGCCAGGGCTGTTCTCGATCTGGCCGAGGCGCTCGACGGCGAACTGCGCCAGATCGAATCCAGCGCACTGCTCGACGATATGGAACTGCCGCTGCTTGGCGTGCTCGCCGAACTGGAGAGTGCGGGTATCGCGGTCGATATCGACCAGCTCGAGACCCTACAGCGCCAATTCGCCGATAAGGTCGCCGATGCGGCCAACGCCGCCTACGGCGTGATCGGTAAACAGATCAACCTCGGCTCGCCCAAACAGCTGCAGGTGGTGCTCTTCGACGAACTCGATATGCCGAAGACCAAGCGCACCAAGACCGGCTACACCACCGACGCCGACGCACTGGAATCGCTGTTCGAGAAGACCGAGCACCCGTTCCTGCGCCATCTGCTCGAGCATCGCGACGCCACCCGGCTCAAGGTCACCGTGGACGGACTGCTCAAATCCGTCGCCGACGACGGCCGCATCCACACCACCTTCAATCAGACCATCGCCGCCACCGGCCGCCTGTCCTCGACCGAGCCGAATCTGCAGAACATCCCGATCCGCACCGACACCGGCCGCCAGATCCGTGACACCTTCGTTGTCGGCTCCGGCTACCAGTCGCTGATGACCGCGGATTACAGCCAGATCGAAATGCGCATCATGGCCCACCTTTCCGGTGACGAGGGCCTGATCGAGGCCTTCAACTCCGGCGAGGATCTGCACACTTTCGTCGCCTCCAAGGCCTTCGATATCCCACTGTCGGAGGTGACATCCGAGATGCGCCGCCGGATCAAGGCGATGTCCTACGGTCTGGCCTATGGTCTGAGCTCCTACGGTCTTTCGACGCAGCTGAAGATCAGCACGCAGGAGGCCAAGGAGCAGATGGAGGTCTACTTCGACCGCTTCGGCGGTATTCGCGACTACCTCTACGAGGTCGTCGAACAGGCGCGCAAGGTCGGCTATACCGAAACCCTCTTCGGTCGCCGCCGCTATCTGCCCGATCTGGACTCCAGCAACCGCCAGCGCCGCGAGGCGGCCGAACGCATGGCCCTCAACGCGCCCATCCAGGGCACCGCCGCCGACATCATCAAGGTCGCGATGATCAATGTGCACAAGGCGATCAAGGAGGCGGGCTTGCGCTCGCGCATGCTGCTGCAGATTCACGACGAACTGGTCTTCGAGGTCGCCGACGGGGAGCGGGACGCCTTGGACGCACTCGCCCGCGAACAGATGTCCTCGGCGATCACACTGTCGGTCCCATTGGACGTCTCCGTCGGCACCGGCCGTAGCTGGGACTCGGCCGCGCACTGAGCGAACGTGCGGCACACCGGACTTCCGGTGTGCCGCACCGTATTTCAGTGCCCGGCGACCAGTAGTTTGTACTGCGCGGCGGCCTGCTGATAGAGATCCTGAACCTGGGACGATCCGACATTCCCCACGTAGCGGTCATAGGCGACGTAGCACTGATAGTCGGCGGACAGGTCGGCGACGACCGGATCGTCCAGCTTCTTCAGACATTTCGCATCGGGTAATCCGGGCGGCGGATCGATGACCGCGAAGCTGTCGGTCGCCTGATCGATGAATCCCGCGATGAGTCGGGCCGCCGCGGCGGCATCGGCGGTCCGGTAGACACCCGAATCGTCCAGCGCGAACGCATCGACCTCGGTATCGGTGAACAGCCGACTGGTCAGGTCCGATCGACTGTGCACATGCAGGGCGGCATGTGGTGTGTAGACACCGGGCGTCCAGTTGACCGCCGCCTTACTCGGGATGGTGCGCCCGAGCAGTCCATCGACATCGACGGGGAGTGCCGCCAGTTTGTCCGGGGATGTCGGCCGGTAGTCGCGCAGCATCTCGAACTGTTTATCCAGGATCCGTTTGGTGAATTCGGCGAGCGGTACCGGGTCGGGCGGCGTGGCGAGCGGATTATTGGTCCAGATCCGCAGTACGTATTCGCCTCTGGTCAACCAGGTGGTCAGTGAATTCAGTTCGCTGACACCGGCGCGGGCCTCGGGGTAACCGGGGATGGTCGCGGTCGCCTTGGCCGGATATTCCTTGTTGTCCTCGGCGGCCAGAAAGTTCATCGCGACGCCGGCCTGATCAGCGGTCGAGAAGCGCAGAATCGCCATCTCCACATCCGAGCCGAGCGCGAACTCCTGGCGGCGCTGCGCGTAGGTGCCGAATCCGGCGATCAATCCCGGCACCGGCCCGAAGAATTCCTCGACATTGCCGACACCACTATTGGCCGGTGGCGGATGCTTTTGGGTGAAGGCCCGATTGCCGCTCCTGGCGATATTGAAGACCATGCGACTATCGACATCCATCAGCAGCGGCACATGCTCGCCCAGGGCAAGTGCCTCCTGAATCGCACCCTGCTCCTCGGACCGCTCGATGGTGCGCGGGGTGGTCGGATAGTTGCCGGAGTCGAGTTTCGAGACATCGACGGCGGGCGGTGCGGTCCTTTCCGATTCGTCGCAGCCGCTGGTCACGGTGAGCACGGCGACCAGCAGCACACCACCGAACGCGATCCGCGCAGACTTCATCGGCCGCTTCATCCGTTCTTGGCCAGGATCGAATACTGTGCGGCGGCACGTTGATAGAAGGCCGCGTCCGGGGCATTGCCGCTGAACGTGGCGTTCGCGCCGATGACCGCGACATAGCGTCCGTAGACCATGGCGCACAGGTACTTATCGTTGCGAATGGGCTCGGCCTCGTCGAGTTGAATGCACCGGGCATCGGTCACACCCGGGGGATCGGCGGCCTCCTCGTCGTTCTTGCCGAGCACCGTGAGCGCGGTCTGCAGACGGAAGGCGGCGGCGAGATCCCTTGTCCGATAGACGGTCCCGTCGTTCTGTCCAACCAGATCGACACCCGCGTCGGCGAACGCCTTCGTCGCGACGGCCGCGTCCCGCTCGAAATGCAGTTGTCCGGTCGGGCTGTAGATGCCGATGTTCTCCTCGCGCAGAAAGACGCCGGGCGATCCCTTCGCCGCGCGCAGCGCCAGGCTCATTATCCGGTCGGTATCCAGGGGCAGATCCAGAATGTCGTCGACCGGCGTCGGATTCAGCTCGGCGAGCCGCGCGTCCTGCAGTTGCAGCATCTTCTTCAATTGCGTGGCAATCGCATTCGGATCCGGTTTCGGCACCGTCACCATGCTGAGCACCACGAACGGGCCGCGCCAGGCGTAGACCCAGCCCTTGGCATCGGTGACCGAGGAGGCCATCGCGTTCGCGACGCCGTCCAGTGCGATGCCGTGGCGGCCGGGCAGGGAATTGGCGCTGTCCTGGTCGAATTCGGTGGCCGCGGCGCGGGCGGCGGCATCGTTCGGGAATCGCATGATCGAGATCGTCATGAACTTCCGGTTGCGTAGATCGCCGTTGGACCGGGTGGTCAGCGCACCGCCGATGAGATGGTTGCGTTCGGCGATCGGGGCGTAGCTCTCCGGGAATTCGCCGGTAATGCTGCGGAAGCTGCTCTGGTCGATGACGCGCACCGCCTCGAGCAACTTCATATCCGGATCGATCTGATAGGGCGAGACGATATAGCCCATCATCCGGCGGGATTCGATATGGAAGACCTGGGTGTTGTAGCTGATCTTCGGCCGGTAGACCTGCGGTGTGGACTGATACGGTCCGGTGTTGAGCGCGGCCAGGTTCGCCGGGGTCATGCCGGGCGTGGCCTGCCCGGAAATCGCGGAGCCACAACCGGTTACGCCGATCGCCAGGGTCGCGGCGACAACCAGCGCACCTCCGGCTCGGGCCAAGACCGATAACGACATCAACGTCCCCCGGGCAGCTTTCCGATTGTCCGGATACTACGTCAGACCGCCGGATCGTTCACGTTCGAATGACGCCGCACCAGCTTCGCCGACCCGGTGCGCAGATCGATCTCATTGCGCGGCGGTGCCCCGTCGGACTTATCTTCTTTATGCATCAGTGCCGTCTGCCGCTGCTCGAATTCGAAATGCTTCGAACCCTGAAAGGCCGCGGCGACCTGTTCGAATCCGGTCGCGGCGACCGGCGTGTGCGTACGGTGCTTGAACCACGGCAGCATCCGAGCTCCGGTGAGCCGATTCCACAGCACCTCGACGAATGCGAGTCCGATCAGCAGGATGGCCAATCCGGGGATGGTCATGGCGACAAGGGCACCCATGTGACCGAAAGTACCGGCGCTACGGCGGCTTGCCATCCACCCTCGGTACTACACCCCTGAGCTGCAGGAATGATACTCGCGAGTAGGCGCGACGGGGCAACAAATGTGGTTGCTATTGCGTGAAGATCGCCCTATTCTGATCGGCGTGCCGAATCCCGCCGACCGCCACAGCGCCGCGCGCCACGTCGCAGACCGCGACAGCGCAGTGCTAATTCCGCTTACCGCGATGGTGGCAACCCGGCGACTTCTCGTAGTAGCCCGCCGTAGCGGGGTCTGATTCGGACCGGCCCCCTCGCTGCGGGCTACTGACTACTTACTGCTGGTCCCCTCTGTCAATTGAGAAGACAATCCTCGGGAAGACCTCCGCACAATGACCATCCTGACTCTTGATCCCCACACGTTCATCGCCGCCGCCCCCAAGGCGCTGCGCGCCGAATGCGTCGATCTGACCCCGGCGCAGTTCCACCACCGCTATTGCGAGCATTCCGGCCCGATTCGGGTCGGTGACTGGTCGCCCGCGGGCAATCGGAGCGCGGAGTTCACGGCCACCCTGGAATTCGCCGACCACTTGCGTACGGTGATCGCCACCGGCAGCCCGGTCGCCGCGATGACCTCGGCCCTCTACGACGAGGGCTATCCGGTTGAAATCCTGCAGTTCCACCAGCGCCGCACCGCTATCGGCACCGCCACGTTCGTGCAGTGCGAATGCAACGGCAGGCGCGGCTGGGGCGCGGCCCTGGCCGACGACGGCGCCGAATCGACGGTCCGCGCCATGATCGCGGGCGTCAACAAACTGGGCGCTGATAGCTGAAAATGCAACGGGCCGTTCACATTCCGCAAAATGTGAGCGGCCCGGCGGCGTGTTTATGTGAACCGGAGCTTACTGACCGGCCTGCTGTTCGGCGAGTTGCTTGCGCACCTCGTCCATATCCAGCGCCTTCACCTGGGTGACCAGATCCTCGAGCGCGGCGGGCGGCAGGGCACCCGGCTGAGCGAAGACCAGCACGCCCTCGCGGAACGCCATGATGGTCGGAATCGAGCGGATGTTGGCGGCGGCGGCCAGGCCCTGTTCGGCCTCGGTGTCGACCTTGCCGTGCACGACATCCGGATGCTTGTCCGAGGAGGCCTCGAAGGTGGGTGCGAAACTCTTGCACGGACCGCACCAGTCGGCCCAGAAATCGACGAGTACCACGTCGTTTCCGGTGACGATCTCATCGAAATTCTGTTGGTTCAGCGTCTGGGTGGCCATGACGTCCTCTCGTGTCGTAGTCGCCAGCTATAACGTCCGGCGCGGTATTTCTCTTCCGACGGTGCCGCTATCTTCCTCGGGCGACCGGCCACTCCCGCCGTTGATCGCCGTCCCAACGCCGGATACCCACCACGGTCGCGGCGAAATCACGGTCCCTGGCGACGGCGTGGATCGCCTCGCCCAAATGCTGCGTCGGCACCCGCCTGGCCAGCGTGATATGCGGTGTCCACTCGTCGGGCTGCACATTCGCCGGTATGCCCGGACACGGCGAGACGACAGCGAAAATGCGGCGTTGCAGTGCGAGCAACTGCTCCGAGGGCACCACCATCCGGACCAGGATCGGATGGCGCGCACCGAAGACCAGCACGCCGCCGAGTCGTATCGGAATCGGCCGGAAGGTCAGCTGGTCCAGCGCATGATCGATGCGCGGCCAGATCTGTCTGGCCACCGCGACGGTGATATGTGGCCGGTTGGACTCGGTGTTCTTCCCGACCAAGCTCGGAATCCCGGCATCCGCGAGCAACTGCCACTGCCGCCGGATCTCCGCATCGGCCACCTCGTCCAATAGCAATTCGACCGACTGCACCATAGTTCACGAGAGGTTAGCCGCCCGCGCGGCCCGATGTGCGGCGAACACACGGCCCAGTTGTCGGCAAACGAACCGCATCGCGGGAGGATGGCCCGGTGAACCGTGATACGTCGCCCATGCGACTTGGCCTCATCGAAGGTGACGGCATCGGCCCAGAGGTGGTCCGTGCCACCCGCGCGGTGGTCGACGAGGCACTTGCCGCGGCCGGTGCGGCCTCCGTCGACTGGGTTCGGTTGCCGATGGGGCAGGACGCCATCGAAGAATTCGGCAATCCTTTGCCGGAGCAGACCCTCGCCGCCCTCGACGGACTCGACGCCTGGATCCTGGGGCCGCACGATAATGCCGCCTACCCGCCCGAACATCGAATCGCGCCCGGAGGTGTCATCCGCAAACGCTTCGGCCTGTACGCGAATATCCGGCCGGCACGTGCCTTCGCCGGAGTAAAAGCGAGCGCTCCCGATATCGACCTGGTGATCGTTCGGGAGAACAGCGAGGGTTTCTACGCCGACCGCAATATGTTCGCCGGGTCGGGCGAGTTCCGGCCCACTCCCGACGTGGCGATGGCGGTCGGCCTGATCACCCGGCAGGCCTGCGAGCGGATCGCGCACGAGGCCTTCCGGCTCGCGGCCGCACGTCGCAAGCGGGTCACGATCGTGCACAAGGCCAATGTGCTGCCGATGACGATGGGCCTGTTCCGCGATGTCTGCTATGACGTCGCCCACGCCTATCCGGCGGTCGAGGTCGACGACGAACACGTCGACGCGGTCGCCGCCCATCTGGTCCGGGCCGCCCGCGACTACGACGTGGTGGTGACCGAGAACCTCTTCGGTGACATCCTGTCCGATCTCGCGGGGGAGCTGAGTGGTTCGCTCGGCATCGCCGCATCGCTCAACTGCTCGGCGACCAAGGCGGTGGCCCAAGCGGTGCACGGCGCCGCGCCGGCACTGGCCGGACACAACCGCGCAAACCCCGCGGCACTGCAGCTCTCGGCGGCAATGTTGTTGCACTGGCTGGGTATTCGCGACAACAACCGCGTGCTGTCGAGCGCGGGCGAACGCATCGAACGCGCCGTCGCTGGGAGTTTTGCCGCCGGGATCGCCACCGCCGACCTGGGTGGCCTCGCCTCGACCAGCGAATTCACCGAGCAGGTCTGCGCGCGGGTGCACCGACGCTGATCCGCACCGGCGGGGCCGACAGGAACCCGACTCGTTCGAACATCGGACCGTCCGGTAGGGTCCACCGCCGGTGACTGAGTGTTTGCTGTGCTCGGAGTGTTCCGCACAGAACGGATAATCTTCCGTTACTGTCCAGCACGAAACGCCACGATCGCTTAGATTGCCAAACGGGTGGTGACACCCGGGTTTCTCGAATCCGAAATGTGGAGGGCTGCTGTGTCTGTTCGATCGGTTCTTGGCAGGCGCGCCCTGCAAGCGATGTGCGTACTCGCCGGTGGTGCATTGGTGTTGGCAGGCTGTAGTAATTCCGAGGACAGCTCGCCCGCGGTCGCGAAGGTACAGGGTATCGACAAGGTCGACACGGCCGCCGCGCTGCTCCCGGACAAGATCAAGCAGTCGGGCAAACTCGTCGTCGGGGTCAATATCCCCTATCAGCCCAATGAGTACAAGGATCCGAGCGGCAAGATCGTCGGCTTCGATGTCGATTTGATGGATGCGGTCGCGGCGACCCTCGGTCTCAAGGCCGAATACCTCGAATCCTCGTTCGAGAAGATCATTCCCGCGATCCAGGCGGGTACCTACGACGTCGGCATGTCCTCCATCACCGATTCGAAGGAACGCGAGCAGAGCGTCGACTTCACCACCTACTTCAATGCGGGCAGCCAGTGGGCGCAGCAGACGGGTAAGCCGATCGACCCGGATAACGCCTGCGGTAAGCGGGTCGCCGTCCAGGCCACCACGGTTCAGGACACCGACGAGATTCCGGCGCGCAGCAAGAAGTGCGAAGAGGCGGGCAAGCCCGCCATCGATAAGAAGCCGTTCGACGAGCAGAGCGCGGCGACCAACGCCCTGATGCTCGGCCAGGTCGACGCGATGTCGGCGGATTCGCCGGTGACCGCGTACGCGATCAAGAAGAGCGACGGCAAGATCGAGGCGGCGGGCAAGGT
The DNA here is from genome assembly GCF_040680135.1 of Nocardia sp. NPDC052112. NCBI lineage: Bacteria > Bacillati > Actinomycetota > Actinomycetes > Mycobacteriales > Nocardiaceae > Nocardia > Nocardia sp. NPDC052112. The sequence continues at coordinate 148,181 of NZ_JBFAWD010000018.1, read as the reverse complement.
CTTCGATTCCGCACCCTACGGTTGGGCCATCCCCAAGGGTTCGGCGCTCGGCAAGGCGCTGCAGGCCGCCGTCCAGCACCTGATCGACAACGGTAAGTACCTGGAGATCACCAAGAACTGGGGTGTACAGGAGGGCGCGATCACCAAGTCGGTCATCAACGGCGCCGAGAGCTGATCGATGTCGTCACCCGAAATCACGTCGGCGCCCGGTGACGACACCGGGCCCGGCGGGCCGATCGACGCGGCAGAACCGGAGCCGATCAAGGCCGTTCCACTACGCAGGCCGGGCCGCTGGATCGCCGCGGCGCTCATCCTCGCCCTGCTCGGGTTGTTCATCTACGGCGCGGCCACCAATCCCGCGTACGGATGGGGCACGTATCGAAAGTATTTGTTCGACAGCCGGATTGCCTCCGGCGCGGTGGTCACGCTCGAACTGACCGTGCTCGCGATGGCGATCGCCGTCGTGCTGGGCACCTTGCTCGCGGTGATGCGCCTGTCGCCGAATCCGGTGTTGCGCTCGGCGGCCTGGGTGTATCTCTGGATCTTCCGTGGCACCCCGGTTTTCGTGCAGTTGGTGTTCTGGGGCCTGTTTCCGTCGCTGTACAAGTCGATCCAGTTCGGGGTACCGTTCGGGCCCGAATTCGTGCGGATCGATGTGCAGGGCCTACAGGCCGCATTCACCTTCGCGGTCATCGGCCTCGGTCTCAACGAGGCCGCGTATATGGCCGAAATCGTCCGTGCCGGAATAAATTCCGTCGGCGAGGGCCAGCGCGAGGCCTCGACCGCGCTCGGCATGTCGTGGTCGCAGACCATGCGCAGGACCGTGCTGCCGCAGGCGATGCGGGTGATCATCCCGCCGACCGGCAATGAGCTGATCGGCATGCTGAAGACCACGTCGCTGGTCACCGCGATTCCGTTGAGCACCGACCTCTACGGGCGGGCTCGCGATATCTACGGCGTGAACTTCCAGCCGATTCCATTGCTATTGGTCACCGCCACTTGGTATCTCGCGGTCACCAGTGTGCTGATGATCGGGCAGTTCTACCTGGAGCGCTACTACTCGCGGGGTGCCTCGCGGCAGCTGACCGCCAAGCAACTGCAGGAACTGGCCGACGCTCAGACGATTGTGAAGGCGAAATGAGTGAGCGAACAATAGACACAGCGCCTTCGCGGTC
>NZ_JBFAWD010000018.1:98143-146909 GCF_040680135.1 Nocardia sp. NPDC052112 | reverse complement strand
GTCATGCTGGAGCCGAGTGCCAGCGAGGTGCAGGCATGAGTGAGCGTAGCGAGCGAACAATAGACACAGCGCCTTCGCGGTCATGCTGGAGCCGAGTGCCAGCGAGGTGCAGGCATGAGTGAGCGTAGCGAGCGAACAATAGACACAGCCGCCTTCGCGGTCATGCTGGAGCCGAGCGCCAGCGAGGTGCAGGCATGAGCGCGACGACTGACAAGGTAGAGCCGAACGCCGCGCAGCCGATGATCCGCGCGGATCGGGTGTGCAAGAACTTCGGTGCGCTGCAGGTGCTCAAGGGTATTTCGCTCGAGGTCGGACGCGGGGATGTGCTGTGTCTGATCGGGCCGTCGGGTTCGGGCAAGTCGACCTTCCTGCGCTGTATCAACCACCTCGAGCAGGTGAATGCGGGTCGGCTCTACGTCGACGGCGATCTCATCGGCTACCGCGAAAAGGGCGGCAAACTCTACGAATTGCATCCGCGCGATGCGGCCAAGCAGCGCCGCGATATCGGCATGGTGTTCCAGCACTTCAACCTGTTCCCGCATCGGACGGCGCTGGAGAACATTGTCGAGGCGCCCATCCAGGTGAAAGGCATCCGCAAGGCGGACGCCGTGTCGCGTGCGCACGAGTTGCTGGACCGGGTCGGCATGGGGGACAAGGCGAATGCCTATCCCGCCCAGCTCTCCGGCGGCCAGCAGCAGCGCGTCGCGATCGCCCGCGCGCTGGCCATGGATCCCAAGCTGATGCTCTTCGACGAGCCCACCTCGGCATTGGATCCGGAGTTGGTCGGCGAAGTGCTCGGGGTCATGCGCGAACTCGCCGCCGACGGTATGACGATGGTGGTGGTCACCCATGAAATGGGTTTCGCCCGTGAGGTTGCCGACCAGCTGGTGTTCATGGACGGCGGTGTGGTCGTGGAAGCGGGTAATCCACGCGAGGTGCTCGCCGACCCGAAACATGAACGCACCAAGGCGTTCCTGTCGCGGCTGCTCTGAATTCAGTGGCCACCCAAGCCGATACGGAGTTGTCCGAGTAGGATTTTCGCGGCCGGACTGCTAGGGCGATCGCGCCGCCACGCCAGCGCGAGTTGTCCGCGCAGCTCCGGTTCGGTGATCGGCAGCGCCCGCACGCCGAATGCCGCGGCTTCCTCGGTCGTCAGCGCGGGCACCACCGCGATGCCGAGGCCGCGGGCGGCGAGCCGGAGCAGTAGCGGGGGAGCGGCGGCCTCGAAGGCGATTCCGGGTTCGAATCCCGCTGCGGCACAGGCGCGATCGAAGACGCCTCGGATCCCGGTGCCGCGCGGTAGACAGATCAGTGGGTGCTCGCGCAACTGCGCGAGCGTGATCGCCGCACGCTGTGCACCGCCCGGCGCGACCGCCGCAACCACCGGCGTATCGAGCACGACATCGATGCCGATATCGGCACCGATCTGCGCGCCGGTCAGCCCGACCAGGGCGATATCCAGTTCACCGCGCTGCACCGCCGCGAGCATCCGTTCGGAGGTGTCCTCGGTCAGGCTGATGCCGACCTGTGGGTGGTCGTCGTGAAAATCCGCGAGCACCGAGGCGATATCGAATTCCTCGGCTGCGGCGCCGGACACGCATCCGACGCGGACGTGTCCGCGCAGCAGTCCGGTGAATTCGTCCACCGTCGCGGTTATTGCCTCGCTCGCCGCCAACGCGGCCCTGGCATGCGGTAGCACCGCCGCGCCCACCTCGGTCAGGGTCACCGAGCGGCCGCCGCGATCCAGAAGCTGTTGTCCCAGTTCGCGTTCGAGCTGGCGGATCTGCGCGCTGAGTCCGGGCTGGGCCAGGTGCAATCGGGCGGCGGCGCGGGTGAAGTTGGCCTCATCGACCACCGTCACGAAGTAGCGGAGTTGGCGCAATTCCATAACTGCTGATTATAGGTACGAGAAGAACTATCTGTTGTACTTCTGACGCGGTGGGCGGCATCGTCTATTGCATGGGAAACACCGCACAGATCATCGACACCTTCACCGGCCCGGTCTTCGAGCCTGGCGACACCGGATATGACGAGGAGATATCCGGTTTCCAGGCCGCATACCACCACCGCCCCGCGCTGGTCGTCGGCGCGGCGCACGCCGAGGATGTGCGCAGCGCGGTGGAATATGCGGCGCGCCACGGACTTCCGGTTGCGGTCCAGGCCACCGGGCACGGACTTTCGGTCGCCGCGCACGGCGGTGTGCTGATCAGCACCCGCCGGATGACCGATATTCGGATCGACGCGCAGACCCGCACCGCCCGCGTCGGTGCGGGAGTGCGAGCGGGCGCACTGGTCGCGGCGGCCGCACCCTACGGGCTGGCGCCGCTGAACGGATCATCGCCGTCGGTAGGGGTCGTCGGCTACAGCCTCGGCGGCGGATTGGGCCTGCTGGCACGGCAATTCGGCTATGCCGCCGAACATGTGCGCGTCATCGAGATCGTCACGGCCGACGGTCGGGTTCGCACGCTGACTCCGGGCGACGAACTCTTCGGCGCGGTGCTCGGCAGCGGCGGCAACTTCGGCGTGGTGACCGCGCTGGAACTGGAACTCGTGCCGGTCGCCAGTGTCTACGGTGGTCAGCTGGTCTTCGACACCCCACTGGTCGAGCCGGCCCTGGCGGCCTGGAAGGACTGGACCGCAACGCTGCCCGACGAGCTGACGTCGACGGTCACCGTGATGACCTTCCCGCCCATTCCACAGATTCCGGAACCACTGCGCGGGCGCTATGTCGCATCGATCCGGATCGCCTACAACGGATCCGCGGAGGACGGCGAGCGCCTGGTCGCGCCGCTGCGCGCAATCGGGGATCGCTTGAAGGACGACCTGCGGACCATGCCGTACACCGAATCGCACACCATCCACAGCGATCCCGACCACCCGCATGCCTACGCCGCCACCAATGCGCTGCTCGGTGAGCTCACGGGAGATACGTTGTCGGCCTTGCTGACTGCCACCGGACCCGAATCACCGATTCGAGCGGTGGTGGATATCCGCCACCTCGGCGGTGCGCTCGGCGCGCGTGGTCCCGCGGGGATTGCCGTGGACAACCGGGATGCCGAGTACATCGTTCGCGTCATCACGATGCCCGGACCCGATGCCGGTGCCGCCGCACCCGAGGACCATGCGGTGGTGCGCGCGGCACTTGCGCCGTGGACCGTCGGCCACAGCCTGAACTTCCTCTACGGGGCGGGTGCCGCCGCCGACGAGGCGCAGACCCGAGGTGGTTTCGCGCCGGACACCTACGCCCGGCTGGCCGCACTGAAGGCCAAGCACGACCCGCGCAATATGTTCCGCTTCAACCGCAATATCGCACCCGCGAACTGATCGCCGCGACCGCCCCGAGCGGCTATCACCCGAGGTGGTTCGGTGCTATCTTAGTGATATCACTTTGATACTCGGAGGATGTCATGAAGTTTCGTTCGGCGGTCCACGTCAACGGCTTTCTCGTGCTGGTGTCGTGGTTTGTCCTCACGCTCCTGATCGGTGGCGGTGCCATCGCCGGATACGCCACGGCCGCGCACAACGACAACGTGCCCGCCTTGGTCGGCGCGATCATCGCGACCGTTGTCGTGGTCGTGCTACTGCTGCTGGCCACCGGGCTCACCGTGGTGAATCCCAACGAGGCCAAGGTCGTTCAATTCTTCGGCCGCTACATCGGCTCGCTGAGCGAACCCGGCTTCTACTCCGTGGTACCGCTCACCGATCGCCGCAGCATTTCGCTGAAGGTGCGCAACTTCGAGACCCAGAAGCTCAAGGTCAACGATGCCGACGGCAATCCGGTGGAGATCGCCGCCGTCGTGGTCTACCGGGTGGTCGACAGTTTCAAGGCCGCCTTCTCGGTCGACGACTACGAGGAGTACGTGGAGACCCAGTCCGAGGCGGCCGTGCGGCATCTGGCCACGACCCACCCGTACGACGCGCACGACCAGAACACGACCAGTCTGCGCGACGGCGCCGAGGTGGCCGAGGAATTGACCGTCGAACTGCGGGACCGGACCGATCTGGCGGGCATCGAGGTCATCGAGGCCAGGATCGCCCACCTCGCTTACGCGCCGGAGATCGCCCAGGCCATGCTCGTGCGGCAGCAGGCGGCTCAGGTGGTCGCCGCGCGCACCCGCATCGTCGAGGGCGCGGTCGGTATGGTTCGCCTGGCGTTGGACCGGCTCGCCGAACAGGGCGTCGTCGAACTCGACGAGGAACGCAAGGCCGCCATGGTCTCCAACCTGCTGGTCGTCCTCTGCGGCGACCGTGCCACCCAACCCGTCGTCAACACCGGCTCGCTCTACTCCTGAGTCGCCTCATGGCCGAGCGCAAGAAGATCCTGCTACGCCTGGACCCGGCGATACACGAGGCCATTGCCCAGTGGGCCGCCGACGATCTGCGCAGTATCAATGCCCAGATCGAGTACGCACTGCGCCTCGCGTTGAAACAAGCGGGTCGCAACCCGAAGGCGAAACCGGCCGAGGAGTAGCCGGAATAGCGAAATAGGCTCTACCGCAACGATGCCGAATGCCCACGGGTGTTCGGCATCGTCGGTATTCGCATCCGACGATGTGTCAGCGCGCGAGTTCGCCGAGGAGTTCGAGACTGTCGGCGTACAGCGCATGTTGCGCGCGGCGGTCATAGGACGCCTTCGACGACGGTTTCGCAGTGCGGCCGACGAAGTGCTGGCCGGTTGTCTCGGCAAGTAACGGATCGGTCACCAGCCATGCGAGATCCTCGCCGGATCGGCGCGGTGTATTCACACCGGGCAATAGCACCAGACCGCGAGCGACCGTGCGCCACAACAGTTGTGCCGCTGACCCGGCATCCCTGGCGAGTTCGGTGCCCGGCATCAATCCCGGATCGAAGGCATTGACTGTGATGCCGCGCGCCGCGAACTGCCGAGCCAATTCGTAGGTGGTCTGCAGATTCGCCAACTTGGACGTGCTGTAGCGGCGACGGCCGTCCCGCTGCGCGGACTCGGTCGGCTCGGGCGGGTAGGCGAGCGCGCGGACATTGGTATCCAGCGGATCGGGCATGCCGGTCAACTGATCCGGATCATGTGTGCCCGAGGTGACGAAGACGATGCGCGCGGGCGTGATCAGGTCGTCGAGCAGCGCTTGGACGAGGGCGACGTGGCCGAGATGGTTGACGCCGAAGGTGGCCTCCACGCCGTCCTCGGTGTAGCTGCGGTGGGTGAACTGCAGTCCGGCATTGCATACCAGCGCGTGCAGCGGCGGTAGTCCGCTCGTGCGGAATTCTTCGGTGAAATGGGTGACGGAGGTCAGTGCACCGAGATCGAGCGTTGCTGCCCGCGCGCCGATGGCGGCGGCCGCCGTCTTGGCCCGATCGGCATCGCGTCCGGTCACGACGACTGTCCACCGCGGATCGGCGGCGAGCGCTTTGGCGCATTCCCGGCCGAGTCCACTGGTGCCGCCGGTGATCACAACAGTTCTGTCACTTGTTGTCATATGGCAGAGTGTGCCATATGGCGCGCTGTGCGACAATGCTCGGGTGTCGTTGCGGGATCGGAAGAAGGAGCGGACCAGGCGGGCGATCGCCGATGCCGCGCTGCGGTTGTTCGTCGAGCGCGGGTACGACGCCGTGACCGTCGCGGATATCGCCGCCGAGGCCGATGTCGGGACGCGCACCCTGCACCGCTACTACGCGAGCAAGGACGAGTTGCTGTTCGCCGAGGACGACGAGCATCGCGCGGAGTTGGCCCGGCTGCTGTCCGACCGCCCAGCCGACGAATCCCCGGAGGCGACGATGGCGGCGGTCATCGGCCCGCTGGTCGATCGCTTTGCCGACCGTCTCGCCGACGCGCGCGCCCGCGATGCGCTGATCGCGGGCAACCCGGCCCTGCAGGCCCGCGAGCTTGCCAAGCGAAATGCGGTGGAATCCCTTGTCGCCGAACACCTCGCGGGCCGGATGGGAGTAGCGGCGGGCACCGATGTGCGGCCGCTGCTGTGGGCGAAGGTCGGCATGGCCTGCTTCTTCGCGGGCTACGAGATCTGGTTGCACACCGGCGGTGACCTCGGCTCGCACATCGGCACCGCACGTGCCGCACTACTCGACGAATTCCGTTCGGCCGGTATCTGATTCCGCCACGGCATAAGGTGCCGAACGCGTCCGTGCTTGCCTGAGCGCACCGCCGGGTAGCGTGATCGGGTGCCAATCTCGTTCGACACCAGCGGATTGCAGCAGCTCGACAGCAATGCGTGGCGGGATCCCGCCACGGGCGACATCGTGCAGTTGAGTTACTTCGATCTGATACCCGATTTACCCGCGCCGCTGATGGACCTGGTTACGCTGCGCCGCAGGCTAGCCGAGATCCATGCCGAAAGTGGTTGTCTCATCGAGGCCTTCGTCGTCGGAATCGATTCGCAACCCGCACTGCTGCGGCTGCAGAAGATGCGGCTGCCGGATCAGCCGACCGGTCTGGTCTTCGCCGCCTCGCTCACCGTGCCGAAGGCGAATTGCAGTGCAGTACTGCAGATTCTCTGCCCGGAGACCGGCACCACCGGAATTCGTGAGGCGGTACTCGCACTGGAGATCGGCTTCGACAATATGTACCCGCCGCATCCGTACGCGCCCGGTCTGCAAGGCGCGCTGCCCTATAACGCGGCCGATGACCTGCGCTGGGACGAGCGCTTTCCGGATCATCCGCTCGCACGCGCGCGCCGTTGGGTCGCATACACCTGCCCCGCCGCCCGTCTCGATCCGAACTTCGCGGCCCTGCCGGGGTTCTGACGCGGTTATGTCGGTTTGTGGGTGACGAAGATGGCGGTGCCGGGGAACAACTCACCGCGCAGCGGACTCCACTGACCCCACTCCCGCTCCAGCCATTCCGGCCAGTCCGGTTCGACGATGTCATCGAGCAGCAAGCCGGCCGCAACGATCTCGCGCACCCGATCGCCGATGGTGCGGTGATGTTCGACGTAGGTCGGCGAGCCATCGCTGTCGACTTCTACATAGGGTGTGCGGTCGAAATAGGGGATCGAGGCGGTCAAACCGGCGGGCCCGGGGTCGTCGGGAAATATCCAGCGCATCGGATGGTTCACCGAGAACACCCAGCGACCGCCCGGTCGCAACACTCGGGCAACCTCGCGCATCACCAGTTCGGAATCCGCGACGAACGGGACGGCGCCGAAGGCCGAACACGCCAGATCGAAGGACGCATCGGCGAACGGCAACGCCTCCGCGCCCGCCTGCACCAATGGCACCTGTGGGCCGCCGCGCGTCATGGCCGCGAGTCCGCGTGCCAGCATCCCCATGGACAGATCGAGCCCGATCGGCTGCGCCCCCTGTCCGGCCAACCAGCGCGAACACGGTGCGGATCCGCATCCGATCTCCAGGATCCGCTTACCCGCGACCTCGCCGAGGAAATGCATATCGCCCTCGTGCAAGCCCTCCGGGCACCAGATGAACTCGCCCTCGGGGGAATCGACGCCGAGAAAGTCGGCGTGGGTTTGGTGATACGCGTCGGCATCGGCATCCCACCAGCAGCGGCTGGCCCGTTGACTGGCGGCCGAGCCGATTCTGGTCCGCGCGGTCGCGGTGGTCCCGAGCAGTGCGTTTGCCTGCGCATGGCGATCTTCCGACACGCCGCAAGACTATCCCGGCGTGGCGTCGGGACCGGTTTGCCCGGCTGGACCAAGGTCGCGTACGCTGAACGCCTGAGTGTCTTGGGTACTGCCGTACCGGTGTCATTGCAGTAACAGTCTGCGACGGCAACTGTACTGATGTAACAGGAGACCCGTGCTGAGTTTCACAAGCGTTTGCGTGCGGTACGTTCATTATGTCCGTCACGTCGCGTCATCGCGGTGAGATCGCAGCGTACCGAAAGTTCCAATGTCCGCAACCGACCACAATCCGTCCGGAGCAAACCGACACATGCCCACCACCGTCACCTCGCCGCAGGTAGCCGTCAACGATATCGGCTCCGCCGAGGACTTCCTCGCCGCCATCGACGCCACGATCAAGTACTTCAACGACGGCGACATCGTCGAAGGAACCATCGTCAAGGTCGATCGCGACGAGGTCCTGCTCGACATCGGTTACAAGACCGAAGGCGTCATCCCCTCTCGCGAACTCTCCATCAAGCACGATGTCGACCCCAACGAGGTCGTTTCCGTGGGCGATGAGGTCGAGGCTCTTGTTCTCACCAAGGAGGACAAGGAAGGCCGCCTGATCCTGTCGAAGAAGCGGGCGCAGTACGAGCGGGCGTGGGGCACCATCGAGGAGCTCAAGGAGAAGGACGAGGCCGTCAAGGGCACCGTCATCGAGGTCGTCAAGGGCGGTCTGATCCTCGACATCGGTCTGCGCGGCTTCCTCCCGGCCTCCCTGGTCGAGATGCGCCGGGTCCGTGACCTCCAGCCGTACGTCGGCAAGGAGATCGAGGCCAAGATCATCGAGCTGGACAAGAACCGCAACAATGTGGTGCTGTCCCGCCGCGCCTGGCTCGAGCAGACCCAGTCCGAGGTCCGCAGCGAGTTCCTGCACCAGCTGCAGAAGGGCCAGGTCCGCAAGGGTGTGGTCTCCTCGATCGTCAACTTCGGCGCGTTCGTCGATCTCGGCGGCGTCGACGGTCTGGTGCACGTCTCCGAGCTGTCCTGGAAGCACATCGACCACCCGTCCGAGGTTGTCGAGGTCGGCAACGAGGTCACCGTCGAGGTCCTCGACGTCGATCTGGACCGCGAGCGGGTTTCGCTGTCGCTCAAGGCGACCCAGGAAGACCCGTGGCGTCAGTTCGCCCGCACCCACGCGATCGGCCAGATCGTGCCGGGCAAGGTCACCAAGCTGGTGCCGTTCGGTGCGTTCGTGCGCGTCGAAGAGGGCATCGAGGGCCTGGTGCACATCTCCGAGCTGGCCGAGCGCCACGTGGAGGTCCCGGACCAGGTTGTCGCGGTCGGCGACGACGCGATGGTCAAGGTCATCGACATCGACCTGGAGCGTCGCCGGATCTCGTTGTCGCTGAAGCAGGCGAACGAGGACTACCACGCCGAGTTCGACCCGTCGAAGTACGGCATGGCCGACAGCTACGACGACCAGGGCAACTACATCTTCCCCGAGGGCTTCGACCCGGACACCAACGAGTGGCTCGAGGGCTTCGACAAGCAGCGCGAAGAGTGGGAAGGCCGCTACGCCGAGGCGGAGCGTCGCCACAAGATGCACACCGCGCAGATGGAGAAGATGGCGGCCGACGCCGCGGCCGAGGCCGCCAACGGTGGCGGCGCGTCGGGCAACTACTCCTCCGAGAGCGGTTCGCAGGCCTCCTCCGGCCAGGCCGAGCCCGCCGGCGGTTCGCTCGCCAGCGACGCCCAGCTCGCGGCCCTGCGCGAGAAGCTCTCGGGCAACGCCTGATTCGGTAGAGCATTAACGAAGGCCCCGGTCCGTTTGGACCGGGGCCTTCGTGTCGCTCGCCATGCGAGCGACTTGGTTGTGCGTCAACTGAATTCGCCGGGTAGTTCACCGGATTCGCCGGTAGTGTGCCCGGACATGGGGAGCAATCCGGGCAAGAACGACTATCTCGACCAAGTGGTGGCGCAGCAGGCGGCGCTGGAGGGTGACCTGCGCAGCCGCAAACCCGCCGCGCCCGCGCAGGCGTTCGCCGGGGCACCGGTGGCGCCGGGCGGTCCGGCGCCGCGCGGCGCGATCGCCAAGCGAGCCGATCGAGTCGGATCGTCAGCGCAGGGCAGTGGACCCGGCCCGGTGGAGGTCCGGGTCACCGGATTCTGGCGCTGGCAAACGGTTTTGGTGCCGCCCAATGCCTTCGTCGTGCACACCCGCCGCGGTCGCGGCGAACCGCTGCACATCGGTCTCGGGGTGTCCTTCCGCTTCAACCCCGCCACGGATTCGTATCTCGTTGTGCCGGGTGCGATGCAGACGATTCTCATCAATGCCTACTGCATCTGCAGTGAACTGCAGGGCGTGCTGGTGCAGGGCTATGTGCAGTGGATCATCGAGGATTTCGCCACCGCCTATCGCAAGTTGGACTTCTCCGATGCCGAGGATCCCATGCGGCTGGTCAATATTCAGCTACGCGAGCAGGCCGAGGCGGCCATCAAGGACAAGGTCTCCACGATGGGGGTGCGCGATGTGCTCAGCGATAAGCAGCCGATCATCGAGGAGCTGACCGCACGGCTGCGGGCGGTCGCCGAGGGCAGTGCCGATCGAAATGCCAAGGCGGACAGTGATCGTGGGCTCGGTTTGCGCATCGTCACGGTGCAGATCAAGGAGGCGGTCGTCAGCTCCTCGACGCTGTGGGAGAATCTGCAGAAACCCTACCGCAGCGAACAGAACCAGATCGCTCGCCTCGCGGAGCTCGCTGCGCAGGAAGTACTTTCGGCCCGCGAAACCGAGGCGAATCGGGTCGCCGAGGAACGCAGGATCGAGAACGAGCGGGAATTGGCCGAATTGCGGGCGCGCAACGAGGCCGCGCGGTTCGATCGGGAGACCGCGGAACAGCTGCGGCGCACCACCCGTGAGCACGACGATCAGCGCACGGTAGCCGATCTCGCCAAGGAGACCGCACTGCACGCCCTGCGGTTGGCGCGTGAGCAACATGCCGAACAGGCCGAAAACCTGCGCAGGAAGCTGGAATTGCGGGAGTTGGAACTCGACGGTGAGATCGCGGTCGCGGCCCGGCGCGCGCGGGCCGCACATGATGACGCCCTGCTCGATCTGGAACGGGATCGGATTCGGATCGACAATACGAATCACCGCTCGGCGGCCGCCACGCAGGCGCAACTGGTCGATTCGCTGCCGCAGATCGTCGCGCAGTTGCCGACGCCCGGTGAGCTGACGACGTACCAACTCGGCGGGGATCTGTCCGGGTTGTCCGCGCTGATCGGGCAGTTGACGCGGGTGCTCGAGGCGTGGTCGGCGGCACGGCCGGTGCGCGAGGGTCGGTCCGAGCTCGACGAGTAGCTCCGCGTTCGGCTCAGGTGAACCTTCGATAGCAATAAATTGGACAATCGACCAATTTTGTCGGAATGTGTGCTCGACTCGGCGATAGGGTGCAGGCGAGTCGGTAGCCCACTGGCAAGATCGAGCCGGACGAATCAGCTCGGACGAGGGAGAACAGTACGCATGTGCGCAGCGAGTCCGTTCAGCGGTCTCAACCGTAGGCGGTTCCTGGCGAAAGCCGCCGCGGCCGGAGCGGTGGGCGCATTGGCGTCCTGGGCCGATCCGATCATCGAACGCGCCTACGCCGCCGATCCGGCCGGCACCGGTGGCCTCGGCGATATCGAGCATTTCGTGCTGCTCATGCAGGAAAACCGTTCCTTCGACCACTATTTCGGCACCATGTCCGGCGTGCGGGGCTTCGGCGAGGCATCCAAAGCCTGGCAGCAGTACGGGTGGTCGCCCGGTGTCGGTCCGACCCCGGACGGCTTCGTGAATCCGTTCCGGCTCGACACCACCCGGGGTGCAACCCTCGACGGCGAGTGCATCAATGATCCGGACCACAGCTGGGGCGGTATGCACCAGGCCTGGAACGGCGGCGCCAACGACCAGTGGATGCCGATGTCCATCGCCAGTGTCGGCCCGGCCAACGCACCCGCGGCCATGGGCTACTACCTGCCCGAGGACATTCCGATCCACCACGAACTCGCCGATGCGTTCACTATCTGCGACAACTACCACTGCTCGGTCCTCGGTCCCACGGACCCGAACCGGCTGTACTGGATCAGCGCCACCATCGACCCGGACGGCATGGCGGGCGGGCCGCTGCTGGAGACGCCCACACTGATCCCGCAACACGTCTACAGCTGGCGAACCTTCCCGGAGAACCTGTCCGAGGCGGGCGTCAGCTGGAAGATCTACAACAACCGCGATGTCGGTCCGTTGTCCTCGGTGATCTTGGACGGCATGCTCGGCTGCTTCACCCAATCCGCGGATCCGAATTCCGAATTGGCTCGGCGCGGTCTGGCGCCGGTGTATCCCAACGACTTTCAAGCCGATGTCGCCAATGACACGCTGCCCGCCGTGTCGTGGGTGATTCCGTCGCTGATCAACTGCGAACATCCCGCGCTGCCCGCGGCCTTCGGTGCGTACGGCATCGTGCAACTGCTCGATATCCTCACCTCCAATCCGAAGGTGTGGGAGAAGACCGCGCTGATCATCAGCTACGACGAGAACGGTGGCTTCTTCGACCACGTCACCCCGCCGACCGCACCGGCGGGCACGCCGGGCGAATACGTCACCGTGCCGTTGGATGGGATCAAGGCGTCGAAGGGTATCGCGGGTCCGATCGGTTTGGGGTATCGCGTGCCCGGTCTGGTGATTTCGCCGTACAGCCGCGGCGGGCTGGTCGCCTCGGAGACCTTCGATCACACATCACAGCTGCGGCTGCTGGAGACCCGCTTCGGCGTCGAGGTGCCGAATCTGACGCGCTGGCGCCGCAGCGTCACCGGCGATATGACCTCGGCCTTTGATTTCGGTTCGACTCCTGATGCGGCCAAGCCGGTGCTCAGTGATCCGAAGCCGAAGATGGATGCCGCGATCGCCCAGTGCGGCCCGAATGTCGCACTGGGTACCGCGACCTCGGGTGTGCCGTATCCGGTTCCGCCGAACCAGATGCCGACCCAGCAGCCCGGCTCGCGGCGCCGGCCGAGTGGCATCGTGCGGGGGTAAGCGGTGGCCTCACCTGCGCTCCCAAGCGCAAAGGACTGATGACGGACGAGGTCCGGCAGCGCCCGATTAGGCCGCGGGTATTCTTGCCCTGATGTCCGATTCCGCCGTGGAGTTCCCCGCGACCGCCTGGGAACGCAGGAAAATCGAGGCGATGAGCCGCATCCAGCAGGTCGCGCTGGATCTGTTCGATGAGCACGGATATCGCAATGTGACGGTCGAGCGGGTCGCGGCGGCGGCTGGGGTATCGCCTAGTTCGGTGTACCGGTACTTCGGTACCAAGGAGATGCTCGTCCTCTATGACGAGGCCGATCCGCGGGTGCTGGATGTGCTGCGGACGGCGGGTGGCGGCGATACCGTCGAACCCGTCGAACTCATCCGCATCGCGCGGTTGATCGTCCCGGGGCTGATCGAATCGCTGCTGACCAACGAATCGGAGCGGCGGATCCGCAGGCGGCTACGGTATGTGGCGACGATCCCGGAGATCAAGGACGGGCAGACCAGGCAGATGCGGGATATGGCCGACCAATTCCGGGTGCTGTTCGCCGAACGGATCGGCCGCGATACCGATGACCTGACGCTGGGAGTTGCCGCCGCCTTCGGCGTGTGGGGATGTGTTGCGGCCCTGGACCATTGGGCCGCCGGGGAATTCACCGAACCGCTGAAGGATATCTATACGAAGGCGATCGGCTCGGTCATCGATTCGATCGAGGTCATGTTCCGGTAGTCGCGACCGCTTCCGCCGCCTGCCCGCCGATGCGCGGCAGCCACCAGTTCCACCGGCCGAACAACTGCATGAATGCGGGCACCAGCACTAGCCGAACCAACAGTGCGTCGATGGTGATGGCCACGGCGAGGGCGAACCCGATCTGCTTCAGCTCCAATACATTCGCGGTCAGGAAGCTCGCGAAAACCGCGACCATAATGGCGGCCGCCGCGGTGATCGGCCGGGCGGTGCGTTGTAGTCCATCCGCGACCGCGGCGGTATTGTCGCCGGTTTCGTCCCAGCGTTCCTTCATTCGCCGGATCAGGAATACTTCGTAATCCATGGATAGCCCGAATAATACGGCGAATACCAGCATCGGCAGATATACCTGGAGGAATCCGGTGCTTTGGAAGCCCAACGCGGATTCGCCTATGCCGTACTGGAATACGGCGACGGTCAGGCCGAGCGCGGCCCCCGTGGCAAGTAGGTTGAGCAGTATTGCCTTGAGTGCCAACACGATACTGCGGAAGGCCACGATCAGGAATGCCAGCGAAACGGTCAATACGAGCGTGATCACCCACGGGAATCGGGCGGTAATCCGATGCGACACATCGGTGAACGCCGCCGAAGTGCCACCGGCTCGAACTTCGATGCCATCGAGAGCCGTTGCGCGAGAACGGATATCCGAGACCAGGTCGGAGGCGGCGGTCGAATCGAAGGCGGCCTTGGACACCACGATGGCCAGCATCCGGCCGTCGGCCTGCTGCGGCAGCACCGTGGCGATGCGCGGGTCACGGGACAGTTCGGCGATGAATCGATCCGCATCGGAACGGGTTTCGGCACCGAGCCGCCCGCTATCCGGACCGGTGGTTACCACCTCGATCGGTGCGAGCAGCCCTGGACCGAAATTGTCCTCGATGAGTTCGGTCGCCTGCCCGGTCGGCCGATCCGCCAGCGACGTGAGGCCCATATCGACGCCGTACCGGATGCCGGTGATCGGGGCCGCCGCGGCCAGTAACAGGCCGACCCCGATCGCGCCGAAGAGCGCGGGGCGTCCCATGACGGTATGCGCCCACCGCGCCCAAGCGCTCGATGCCGCCGCGGACCGCACCTCGGCGGGTCGCAGCCGGACCGGCAGCGCACCGCGATTCACCGCCGGACCCAGCATCGCCAGTAGCGCGGGCAACAGTGTGAAGGCCGCGATGAGCGTGGCGATGACGGCGACCACCACACCGATCGCGACGCCGTTCAGCATCGGCAGCCCGACTGCCGACAGCGCGCACAGCGAGATCATCACGATGAATCCCGAGGCCAGAACGGTGCGCCCGGTCGTATCGATGGCGGTACCGACGGCCGCCGCGATGGCCGGTGTCGACCGCCGATCGCGCACACCGCACCGGGTCAGCTCCTCGTTGAACCGGCTCACGATGAACATCGCGTAGTCGATCGCGGTGCCGGTGGCGATCATGGTGGCCACCGAGAGCGCCAGTGAATCGAAGGTGAGGAAGGTAGTCAGGCCGAAGAGCGCGCCCACGGCCGCCGCGATGCCCGCCGCGGTGACCGTAATGGGCAGGGTGGCCGCGACCACCGCACCGAGGGCGAGTACCAGCACCGCGGTCGCCACGGGCAGCCCGATGGCCTCGGCGCGTTGCATATCGGCGGTCTCGATCTCGATGAGATCGGCCTGTGCGGGCGCAAACCCGGTGATCATGACCGAGACGCTGGAATCCGACGCGGCAGACAATTCGGACTTCAGCTGCTGGGCGATCGCGACGCGCTCCGGTGTTTCGCCATTGATGCCGACAATGCCGAAGGCGGTGTGCCGGTCGGCCGAGATCTGGGCCGCGGCATTGCCTTCGAACGGGCCGATCGCACCGGCCACGCCCGCGGTGGCACGGGTGGTGCCCAGCACCCGATCGATGACCGTGCGAATTTCCGGCGTATCCACGGTGCGCTGCGCGGAATGGAAGACCATGAGGTCCTGTTCGATACCGAACCGTGCGAAGTGTTCGGCGACAAGGTGATCGACGGTCACCGATTCGGATCCGGGGACCGAATAGTCGGGTGTGCTGAGACGGTCGTGTAGTGCCGGGTAGGCCGATCCGCACGCGACGGCGAAAAGCAGCCAGGCGCCGAGCACAATGTGGCGATGGCGGGCCATCAGCACGCCCCAGCGGCCGATAGCGCGGAGCTTTCCGGTGCCCGTGGACGCGGACAGCTCCGTCCCCGTTGCGGTCAGCTGCGTCATTGCCCCTCCACAAGGATGCAACCTGAGAGTCACTCTCAGATATTTTCCGCCATCCTAAGAAGCGCCGCACAGGAAGTGCAAGTGACTGTCAGGAAGGTGTGGGTGCTGACGGCAGCACGAAATGACCCAGTCCCTGGTGGGGCTGGGTCACCGGAGGTCTATGCCAGATGGGCGGCTGAGATCAGCTGGCGGTCGCAGGCGCCCAGTACGCAGTCGCGGCAGCGGATCGTTTTCGCATGGCCGCGAAGCTGTGCCGGGCGGGGCTGATCAAAGCGGTGAACCATGAGCGGCGGTGCTCCGCGAGCGCGGCCGCGACGGCGGGGTGCTTGATGCAATGCATGCCCCCCACCTTGCCCAGGCGGTGGCGACCCGCCCGGTTGATTTTGGTGCCCAATGGTGTTCCTTTGCTTGCGGGTACTGGCCTGGATCGCCACGGCGAAGATTAGTCGAACGAAAGTCATGGGCACAGTATTTTGCGGAAGTAATTGCCTCGGCGTGTCGGAAAGTTGTGGTCCCGGTGCGGGAATCGACCGGAAATGTTGCGAGATGGTCTCGGCCCAGTCACGGATCGGGCAAATGGTGTTTCAGATGGTGGAATGTGCGCCGCGAGTGGGTATTCGAGCCGATTGGGTGAGCTGTGCGTGCAGGGGGTTGGGTTCGCCGCGACATCGCGGATGCGAGACTGGTCGAATGTTGCGGATCGGCCTCACCGGAGGCATGGGAGCGGGCAAGTCGACGGTGGCGCGGATTCTCGCCGATCTAGGTGCGGTGATCATCGACTCCGATGTGATCGCCAGGGAGGTCGTCGAGCCGGGTACCGAAGGTCTTGCGGCGTTGGTGGCGGCGTTCGGCCCCGACATCCTCGCCGCCGACGGCGGTCTGGACCGGCCGGCGCTGGCGGCCAAGGCATTCGGAAGCGACGACGCCCGCGCGACGCTGAATTCCATTGTCCATCCATTGGTCGGTAAACGAACCGCGGAATTGATTTCGGCCGCGCCGTCGGATGCGATTCTTGTTCAAGATATTCCACTTCTGGTGGAAAACGGTCTCGCCCCGCTGATGAATCTTGTATTGATCGTCGATGTGCCCGCGGAAACTCGGATACGCCGATTGGTGGAATTCCGTGGCGTTTCCGAATCGGATGCTCGGGCGCGTATTTCGGCGCAGGCCACCGATGAACAACGCCACGCGGTCGCGGATGTGTTGTTGGACAACAGCGGCGAGCCGGGCGCCATTGATCCGATTGTTCGGCAGTTGTGGTCGCAACGGTTGGTGCCATTCGAGGAGAACCTGCGCGCCGCGACACCGGCGCGGCGCAAGGAGTTGTGCATCGTACCCGCCGATCCGGAGTGGGCGACACAGGCGCAAAGGCTCATTGCCCGGCTGTGGGTGGCGTGTGGCCCGGCGGCATCGCGAATCGACCACATCGGCTCGACCGCGGTGCCGGGACTGCCCGCCAAGGATGTGATCGATGTGCAGATCACCGTCGCGAATCTGACAGCCGCCGATGGGCTGCGAGATGCCTTGGGGGCGGCGGGTTTTCCGGTGCGTCCGGATGTCACCGGCGACAATCCGAAGCCGACGGCGGCGGATCCGAATGGCAGCGATACGGCACTGTGGGCCAAGCGGTTTCACCAGAGTGCCGATCCGGGGCGGTTGGCGAATGTGCATATCCGGGTGGCGGGTTCGCCCGGACAGGAGTTCGCACTGCTCTTCCGGGACTGGCTCCGTGCCGATGCATCGGCACGCGCGGAGTATCTGGAGGTCAAGCGCGAGGGTGCGGCCAAGGCGGCCGGGCTGACCGGCGAGGCGGCGACGCTGGCGTATCTGGATGTGAAGGAACCATGGTTCGACGCCGCCTACACACGCGCCGCGGCCTGGCGCGACCGCGTCGAAGACTGAGCGGCGGTACTACAGCCAGGTCAGGGTGATATCCAGGGTGGCGAGCCAGCGGTCCAGCGAGTAGTCGTTGGCGGCGATGCCATCGATCGCGATGGAGGCGTGTTCGATGGCGGCCTTGGCCTCGGCGAGGGTGATCAGACCTGCGGTGTGCGCGGCGAGCAACTCGTCCACATCGAGCAGTTCGGTTTCGCGCCCAGAGCGCACCACGATATCGAGGTAGTGGTCCACCGACTTCCACCTCTTGGGATCGACCTGGGCGAATTGACCGAGGTCGAGATAGTAGTCCTGATCGCGTCGGTGCGCGGGGTGGTAGTGGAAGATCGTCACCCGAATGCCGAGTTCCGGGAGCAGCCACGACTCGATGTAGTGGAACTGCGGATGATCCGAGGTCCGCGCCATGTACAGACCCCACGGCTCGGTCCAGTAGCGCTCGACCGGCCGGACGAAGCCCTTCGGGTCCGTGTTCGTCAGGTCCGCGAGATTGAAGTACTCGACCTTGGGCCTGTGCACGTCCACTGATGGTGCCTGTGTCATGCAAACAGAATCTACCGCCGTTGCCGTCCCGTCGAGTGGTACGGCAGCGGTTGGGCAGACTCTCCGCTGGATCGGGCTACATCCAGGTCAGGGTGATCTCCTTGGTGGCAAGCCAGGGCTCGACCTCGTGTCCGTGCGCGGCCACGCCCTCCATCGCCTTTGTCGCTCGGTCCAGGGCGCGATGCGCGTGTGCGGTATCGATCAGACCGGCCGAATGGGCGGCCAGCAGATCATCCACCCCGCGCAGTTCGGCCGAGCGGGAGTGGCGCACCGCGATCTCGAGGTACTGGTCCATGGACTTCCAGCGCTTGGGCTCGATCCTGGTGTACTCGCCGATGTGCAGGCAATAGTCGAGGTCGCGGTGATGTCCGGGCTGGTAGTGCGCGATCGTCACGCGCAACCAGAGTTCGGGCAGCAGCCAGGTCTCCATGTATTGGATCCGTGGACCGTTGACGGTGCGGGCGACGTACAGACCCCATGGTTCGACGTGTACGCGGTCGATCGGGCGCACGAAACCCTTGGGGTCGGTCATGGTTAGTTCGGCGATATTGAAATGTTCGATCTTCGGTCTCAGTTGGGTCGTGGTCATCGGTGATCCCGGTGCGGCGGCAGTGGTAGTTGGCTGGATCAGGGGCGCGATCCCCCGGAGGTCACGTGCGACGTAACCGGCGATACCGGTCACGGCGGGCGCGGCGGCAAGCAATGGAATCAGAGCGCTCATGCCTCCACCTCGCTGACGCTCGGCTCCGACATGACCGCTCTCGCGGCTGTGTTCATGGACCGCTCGCTACGCTCGCTCATGCCTCCACCTCGCTGACGCTCGGCTCCGACATGACCGCTCTCGCGGCTGTGTTCATGGACCGCTCGCTACGCTCGCTCATGGCCTCATCCTCAGTCCGACAACCAACCCAGGCTACACCTGCTGCGGCCGGTTCGCCGATGCTGAGAAATTGACGAATTACGTTGCGGCAACGGACATTAATGTCCGTTTACCTGTCCTATAGAACAGGTAACCGATTGCGGATGTGCCCCTGGTGCGGGGCTGGTGCGTCATATCGCGAAAAGCGTACGCCGATCGTGACCCGGTGACAGGCAAAGCAGCGACGGATCCGCCGGGCCGCAGAATCTGTCGGTGCCTGCGCCTAGGCTGGTGACCATGGCATTCGCAACCGAAATCCCGGCGGAAGGCTACGAGGACCGGGGCACCCCGCTGGCACATTCGGAGTTCCGGCCGGTCGGGGAGATCGAGCGGGCCGATGGGCACTTCCAGGTCGTCAGCGAACATCGGCCGGCCGGCGACCAGCCCGCGGCCATCGCCGAACTGGAACGCCGCATCACGGCGGGCGAACGTGACGTGGTGTTGCTCGGCGCGACCGGCACCGGTAAATCGGCCACCACCGCATGGCTGATCGAGCGGCTGCAGCGGCCGACACTGGTGATGGCGCCGAACAAGACGCTCGCCGCGCAGCTGGCCAATGAGCTGCGAGAGATGTTGCCCAACAATGCCGTCGAGTATTTCGTCTCGTACTACGACTACTACCAACCCGAGGCCTATATCGCGCAGACCGATACCTATATCGAGAAGGACAGCTCGATCAACGACGACGTCGAGCGGCTGCGTCATTCGGCCACCTCGAGTCTGCTCTCGCGGCGCGATGTCGTGGTGGTCGCGTCGGTGTCGTGCATCTACGGTCTCGGTACGCCGCAGTCGTATCTGGATCGGTCGGTGCAGCTGGATGTCGGTACCGAAATCGATCGCGACGCCTTCCTGCGGCTGCTGGTCGACGTGCAGTACACCCGCAACGACATGTCCTTCACCCGCGGCTCGTTCCGGGTGCGCGGTGACACCGTCGAGATCATCCCGTCCTACGAGGAACTCGCGGTGCGTATCGAATTCTTCGGCGACGAGATCGAGGCGCTGTACTACCTGCATCCGCTGACCGGTGATGTGGTGCGGCAGGTCGATACCGTCCGGATCTTCCCGGCCACACACTATGTCGCTGGGCCGGAGCGGATGGAGCGGGCGGTTCGCGATATCGAGGCCGAACTCGAGGAGCGGCTGGCCGAACTGGATCGCCAGGGCAAGCTGTTGGAAGCCCAGCGGCTGCGCATGCGGACCCAGTACGACCTCGAGATGATCCGCCAGGTCGGGTTCTGCTCGGGTATCGAGAACTACTCGCGCCACATCGACGGGCGTGCGGCGGGGTCCGCACCCGCCACGCTGCTGGATTACTTCCCGGAGGATTTCCTGCTCGTCATCGACGAGTCGCATGTCACCGTTCCACAGATCGGTGGCATGTACGAGGGTGATATGTCGCGTAAGCGCAATCTGGTCGAGTACGGGTTCCGGCTGCCGTCGGCGATCGACAACCGACCGCTCACCTGGGAGGAGTTCGCCGAACGGATCGGGCAGGCGGTCTATCTCTCGGCCACCCCGGGGCCGTACGAACTCGGCCAGGCCGGTGGTGAGGTGGTCGAGCAGGTGATCCGTCCGACGGGTCTGGTCGATCCGCAGGTGGTCGTCAAGCCGACCAAGGGGCAGATCGATGATCTGTTGCACGAGATCCGGCTGCGCACCGAGCGCGACGAGCGGGTGCTCGTCACCACCCTGACCAAGAAGATGGCCGAAGACCTCACCGACTATCTGCTCGGACTCGGCGTCCGGGTGCGGTATCTGCATTCGGAGATCGATACATTGCGCCGGGTCGAGCTGCTGCGACAGCTGCGACTGGGCGAGTTCGACGTGCTGGTCGGTATCAATCTGCTCCGCGAAGGTCTCGACCTGCCGGAGGTGTCACTGGTCGCGATCCTGGACGCGGATAAGGAGGGCTTTCTGCGCAGCAGTACCAGCCTCATCCAGACCATCGGCCGCGCGGCGCGCAATGTCTCGGGTGAAGTGCATATGTATGCGGACAAGATCACCGACTCGATGCAACACGCCATCGAGGAGACCGATCGCCGCCGGGCCAAGCAGATCGCCTACAACGAATCGATGGGCATCGACCCGCAGCCGCTGCGCAAGAAGATCGCCGACATTCTGGATCAGGTGTATCAGGAGGCCGACGACAGCGAGGTCGCCGTGGGCGGCTCCGGACGCAATGCCAGCCGTGGCCGCCGCGCCCAGGGCGAGCCGGGGCGGGCGGTCAGCGCGGGGGTGTACGAGGGACGCGACGTCAAGTCGATGCCGCGGGCCGAATTGGCCGACCTGGTCAAGGAACTCACCGCGCAGATGATGAATGCGGCCCGCGAGCTGCAGTTCGAATTGGCCGGTCGACTGCGGGACGAGATCGCGGATCTGAAGAAGGAACTGCGCGGGATGGATGCCGCGGGGTTGAGTTGAGCGGCGGCGTCTCTCGACGCCGCCGGGCTCGGCATGGCTCAGCTCTGGGTGGCCAGCCATTCGTTGACGCGGCGCTCGGCCTCGTCGCGCGAGACATTCTCGACCTTGGTCAGTACCGCCCAGCGGTGGCCGAAGGGGTCGATGACCACGCCGAAGCGATCGCCGGTGACAAAGGTCTGCGGCTGCTCGGCACTGCGGGCGCCGTTCTCGACGGCCCGCTCGACGACCGCGTCGACATCGGGGCAGTAGTGCACGATCGAGGTGTGGACCCATTCGCCATTGGGGGCCAGGACATTGTTGTCCGGAATGGGCATGCCCAGTTGCAGGGTCGAGTCGCCGATCTTCAGCTCGGCGTGCGCGGGCTGGCCGTCGGGGAGATCGTTGCGGCTGATCACCTCGGCCTCGAAGACGTTGGTATAGAACTCGATTGCCTTATTGCCGTCGGGCACCGCGAGGAAGCAGGTGATGGAGTGGTAGCCGTCGGCGATGGGGTTCACGGTGTTCGCTGTTTCTCTCATGCCGATAAGCCTGGTCGAGCGCGGCGAGCTGGTCTTGTAAGAAAGCGACAGCCGTGATCGGGGCAGCCGACAGTTCGGTTCCGGTGCCCACGCCCGACAATGTGAAGGGCATCCTGCATCCCGACGAGCAGGCCAGGCATCGGTCGTTGGCGCGGCTGTCGGCCGGACCGGAGGTCGGGCGGTTCGTCGAGTGGTATTGGTCGGTGCGCTGGGATCTGACCGGTCGGCCGCCGTACTACGCCGAGGTGCTGCCGTTCCCGTGCGTGAACGTCACCTTCGAACGCACCGAAACCCGCACCGGCGGTTTTGTCAACGGCGTTTGCACGACGAAGTTCGTCCGGGAGCTCAGCGGTGTGGGGGAGACTTTCGGCGCCCGCTTTCGCGCCGGTGGATTCGGCGCGTTCACCGGACTGGATGTCGGTGCGTTCCGGGACACCGCCGTGCCGCTCACGGACGTGCTGCCGGAGGCCGTCGGCCTGACCGACCGCGTATTGGCCGAATCCTCGGATATCAAGCGCCGCACCATAGTCGAGGATTTCCTGATCGGCCGACAGGCCGCGGCGGATCCCAACTATCGATTGGTGCTGCGCATCGTCGCCGCTATGGAACAGGACCAGGAACTGACCCGGGTCGATCAGGTCACCGATCGGTTCGATATCCCGATCCGTACATTGCAGCGGATGTTCCGGTGGTATGTCGGTGCCGGACCGAAATGGGTGCTGCGCCGATACCGGCTCCAAGACGGCGCCGATCTACTCGCGCGCGGGCGCATCGAAGATCTGGCCGCGCTGGCCACCGAGTTGGGTTATTTCGATCAGGCACATTTCTCGCGCGAGTTCACCGCGGAGGTCGGAATGGCTCCACTGGAATACGCCAAGAATTCGCTACGCTCCCAGAAAGGTCATCTGATTTCGTGAGTACATGGGTAACTCGTCGGGTACGCCCAAAAGGTGAGGCGCACTCGACGCAGGACCTGTATCCAACTCGAGTGTCACTTACTGGTATGGCCTGAATACGCGGAGAGGCGGATGAGCCATGGATGTCTTGGTGTTGATCGGGCGGATTCTATTCTCGGTGTTGTTCCTCAGTTCCGCGTTAGGGCATTTCACGCAGACCGACGAGATGACCGCTTATGCACACAGCCGCGGCCTGCCGCAGCCGAGAGTCGCGGTGCTGGCGGCGGGTGTCGTGCTCGCGGTCGGTGGCCTCAGTGTGCTGCTCGGCGTGTGGGCCGATCTCGGCGCGCTGCTGCTGGTGATCATGCTGTTGCCGACGGCATTCCTGATGCACCAGTTCTGGCGGGAGACCGATCCGCAGGCCAAGCAGGGCGAGATGATCCATTTCAACAAGGATCTCGCGCTCGCCGGTGCCTCGCTGATGTTGTTCGCCTTCTTCGCGCATGTCGACGAACTCGGATCGACCATCACCGGACCGCTTTTCACCGGCCTGTAGATACGACCGTATTTTGTGCCGATCGGCCCGATATTGTGCGCCGTATAGGCGTGGTCGGCATTTCCGGATCGCCCTGGCCCCATCACGGTAACTGCGGAACCGGGTGGATGGCGTCGGCCCGGCCGGGTAGGATTTTCCGGTCCCGGTCGAACCGACGTTGCCGTCGTATAGCGGTCGCGGTCGGGTAAATGTGATGAATATCCCAGGGGGACAAGAACGTTCGCGCCGATTGTGATGGATCACAAGTCGCGGACCCGGAAATTAGATCCGCCCAGGTCGCAAAGGCCCTGCGGCATTCACCGGATGAATCTGTGTCGGTAAAGCCGGAACACCAGCAGTGTGATGTGTTGCGATTTCTGCTATTTCCGGCCGATTTGCCGCTATGGTCGACCCCAGTCGCCGCGCGGGTGCCACGACTCCACGTGGCACCGGCGCAGGCAACCCGACACCACAAGTTGGAGGAAAGATGACCGCCTACCGGACCATTGTCGTCGGTACCGATGGCTCGGACTCGTCGTACGTCGCCGTCGACAAGGCCGCTGCGCTGGCCGCGGCGGCCGGTGCGACCCTGGTCGTGGCCTGCGCGTACTACCCGACCGACGATCGGGATGTGGCCGCCGCCACCGATGTGCTCAAGGACGAGGCATACCAGGTTCGCGGCTCCGCGCCCACCAACGAGATCCTGCGCACTGCCAGGGACCGGGCGGTGGCGGCGGGCGCCGAAGAGATCGTTGAGCGCGCGATCGTCGGCGAGCCGGTCGAATCGTTGCTCGCGCTCGTCAAGGAGGTCGAGGCCGATCTGCTGGTCGTCGGTAATCGCGGCCTGAACACCCTGGCCGGTCGGTTGCTGGGGTCGGTGCCTTCGGATGTGGCACGCAAGTCCCGTTCGGATGTGCTGATCGTGCACACCGTCAGGTAAGCGGTAGAACCGAAACGACAGCCGCGCATCCCAGGGGATGCGCGGCTGTCGTCGTTCTCGTCAATCCAGTGCGCCCGTCGATCCGGTCCGCAGCACCGATGGCAGCTCGCCGGTGTGCACCACCCCGAGTCGCTGGGTTGCTCGGGTCAGCGCCACGTACAGATCGTTCAACCCGCGGGGCGATTCGTCGAGGATGCCCTGTGGTTCCACCAGATAGACCGCGTCGAATTCCAGGCCCTTGACCTCGTGCACCGTCAGCACCCGGACGGATTCGCCCACCAACTCGGCGAAGTCCGCGACCAGCTCATGCGGTGTGATCACCGCAGTGGTACCGGGGCCGGTCTCCGCCGCTACCAATTGTGCTACTGCACTGCGCAATTCGCTCGCATCGACGGCGTGGGCGCGCGGGCGCACGCCGGTCTCCCGCACCGACCGCGGCACCGCCGCATCCGCATCGATCTCGGCGAGCACATCGGCCGCGACCGCCATGATCTCCGCGGGGGTGCGGTAGTTCACGGTCAACTCGGTGAGCTTCCACCGTTGTGCCACATAGGGTTCCAGCATCCGTTGCCAGGACGAGGCGCCGGCCGGATCGCCGGTCTGCGCGACATCGCCGACCACCGTGACCCACCGATTCGGAATGCGGCGCATCACCATTCGCCAGGCCATCTCCGAAAGTTCTTGTGCCTCATCGACGATCACGTGGCCATAGGTCCAATTGCGGTCACCTGCGGCGCGTTCCGCGGTGGTCTGCCGATTGCGCACATCCTGACGTTCGGCCAGCTGGCTGGCGTCGATCAGGTCGTAGGCCATCAGAATCTCCGGATCGAGGTCGTCCTCGAGATCCTGTGGTGCCGAACCGGTCAGGATGTCGAGTGCGTCCTGGGCCTCGGCCAATTGCGCCCGCCAGCGGCGGCGGGCGCGTTCGCGTTCCTCGGTGTCGTCGATGCCGAGCAGTTCGGCGAGTTCGTCGAGCAGCGGTGCGTCCGGCGCGCTGAATTCGCCGTTGTCCGAGCGCGCGAGTTCGGCTCGGTCGGCCGGAGCCAGACTGCTCGCGGCCCGGTCGAGTCGCTTCGGATCGGCCAGCAGATCCGCGAGCACCTCCTGCGGCGACAAGATCGGCCAGAGTTTGCCGATCGCCGCCTGGATCGCCGGATCGGCGCGCATTTCGTCCCGAATCTCGGCGAGATCGGTTCGGCTGAGCAGACTTTCCTTACCCGCTCCGTCGGCTGCGCCTCCTGCCATCCCCCGGTGGCCGCCGGACAGATCCGCGCCCATGGTCTGGGCCAGTTGGTCGGTGAGTGCGTCGATGACCGCGGAGGCGAAGATCGGCCGGGCCAGATTGTGCGGGCGTCGCGAAGAACGGGCCCGGCCGCGCGCCTTGGTGGCGAGCTTGCGATCGAGTGTGACCGGGTAGCCGTCGAAGGTGAGCCGGATCGGCTCGGACGGCACCTCCTGGCGGTCGCGCACCGCTTGCTTGAGCACCTCCAGCATGGCCAGTGAGCCCTTGACCTCGCCGGCGCGCAGCGAATCCGCGCGGGTGGCCTTCACGCCCGGATACAGATCGCCGATGGTGGACAGCAGCACGCCGGTCTCACCGAGCGAGGGCAACACTTGGCCGATGTAATCGAGGAAGGTGGCGTTCGGACCGATGATCAGCACGCCGCTCTTGGCCAGCTGCTGACGGTAGGTGTAGAGCAGGTAGGCCGCGCGGTGCAGTGCGACGGCGGTCTTGCCGGTGCCCGGCCCGCCCTGCACCACCAGCACGCTCTTGTGCTCGGAGCGAATGATCGCGTCCTGCTCGCTCTGAATGGTCTCGACGATGTCGTTCATATGGCCGGTGCGCGCGGCATTGAGCGCCGAGAGCAATGCGCTCTCGCTGCCGACCCCGCCCGCACCATCGGTCACACCAGCGGTCTGGGCGGCGCCGAGGTCCAGGTATTCGTCGTTGATAGCGGTGACCCGCCGATTGCGCGACCGGATATGTCGACGCCGGATCACCCCATCCGGTGCGGCGGTCGTCGCGAGATAGAACGGACGGGCCAGGGGCGCGCGCCAATCCAGCAGCAGCGTCTCGTAATCGTCCTTTTCGTCGAGGATGCCGAGCCTACCGATATAGCGGCATTCGCCTTCCTGGCCGCTAGCGACTGCTTGCAGGTCGCTCGAAACGGCGCCGCTAGCGACTGCTTGCAGGTCGCTCGAAACGGCACTGCCGTCGAGATCGATGCGGCCGAAACACAGGCCGTGTTCGGCTGCGTCGTATTTGGCCAGATCCTCGGAGTAGAGCTGGCTGAAGGATTCGCGTTCGGTTCGGGCCTGCGGGGTGCCACCGGTTTCCAGCAGCACGGTGCGCAGCCGATTCGTGGCGTATTCGCGCATATCGTCGAGTCGTTCATAGAGCACGGACAGGTAGGCCTGCTCCTGGTCGATCTCGCGGTTCCGCTCGGGGGTGCCGTCGTGCGCGGCACGATCCTGAGTGAGGCGGTCGGGCAAACTGAACTCCTTGTCACCGCGATGAGCCGGTGCACACGCAGGGCACGGTGCACGCGAACGCCATTGAAAACAGAGTTGTCGAGTTTACTGCTGGTTCGGCGGGCTCGCTGTAACCGCAGGTAGCGGGTCCGTGGCCAGGACCGGCGTGAAATGTTGGACGAGGGGAAACGGTTCGTAGAAGTGGTGCAGCAGTTGCTTCCAGCGCTGATATCCGGCGGACCCGCGGAAGCCATCCACATGGTCGCTCAACTGTTCCCATCCCACCAACAGCAAATAGGTATCGGGCGCCTCCACACACCGCGACAGCGATAGCGATCGGAAGCCCGGCATACTCTCGATGATCGGCCTGGCCTCGGCGAACGCCGCCTCGAAGGCCGCCGCTTCGGCGGGGCGGACGGGCAACAGCGCGTGTTCGATGATCATGCGAAACCTTCAGGAAGCGTGCGTGTTATTCGGTCTGCGGCCCAGGCCGGTGCCTTCCCGGCGTCCGGTCGGCTTGGCGCGGTACATCGCCAGGTCGGCGTCGTGCAGCACCGCTTCGGGCGTGCGGTGATCGCTCTCTGCGAGTTCGGTCACGCCGATCGAAGCGTTCACCTCGATCCGGTGCCCCCGCGCGATGATCGGCTCGGCCATGGTCGAGCGCAGCCGCAGGATCAGGGAGTCGAGATCGACGCGGCGGGTCCGGCCGGACAGCAGCACCAGGAATTCGTCGCCGCCGAGCCGGCCGACCAGGTCGGTGCCGCGCAGCGCGCGCTGCAACCGCTGGGCCACGATCTGCAGGACGGTATCGCCGATCGCGTGGCCGAGGGTGTCATTGATCGCCTTGAAACCGTCCAGATCGATGAACAGCACCGTCGAGACCGGCAGGTCCTCGCTGGCGGCCAGCGCATTGGCGAGCTGGGACAGGATCAGCGAGCGGTTGGCAAGTCCGGTCAGCGAGTCGTGCGTGGCCTGGAACTCCAATTGCCGTCGACTGGCCCGGAATTCGGTGATATCGGCAAAGGACGACACCGCGGGTGAGTCCGGATCGCCCGGATTGAGCAGCCGCGAACTGCCCGAGAGCCAGCGGCGCTGGCCGTCGTGGCGGTCGACGCCGAAGATGTAACCGCTGATCGTTTCGCCCGTCGCCAGGGTGCGCGCGATCGGATGCCGACTCGTCGGTAGCGGCTGGGCATTGGCGTCGAGCAGGATCAGCGGCAGTTCGTCGATGGTGGCGCCGATGAGTTCGCCGCTGCGCTCGTCGGTACCGAAGATCCGCACGGCCGTGGGATTGGCCGATTCGATGCGGCCGTTCCGGTCGATCACCACCACACCCTCCTCCAATTGCGAGACCACCGTGGTGAAGTGCTGTTCGGCCCGGCGCTGCGCGGCCTCGGCGGCGCGCTGCGCGGTGAGGTCGTGGATGACGACCTGATAGGCGAGATGGTCATGCCATGGGGTGAGCACCGAAACCGTCTCGACCGGGACGATCTCGCCGTCGACCCGGATCAGCTCCATTTCGGTGGGATCGGAGGCGGCGCCCGCGGTGGTCAGCTGGCTGATGCGGTCCCGCATGCCGGACACGGAAGCGGGATGGACGAATCGGGTCAGCGGCTGGCCGATCAGCTGATCGGTGCTCGCGGCGCCCAGCATGCGCGCGGTGGCCGGGTTGGCGTAGACGACGGTGCCGCGCTCGTGCACGACGATCCCGTCCGGAGTGTGTTCGACCAGGGACCGGTAGCGCTGAGCCAGCTGCTCGGCGTCGACTGCCTTGTCCTCATCCACTCGAACCCCCGATCGTCGACCCAATCATGGCCATTGGAACATGGGATTATTCTGGTATCGACGTGTACAAGATCACATCGTCGACGCTATTGCTCCGCTCACAGTCCGGGCACGTCGTCGGGCGCTATCTGGTGATCATTGCAGAACCCGGAGCTGTGAACATGCTCGAGCCGAACGTCGCTTCGGCCCCGGGACCCGGTGAAGGAGCGATGCCATGTCGGGGGCGAACCCGAACGATGAAAAGCACCATCAAGATCATATGACGATCGCCGGGATCGGTGCGGTCAGCGGGTACGGCTGGGGTCGGGAGCCGCTCTGGCAGGGGCTGCTGAGCGGGAAATCCGCGGCCTCGCTACAACCAGGCTACGGCTTCGGCCGCGATGAGTACGCCTGGGTTTCGATGATTCCCGATGGCGGCGATCCCATGGTGAGCACCAGCATCTACGGACGCGCCATACAGGAGTCGGCCCGCGAGGCGATCGCGGACGCGTCCGCGCGCGGTTGGCGACCGGGCCGCACCGTCGGCGTGTTGCACGCGATCGTGCTCGGCGACGTCGCCAACTGGCGCGACTTCTATGTGGTCGATGCCGGGCACCGGCGCTCTCGCGACTACATGCGACTATTGCCCTCGACACCGAT
Source organism: Nocardia sp. NPDC052112 (assembly GCF_040680135.1). Lineage (NCBI taxonomy): Bacteria > Bacillati > Actinomycetota > Actinomycetes > Mycobacteriales > Nocardiaceae > Nocardia > Nocardia sp. NPDC052112. The sequence continues at coordinate 117,776 of NZ_JBFAWD010000018.1, read as the reverse complement.
CTCGGTACTACAGCAGGAGTTCGGCTTCCACGGGCCGTCGATGAATGTCTCGGCGGCGTGCAGTTCGGCGAATGTCGCGCTGATCACCGCCAAGCTATGGCTGGACTGTGGTGTCGCCGACGACGTGATCTGCGTCGCCACCGATATGTCGGCCACCCCCGAGATGCTCGAGCACTTCGTCCGGCTCGGCGCGGCGGTCGGCGATGCCGAACCGCTGGCTGCCTGCCGCCCCTTTCAGCAGGGCAGCCGCGGGTTCAGCATGGGTGAGGCATCGGTCGCCTTCGTGCTCACGCGCTCGGTTGAGCGGCCCTATGCCGCAGTGCTCGGCGGCGGTATGACCAATGACGCTTATCACGTGGTTTCGGTCGATCCCGGGCACAACCAGATCTTCAACTGTGCGCGCCACGCGCTCGCCGCCGCCGCCATCGCCCCCGCGGACGTGCGGTATTTCAACGCACACGGCACCGGCACCCGGCAGTGCGATGTGGCCGAGCGGGATCTGCTCGCGCGGATGTTCGACGACCGGCCGCACGTCTATTCGGTGAAGCCGCTGGTCGGGCACTGCCAGGGCGCGGCGGCAGGGGTGGAGGTGGCCGCCGCGGCGCTGGCATACGACCGCGGCATTGTGCCCGCCGCACCGATCGTGGCGCCCGCCTACGAGCGACTGTTGGATGGTCCGACGCCCTTCGAGGGTGGGATCACGGCCAAGTTGTCGCTCGGTATGGGCGGTCACAATTCGATGGTGGTGCTCGGTCCCGTCGACTGAATCCGCGCCGACTTATGGCAACGGCACCGACCAGGACAACTTTGTGCCCGGCATGTCCTCGGTTTCGTGCACACCCGCCACCGCGGGCCCGATGGTGAACTGCCCGTCCGATTTCTCGGCCCGCTGCTCCAAATTCCGCAACCCGCTGCGGATCACGTGATTCGGAATGCCCCAGCCGTCATCGGTGACCACGATGGTCAGATCATCGGCCACACTGATCTCTACCGAGACCGTCGCCGCGCCGGAATGCCGCACCGCATTGCTCACCGCCTCGCGCACCACTGCCTCCGCGTGATCGGCCAGCTCGGCCTCCAGCACCGATAGCGGTCCGGTCACCTGCACGGTGGCCCGCAGCGGCGCATCGGTGGTCTGCTGGCGCACCGCATCCTCGATCCGTTGCTGCAATTCGATACTGCCGCCATTGCCGCCGTGTAGATCGAAGATGGAGGTGCGGATCTCCTGGACCACCTCCTGCAGATCATTGATGACCGTCGAAAGGTGTTGACGCACTTCGGGTACATCGGCGCGCGGCACCGCGCTCTGCAAGGTGAGTCCGATGGCGAACAGGCGCTGGATCACGTGGTCGTGCAGGTCGCGGGCGATGCGGTCGCGGTCGGCGAGGATATCGAGTTCGCGCATCCTGCGCTGGGTTTCGGCCAGTTGCATGGCCAGCGCGGCCTGGTCGGTGAAGGCGTTGGTCAACTCGACGAGTTCGTCGGTGTAGGGCGGTGATCCGATGGGACGCACCGTGACCAGCGTGCCCAGGGTGGCGTCGGGGGTGCACAGCGGCAGGATCAGCGCGGGCCCGACATCGCGCAGTGGTACGCCGAGGTCGATCAGTGCGGCATTGTCGAAGCGCAGCGGTGTGCGGCGGGTGAAGGCTTCGCCGAGTGCGGTGCCATCGGCGTCGACGGTCAGTCCGTCGAATCCGCTACCCGGACCGGACCATTGCGTGATGACGAGTTCGGAGACCGCGGTGAGTTCGAGTTGCGGTACCGGGGTGCTGGCGAGAAACGATTGATGCGAGCCGGTCAGGGTGCGCGCGTGGTCGACGACATGGGCGAGCACCCGATCGGGTTCGGTGCCCGCGAGGAATTCCGTGGCGATATCGCGGGTGGCCTCGATCCAGGCCTGTCTGGTGCGCGCCGATTCGTAGAGCCTGGCGTTGTCGACCGCGATACCGGCCGCGGCCGCCAGCGCCTGGACGAGCACATCGTCGTCCTCGGTGAACGGCTGACCATTGGCCTTCTCGGTCAGATAGAGACTGCCGAAGACCTCGTCGCGGATGCGTACCGGGACGCCGAGGAAGGTGTGCATCGGCGGGTGGTGTTCCGGAAAGCCAACGGACGCAGGGTGTTTCGAGAGCTCGTCGAGGCGAAGGGGTTTGGGTTGGGTGAATACCTCACCGAGTACGCCGTGTCCGGCGGGCAGTCGGCCGATGCGCTGCCGGACGATGTCGTCCATGCCCTCGTCGAGGAACTGGGTGACCTGCTGCTCGTGCCCGCGCACCGCCAGCGCACCATAGCGGGCATCGACCAGGCTGGTGGCGGTGTGGACGATGGCGCGCAGCGTTTCGTCGAGGTCGAGGCCGGAGGTGACGGTCAGCATCGCCTCGACCAAGCCGTCCATCCGGTCGCGCGAATCGATGATCAGCTCGACGCGTTCCTTGACCTCCGACAACAGCTCCCGGAGCCGAAGTTGCGACAGCGTGTCGCGTACCGAATAGAGGCCGCTGCCCAACTCTTCGGTCATGACGGCATCCTGTTCTGGCAGGCGCGTAATAGCGCCCACGCCAGTCTAGTTGGTCGATCGAGGACTTTCGGCCCTGTTCGCGCTGGCGTAGCGGTGATGGCATGGTCGCACACCGGGAATAGAAAGTAGGGATGTCCTATGAATTCGCCGTTGCGTTCCTCGGAGCTGTGGGCCACCGCCGCCGATCCCGAACTGGCCGTGACCACCCGGGGTGCGGTGCCGCCCGCTGATGTGACCAGGGCGGTGCGGGGGATCGGCCGCGTACTGCGCCGGCACCACCTCGACGCGGCGGCGCGGGTGCGGGTGACCGCGCCGGTGGATTCGGACGAACCTACGTTGGTGCAGGCCAACATTCGTATACACGACACCCCGACCCGGGTGCAGGTCACCGGTCCGCGCGGCTTCGCGGTGACCTTCGCCGTGGAACGGCTGGACCGTCAGATCGCCCGGCTGGCGACCAAACAGTCCCGCGAGTGGCCCGATCCGGCGCGTCCGCCCCTGGCCAGGGTTACCGAGCCGCGCCCGATCGTGCGGAGGAAGCACTGCGCGCTGCTGACCGGTACGCCAGCCGAGGCGATGGCGGTAATGGATGCGATGGACTACGACTCGTATCTGTTCAGCGATACCGAAACCGGTGAGGATGCCCTGGTGAGTTGGGTGGATCCGGTCGGCGTCCGGCTGGCCAGGCAGCGCACGACGCTGGCGCCGCCGGCTCCGGCGGACCGGCCGCTCACGGTGAATTCCCTACCTCTGCTGATGGATTCGTATCCGGCACCGACCCTCATCGAGGAGGCGGCGGCGGCCCGGTTGTGCCGCAAGGGGCTGCCGTTCCTGTTCTTCACCGATGCCGACAGTGGACGCGGCCGACTGGTGTACCGCCGCTACGATGGTGATCTCTCCATCGTCGTTCCGGCGGAAATCCGCTAGCCCTCGCGCAGTTTGGAGGCCAGCACCGCGGCCTGGGTGCGCCGTTCCATACCGAGTTTGGCCAGCAGCCGGGAAACGTAATTCTTGACGGTCTTCTCGGCCAGGAACATTCGGCCCGCGATTTGTCGATTGGTCAATCCCTCGCCGAGCAGTGCGAGCAGTCGGCGTTCCTGTTCGGTGAGGCCGGCCAGCGGTCCGTCGTTTTCGGTGTTGGAACGTAGCCGGGCCTTGAGTGCGGCCGCCGCGCGATTATCCAGGAGCGAATGGCCCGCGCCGACCTCTTTGATCGCCGCGGCCAATTCCATGCCCTTGATGTTCTTGACGACATAGCCGCTCGCGCCCGCCAAAATAGCGTCCAACATGGCGTGTTCATCGGTGTAGGACGTCAGGATGAGGCAATTCAGATCGTCGATTTCGGCGAGCAGGTCGCGGCATAGTTCGATGCCGTTCCCGTCGGGTAGTCGGACGTCCAGTACAGCGACATCGGGTCGCAGCGCGTGGATGCCGGCCATGGCGTCGGCGACGTCGCCGGCCTGGCCGATAACGGTGAGTTCCGGATCGCTCTCCAGCAGGTCGACGAGGCCGCGTCGGACGATCTCGTGGTCGTCGACGAGGAACACTGTGATCACGCGACCTCCTGTGCGGTGCAGGGGAACTCGTTCGTCCCCGGCGTTTGGTCCTACCGACAAGGTAGCCCTCGGCGGGGCGCACCGGTATATCGGAACGATAATTTCGAGTAATACCTACTCGAATTTACCGGCGAGCGCTATCGAAACGCCGAGAAAAACCGACCGCTCGAATGGCATTGTGCGAATCGAGGTTCCGGGTATGCTGAGGCCGAAGTCATTCAAAGAGGTTTTTTGGCAGCGCGGCCTTGGAGGGCCCCATGCACAGTTATCTCGAACAATGACATATTCGGCGACACTCGATTTCGGGAATATTTTCGGTCCGCCGCAGAGCTGTCCCGACTGCGGCTCGCCGGCCATCGGCACCTTCGTCGACCATCGGGATGCGCTGTTCCGGTGCCGTGAATGCGGCGTGCAATGGCGGTTCGCACATGGGCGGGCCATTCGGGAGATCCCCGTTATCGCTCCGGTGCCCGGACCCGAAGAGGAGTGGACGTGTCCATAACGATCGGTCCGATCGTGCCGCAGGCGGGTTCGGGGCGGGCGGTGGTGGCTATCGGGTCTTCGCCGGCTGGATGAACGCGCAGTAGCGGGTGCACCGAGCGGTCCGAGTGGCCCGCCCGGCGCATCGAAAGCCGGTGATGATTACCGAGATCCACGAACCGCAGCAGTGGCGCCACTACACTGATCGAGTGCGTCCACTGATGGGACCCGATGACCCCGAACCGCGTGCGGAGCCACTGGCGGCTCCGGTAGCGCCGTTGTGGCATGCCGATACGGGGACCGCGCAGCGCCGGTTCGACCCGCTGCGGGGGGCCCGCGAACGGCGGTATCGACACATCCTGACCGATGCGCGGACGAGCCGGGCCCTGGTGCCCATGCCGGTCGCTTGACGAGCCCCTGGGGTGACGGCGCCGATCCTGGGGCTGCGCCACGAGCGGTCGCCGGGGTGACCCTGGTCGAGGGCTCGACCTTCTGCATCAGCGAGGACGGCGGTGCCATCAGCCCGAATCGGGCCGAGGGATTGTTCGTGCGCGATACCAGGGTGCTATCGCGGTGGCGGCTCACCATCGACGGGCTGGCGCCGCAACCGCTCACCGTCCAGCACACCGAGCCCTACAGTGCGACGCTGCTGGCCAGGACGCCGCCGCGGCCCGGACGCGCCGACAGCACGGCACTGGTGACCGTCGCGCGGCATGTCGGCGACGGCATGCGCGAGGACGTGACCGTGCGCAATCTCTCCGGCGCGCCGATCAGCTGTGCGGTCGTGCTGGAGCTCGATGCCGATTTCGCCGATCTGTTCGAGGTGAAGGAGGGGCGGATCGGCGACGGTGTGGTGGTTACCAAGAGCAAGTCGACGGCGGGCTCGGTCGAGATCAGCCGGACCGATCTGCCGCTGGCGGTGACGGTGACGGCCGCCGGGGCGACCGCGGTCGATCGCGAATTGCGGTGGCAGGTCGATCTGCCCGGGCGTGGGGAATGGTCGGTATGCATTCAGTACCAGCCGACACTCGGATCGGTGGTGACGCCGCGGCATCCGTGTGGAAATCCCGTATCGCACAGTGCGCCCGCGCTGCGGATGCGTGAATGGTACGAGAATTCGCCGTCGGTGCACACCGAGGATCAGACGCTCGCCGCGGTATTGCGGCGCGCCGTTGTCGATCTCGGCGCACTGCGTATCTTCGACCCGGGTCATCCGGAGCGTGCGGTGGTGGCCGCGGGTGCGCCGTGGTTCATGGCGCTGTTCGGGCGGGACTCGCTGCTCACCTCGTGGATGGTGTTGCCGCTGGACCGGCGACTGGCCGTCGGCACGCTGCAGAGTCTGGCGGGCCTGCAGGGCACCGAGGTTCGCGCCGCGACCGAGGAGCAGCCGGGGCGGATCCCGCACGAGGTGCGGTTCGGGCGGGCGGCGACACTGCTGCTCGGCGGTGACACCGTGTACTACGGAACCGCCGATGCCACACCGTTGTTCGTGATGTTGCTCGGAGAGCTGCATCGGTGGGGACTTGATGCCGACACCAGGGACGAACTGCTGCCGCACGCGGATCGGGCGCTGGAGTGGATCGAGCACTTCGGTGATGCGGACGGCGACGGATTCGTCGAGTATCAGCGCGCGGCCGACCACGGCTTGGCGAATCAGGGGTGGAAGGACTCCTGGGACGGTGTGAACTTCGCCGACGGCCGGTTGCCCGAGGCCCCGATCGCGCTGGCCGAGGTGCAGGGATATGTGTACGCCGCGTATGTGGCGCGGGCGGCGCTCGCGGCCGATGTGGGCGATCAACCGACCGCGGATCGGTTCCGTGCCAAGGCGGCCGCATTGAAGGCCGCGTTCAACAAGGCGTTCTGGTTGCCCGAGCACGGTTGGTACGCCATCGGTTTGGCTGGGGACAAGCGCCCGATCGACGCGCTGACCTCGAATATCGGGCACTGCCTGTGGACCGGGATCATCGATGAGGACAAGGCGGGCTCGGTCGCGGATCACCTGTTGTCGCCGGAGATGTTCAGCGGGTGGGGTATCCGCACGCTGGCCACCAGCATGGGCGCATACAACCCGGTCAGCTACCACAACGGCTCGGTGTGGCCGCACGACAACGCGATCTGCGCCGCCGGGCTGATGCGCTACGGCTACACCGAACATGCCAACCGCGTGATCGATGGGGTGCTCGACGCGTCGACTCGCTTCGGCTATCGGCTGCCCGAGCTGTTCAGCGGTTTCGACCGCGCGGAATTCGACGCGCCGGTGCCCTATCCGACCTCGTGCTCACCGCAGGCGTGGGCGTCGGCGGCGCCGCTGCTTTTCATGCGGAGTATGTTGCGGTTGGAGCCGGGCACGGGGTCGGCGTCGGTCGCGCCCGCGGTGCCCGACCGGTACCTGCCGTTGCGGGTGAGCGGGGTCCGGGTCGGGTCGGATGTGCTCACCGTCACCGTGGACAGCGCGGGTTGGCAGCTCAGCGGATTGGCTGGAAAGTTGCGTCGATCCGACTCCTGACCTGGACCGATGACCGGGGAATCCGGCGCGCGAGGAAACTTGTCGGTGGGTCGGCCTAGCATGGCGCTGGGGGTATCACGTCTGTTGGACCGACACGATCGAGAAGGGACCACCTGGTGGCGGAACGCCTCACTGTGCGCGGAGCTCGGGAGCACAATCTCAAGAGCATCGACCTCGATCTGCCCCGCGACAGTCTCATCGTGTTCACCGGACTATCCGGTTCGGGCAAGTCCAGCCTCGCCTTCGACACGATCTTCGCCGAAGGGCAGCGCCGCTACGTCGAATCGCTGTCGGCGTATGCGCGTCAGTTCCTCGGGCAGATGGACAAGCCGGACGTCGACTTCATCGAGGGACTTTCGCCCGCGGTGTCGATCGATCAGAAGTCGACCAATCGCAACCCCCGGTCGACGGTCGGCACCATCACCGAGGTCTACGACTACCTGCGTCTGCTGTACGCGCGTGCCGGTACGCCGCACTGCCCGGTCTGCGGTGAACTGATCGCCAAACAGACTCCGCAGCAGATCGTGGATCAGGTGCTCGCGATGCAGGAGGGCATCAAATTCCAGGTGCTCGCGCCGGTGGTGCGCACCCGCAAGGGTGAATTCGTCGACCTGTTCGACCAGTTGAACTCCCAGGGCTATTCGCGTGTCCGGGTCGACGGCGTGGTGTATCCGCTCACCGATCCGCCGAAGCTGAAGAAGCAGGAGAAGCACGACGTCGAGGTCGTGGTGGACCGGCTCCAGGTGAAGCCGAGTTCCAAACAGCGCCTTACCGATTCGATCGAGACCGCGCTGCGATTGGCCGACGGCATCGTGGTACTCGACTTCGTCGACCGCGACGAGCACGCCCACGATCGGGAGCGGCGCTTCTCCGAACGGCTGGCCTGCCCCAACGGTCACCCCCTCGATATCGAGGATCTCGAACCGCGCTCGTTCTCGTTCAACTCGCCCTATGGTGCGTGCCCGGACTGCACCGGTCTCGGTATCCGCAAGGAGGTCGATCCGGATCTGGTGGTGCCCGATCCCGAATTGAGCCTGGCCGAGGGCGCGATCGCACCGTGGTCGCGCGGACAGACCGCCGAATACTTCACCCGGCTGCTGTCGGGACTGGCCGAATCCATCGGATTCTCCATGGATACGCCGTGGCAGGACCTGCCGCTGAAGGCACGCAAGGCGGTGCTGGAGGGCAGTTCGGATCAGGTGCACGTCTCCTACACCAACCGGTACGGCCGGAAGCGTTCGTACTACGCCGATTTCGAGGGCGTGATGCCGTTCCTGCAGCGGCGCATGGAGAGCACCGAATCCGAGCAGATGAAGGAGCATTACGACGGGTACATGCGCGATGTGCCGTGCCCGGTGTGCAACGGTGCTCGGTTGCGTCCGGAGATTCTGGCCGTCACCATCGCCTCGGGTGGTGAGCAGAAGTCCATCGCCGATGTGAGCGAATTGTCGATCGGTGATTGCTCGGCATTCCTGAACGCCTTGACGTTGGGGGAGCGCGAGACCGCCATTGCCGGGCAGGTACTCAAGGAGGTGCAGGCGCGGCTCGGCTTCCTGTTGGATGTCGGACTGGAGTATCTGAGCCTGTCGCGGGCCGCGGCGACGCTGTCCGGTGGTGAGGCGCAGCGCATCCGGCTCGCGACCCAGATCGGGTCCGGGCTCGTCGGGGTGCTGTATGTGCTCGACGAACCGTCGATCGGTCTGCACCAGCGGGACAATCGGCGGCTCATCGAAACCCTCACCCGGCTGCGGAATCTCGGCAATACGCTGATCGTGGTCGAACACGACGAGGACACGATCCGGGCCTCGGACTGGGTGGTCGATATCGGTCCGCTGGCCGGTGAGCACGGCGGTGAAGTCGTGCACAGCGGTCCGTATCTCGAACTGCTCACCGACCCGAAATCGCTGACCGGTGCGTACCTTTCGGGCCGCGAGCGCATCGAGGTGCCGATGGTGCGGCGGCCGGTCAGCAAGAAGCGCCAGCTCACCGTGGTCGGTGCGAACGAACACAACCTGCGCGATATCGACGTCAGCTTCCCGCTCGGCGTGCTCACCGCGGTCACCGGTGTTTCCGGATCCGGTAAGTCCACGCTGGTCAACGACATTCTGGCGACCGTGCTCGCGAACAAGTTGAACGGTGCGCGGCAGGTGCCGGGCCGACACACCCGAATCAACGGCCTCGATCATCTGGACAAGCTGGTACAGGTGGATCAGTCGCCGATCGGCCGGACGCCACGCTCGAATCCGGCCACCTATACCGGCGTATTCGACAAGATCCGGACCCTGTTCGCGGCCACCACCGAGGCGAAGGTGCGCGGCTATCAGCCCGGCCGGTTCTCGTTCAATGTCAAGGGCGGCCGCTGCGAAGCATGCTCGGGTGATGGCACCTTGAAGATCGAGATGAACTTCCTGCCGGATGTGTATGTCCCGTGCGAGGTCTGCCACGGTGCCCGGTACAACCGGGAGACCCTCGAGGTGCACTACAAGGGCAAGACCATTGCCGAGGTGCTCGATATGTCGATCGAGGAGGCCGCGGGCTTCTTCGAACCGGTCACCTCGATCCACCGCTATCTCAAGACTCTGGTCGACGTCGGCCTGGGCTATGTGCGCCTCGGCCAGAGCGCGCCGACGCTCTCCGGCGGCGAGGCACAGCGCGTCAAATTGGCGGCCGAACTGCAGAAGCGCTCCACCGGACGCACCGTCTACATCCTGGACGAGCCGACCACCGGCCTGCACTTCGAGGACATCCGCAAGCTGCTGCTGGTCATCAATGGCCTGGTGGACAAGGGCAATACCGTCATCGTCATCGAGCACAATCTGGATGTCATCAAGACCTCCGACTGGGTGATCGATATGGGTCCCGAGGGCGGCTCCGGCGGCGGCTCGGTGGTCGCCGAGGGGACCCCGGAAGACATTGCCGAAGTGGCGCCCAGCTACACCGGCCAGTTCTTGAAGGAAGTTCTGGCACTGCCCGCCGCGACCGCGCCCAAGGCCCCGGCCAAGAAGGCGGCGGCGAAGAAGGCCCCGGCCAAGAAGGCCGCCACGAAGGCGACGAACAATTCCTCGGCCACCAAGGCGACGGCGACCAAGATTCCGGCACCGAATGCCGCTGCCGCGAAGCGCGCATCACGCAAGGCCGCCGCCCTGCGCTGATCTCGTCGGCGCACCCGTTGTCGCGCTCCAACCCCTCGGAGTCACGCGCGGACAAGGGGTGCGCCGCGTCGTGCCTGGCACTGCCGGGCAAACCGTTCGATCGCGTGCCATTTCGCTTGGTGTCCCTCGCCCCTGATCCGGTTGCAATCTGCTATCGGAGTACCTACCGTACTATGGCGATTGCGAAATACAATCAGATCTCCTCGAAGTGTTCGCGCCGACCATCGGCCGTCAGCTGCTCGGACTGGGACTTGTCGACGAGATCGACCTGCACATCGCGCCGATCCTCTTGGGTGCGGGTATGGGGCTGTACGACAATCCGGGCGGTGCGCCGAGCCGCCTGCGCAGTGTCGGCGAAGGGGATCCGACCTCGGCCGCGATGTCCGCGACCAACGACAAAGTCTCCCGCGCCGGACGCTTCTGCGCGGTAGCCGGTGCCGCCGGGCCACTGCGAGGTCACAGTTGCGCGTCCGATCGAGTCGAGTGACGCACCGCGCCAGTCACTTTCGGCTGTCGTGTGCTTCAGCGGTTCGCTACGGTGTGGATCAGCGCGGCAAGTTCCTTGCATCTCGACCACATCGGCCAATGGCCGGTTGGCAGATCGATATACTCGGCGTCGATCTTGGCCAGCTCGGCGAACATCGGTTCCTGACCAGCGTCACGGAGTTGTTTGACCAGGCATGCGGTAATGCTGTTGCAGATCACCGTCGTCGGGATGGCAAGGCGCGCCGGGGAATCGCTCAACCGCAGGGGAGCGGCGGCGACTCCGGTGGGCTCGGAGACGGCACGCTCGCGGAATCGGGCCAGGGATATCTCATCCAGTCCGGTGAGGCTATTGCCGTCGGCTTCCAACTGATCCCAATCCGGCAGTGCGAGTTCGCGAACGGTCACATCCAATGCGGAATTGAGGATGAAGCCATTGGGTAGCGGGGCCGCGTCGACATAAATGCCGCGGGTGAAGCGTTCCGGTGCGATATCGGTGGCGAGATAGGCGGCCGCCGCGCCGCCGGAGTGCGCGACGACCACCACCGCTTCGTCCGAGGCGATCTCGTCGAGGATGGCCTGCGCCTGCATTTCCAGCGTCGCGTCCAGCCGGTCGTCATCGGCCGGATCGAGTCCGGGCAGGGTCAGCGCCAACACATCGTCACCCCGGGCGCGCAGATCGGCCGCGACGTCGTCCCACGCCCACGCGCCGAGCCAGAATCCGGGAATCAGAAGTATCCGTGCCATTCAGTGAGCATCGCATGGCGAACCTGGCGGAACGCAAATCCGCAGCAATATGTCTGTCTCACCGAGATGAACAGGCGCACAAAGCGTTTCGTTGTTCACAAGATGAACTACTTCGGGTCGAGTGAGATTGTCCGGTGATATCGACGGGCAGCGCGGCCGGCATTGTCCCGCGTCGCTTGCGGCCCACTCGGGTCGCATCTCAGCGATCGTGCGGGCCACATCGCGGTGCCTAGCGGCTTCGAGCTGGACCGAACCACCGCATCAATGCGTTCCGGAGCCGGTCATGGTCGGTACCGACTTCGCCTGCCCATGCCACATATCCGTCCGGTCGGATCAGTAGCGCGTCAGCGGGCGCGTCCGGACAGGTCGCGATCACGGTGTCGACGCGGTCGTGCCAATCGCCCGCGATATCGGCGAACCCACCGTCCCCGGTCAATTGGATCAATACAGCTCGCGCCGAGTGCAGCAGATCGGCGACACGCGTTCGGCCGTCCGAGGTTTCGAGGATCAGGTCCGGGACCATGCGCCCGGACAGCGGATGCGGATCGCCGATATCGTAGCGGATATCGGATCCGGCGAGTAGATGCGCGATATGTCCCGCGGTTTCAGGTGCTCTGAGTAGTTCGCCCATGAACTCGCGCAGTGCGGTGACCTCCGGACCCGGCGCCATCAGTGCGAGCTGGGACAGCGATTGCATCATCACGCGCTCGCCGACCGGGTGTCGCTCGGAGTGATAGGTGTCCAGCAGTTCCTCGGGTGCCCAACCGTTCACCCGCGCGGCGAGCTTCCAGCCGAGATTGGCCGCGTCCTGCAACCCAAGGTTGAGGCCGGGCCCGCCCATCGCGGAGTGCACGTGGGCGGAATCGCCGAGCAGGAAGACGTTTCCGTCGCGATAGCGTTCGGCAAGTCGAGTGTTCTGGCCTTCGGTCCGGCGCAGGGCGTGCGGTCCGGATCCGGGCGGTGGTGCGATCGGCAGGTCGACGCCGAGCACCCGCCGCAGACTCGCCCGCATCTCGTCGAGCGTCATCGGAGTGTCCTCCGGTACGGGATCGCCGTCGAACTCCATGGTCGCGACCAACGGGCGGCCGCGTTCGAGCTCTGCGAAGATGAACATGCCCCGTTCGAGTCGGTTGTGTCCGAACGGAAGTCGCCCGAGACCGGGAATCAGGACGCCGCCGTCGCCGGTGCGCATTTCCTCCGGCAGGCTCACATGCGCCATCCGGACCAACTTCGATGCGTTAGTGCTGCCGGGGAATTCGATTCCGGTGTGTTTACGGACGAAGCTCTTGCCGCCATCGGCCGCGACCAAATATGTGGTGGTCAGGTCGTACTCGCGGTCGGGACTCGTCACTGTGACGGTCACGTTCCCGTCTTGCTGGACCAGATCGGTCAGCTCATGGCCCCAAAGGATTTCGATTCCGAGTTCGCGTGCCCTTTTCGCCAACAGGCGAACCAGTTTCGGCTGGGGGATGACCAGCGCGTACATCGGATTGTTCGCGACTTCGGCGAATGACACCGGCATTCCGCTGAACAGATAGCCGGGCATGGGCCGAGGAGCGCCCGGCGCACCGCCGAATTCGTGGTACAGGCCGCGCATATCCAGCAGCCGAATCACCTGGCCGACAAGGCCGTTTGCCTTCGGCTCGGCGCTTGGCTCGCTCAGTTTCTCGAGCACGATTGGACGCACGCCGGCGAGTGCGAGTTCGCACGCGAGCATGAGCCCGTTCGGCCCGGCGCCGGAAATGACTACCTCGAAAAAGTTTTCGGGCATGACGAATACACCTCTTGTTGCCTGTGATAAGTGGGTAGGCGGTGAGTCAGCCGACGACGGAAGGCGCGGGCAGTCCCGCGGCAACCTCGTCGATGGCTTGTCGTAGCAGTGTGGTGAGTAGCATCGGCGGATCCGCGTAGACATAGGTCGCAGTAGCGGCCTGGTAGATCGCGCCGATCACACCGACGACGAGGCGTGGATAGAGATCGCGGGCCGCGTCGGTTCCGGTGCGTGCCGCGATCGCCTCGATCCAGTCGTCGGATACCGCCTTGGACACCGCGGTTCGGGTCTCGGGTGCCTCGAGTAATTCGCGAATAACCGCCAGTTGGTGTGAGGTCGGCGGGTGGTCTCCGGCGCCGTCGGCCTCGAGTGGTTCCAGGATCGCCGCTGTGATCGCGGTCCAGAGCGGCTCATCGGCGGGCCGGTTCCGCAGTGCGATCAGACTGCGCTGGATCCGCTCGGTCTGCCGGTAGGCCAGCGCTTCGTGCTTACCGGTGAAGTAGTTGTTGAACGTCCGGACCGACACGCCCGCGCGCGCCGCGATGTCCTCTCTGGTGATATTGGCGAGTCCGTGTTCGAATGCCAGCTCGAGCGTCGCATCGCTGAGTGCCTTACGGGTGTCGAGTTTCTTGCGTTCCCGAAGACCGAGGACTTGCTCATCTGGCATGACACCAGAGTACGACCAAACTTGCCTAGCGGGCAATATTTCCCGATGGGCAAAATTGTCGACCTACTAGGCGTACACCGGCCCGGTGTACTTCTCGCCCGGACCGTTGCCCGGCTCGTCCGGATGTGCCGAGGCCTCGCGGAAGGCGAGCTGCAGCGACTTCAGACCGTCGCGGTAGGGGCCGGCATGCGGGCCGAAGTACTCGATCGACGAGGTGACCAGTCCGGCGAGCGCGGTAATCAGGCGACGCGCCTCGTCCAGATCGCGCCGCGGACTGTTGTCCGGGTCCTCGTCGGCGAGTCCGAGCTTCTCCGCCGCCGCGCTCATCAGCATCATCGCGGCGCGGCTGATGATCTCGACCGCCGGGATATCGGCCAACTCGCGGACGTCGGTCGCGTCGGATACTGCCTCGTCACTCATAGGAACGAGGATGGCATCGTGGTGGCCGGGTGTGGTCGCCGGGGCGGGGCGATTCGGCGATAGCGAGTGGGAATGTTAGACTTTCCGCTGACGACCGCCCCGGGCTTGCTCGGGGCTGATAAGTGGAGCCCGACTCCCACCGTTGCCGACGAGTGATCGTACTGGTTAAACGGTCCGGTCCCCCGCCCTCCGGGGCGGGTTTCTTGTGCGGGGATCTCTCAGGGGATCGTCGAACAAGGTCGGCACGAGCATGCTCGTGGTCGAAGGCCGGTCGACTCGGGCCCCGTGGCGGAATACCGCACCGGGGCCTTTGTGTTGAAAAGGGGTTGCCGTTATTGCGTGCGGTCGTCTGACGACACCGCTTGACCTAGGAGGCCCCATCAGCACTGAGACCCGCATCAACGATCGCATCCGTGTTCCCGAGGTCCGACTCATCGGACCGGGTGGTGAACAGGTTGGGATCGTGCGTGTTGAAGATGCACTACGCGTCGCCCTCGAGGCAGACCTCGACTTGGTCGAGGTCGCGCCGGATGCCCGTCCACCGGTCTGCAAGATCATGGACTACGGCAAGTTCAAGTACGAGACGGCGCAGAAGGCGCGCGAGTCTCGCAAGAACCAGGTGCAGACCGTGATCAAGGAGCAGAAGCTCCGTCCCAAGATCGACGACCACGACTACGAGACCAAGAAGCGCAACGTTGTTCGCTTCCTCGAAGCCGGTTCGAAGGTCAAGGTAACTATCATGTTCCGCGGTCGTGAGCAGTCGCGTCCCGAATTGGGCTTCCGACTGCTGCAGCGTCTGGCCTCCGACGTCGCCGAATTGGGTTTCGTCGAGACCTCCGCCAAGCAAGACGGTCGCAATATGACCATGGTCCTCGCACCGCATAAGGGTGCGAAGACGCGGGTGAAGGCGCAGGAGGATTCGCGGGCACCGCGTCCCGCCGCCACCGAAGCGCCTGCCGCTCCCGCACCGGCCGCGGGCGCACCGGCCGCCGGACAGGCCGCGCCGGCCGACCCGCAGTAATACCGATCAGAAAACCGGTGGTCCGCGAGGACCACCGGTACGAGACAGATAGAGGAATCCATGCCGAAGATGAAGAGCCACAGCGGCGCCTCGAAGCGATTCAAGGTTTCGGGCCGTGGCAAGCTGCTGCGTCAGCAGGCGAACCGTCGCCACCTGCTCGAGCACAAGTCCACGCGCCGGACTCGTCGTCTGGACGGCACGGAGTCCGTCGCGTCTGTTGACGTCCCTCGCGTCAAGCGCCTGCTCGGTCTCTGAGACCGCAAGCGACCCCCGATAGGTCGCTCGACAGGCAAGCATCCGCGCGACCGGGACTCCGGACGCCGACCACCGACCAATTTCGGGGCGCTACGCATGCGCCTCCTATATCTAAAAAGGACTGACCCATGGCACGCGTCAAAAGGGCCGTCAACGCTCAGAAGAAGCGTCGTTCCGTTCTCGAGGCCTCCAAGGGCTACCGTGGCCAGCGCTCGCGGCTGTACCGCAAGGCCAAGGAACAGCAGCTGCACTCGCTCACCTACGCCTACCGGGACCGCCGGGCGCGCAAGGGTGACTTCCGCAAGCTCTGGATCGCCCGTATCAACGCCGCGGCGCGCCTGAACGACATCACCTACAACCGCTTCATCCAGGGTCTGAAGGCCGCCGGTGTCGAGGTGGACCGCAAGATCCTCGCCGAGCTCGCCGTCTCCGACGCCGAGGCGTTCGCCGGTCTGGTCGCCGTGGCGAAGGCCGCCCTCCCGCAGGACGTCAACGCCCCGGCCGCCTGATCCGGTCTGCGTGACGACACAGCATTCGGAACGACCCGTGGACGCGCTCTCCGAGCGCAATCCGCGGGTCGTTTCCGCTGTCAAGCTCCATCGTTCCGTTGCCCGCCGCAAGACCGGGCTGTTCCTCGCCGAGGGCGCGAATTCGGTTGCGGCGGCGTTGGATACGGGGCGGGTGCGGGAGCTGTTCTATTCGATGCACGCCGCCGCGCGGGAGCACCAGTTGATCGCCGGTGCCGCTGCCGCGGGCGTGCGCACCACACTGGTGAGCGAGCGCGCCGCCGAACATCTCGGTGAAACCGTCACCGCGCCGGGGCTTGTCGCGGTGTGCGACCAGATCGATGTGCCGTTGGCGGACATACTGGCCGAGCGGCCGACGCTGCTGGCCGTCCCGGTGGAGATTGCCGAACCCGGCAATGCGGGCACCGTCATTCGAGTCGCCGACGCGGTGGGCGCCAACGGTGTTGTGCTGGCGGGGGATACGGTCGATCCGCACAATGGCAAATGCGTGCGTGCTAGTGCGGGCAGCCTGTTTCATGTGCCGATCGCGCGGCACCACGATATCGGCGAGGTGCTCGATGCCGTAGCGGCAGCGGGCATTACGGTGCTCGCCACTGCCGCCAGGGGCGAGGTCGATCTGGACGAGGCCGACGAATTGCTGGCCGGTCCGGTGGCCTGGCTGTTCGGCAATGAGGCGCATGGTCTGGATCCCGCCGTCGCCGCCCGTGCGGATCATCGCGTGCGCATTCCGATTCACGGCCGTGCCGAGAGTCTGAATTTGGCCGCGGCGGCTGCGATCTGCCTGTATGCCAGCGCGCGTGTCCAGCACGCGAGATAGGCCGGGCACGAACTCCGGATCGGAACGCCTGGGCCGGGTGAGTCCGCACTCAGCGCCGTGCCGTCATCGTCGGCCGCCGGACCTGCCCGAACGGCTCGCGTCCTGGGTCGTGCCCGAGATCCGTGGTGCGTTCGGCTGGGTCACCTCACCGCAATGACGCTCGGTCTACCCCGGAGCGAGATTGCACCGCAGCCGAATCACTTACCGGCGTTCCGCCGATGCTCTTCCTCTTGCCGAAACGGCGGGTGACGACGCCAGTGCAGATGGTCAGAGTCGCTCCATCGGCGGGGGCGGGCCCGGTTGTCCGCGTGCTGGCGGGATCCTCGTCAGCTATCCGGACGGAGCGCGGCATGCGATTGCTCGATGTCGTCGATCCGTAGTGTGATATTTGCCAAGTGGTTGTAGTCGAAATATCAGTGGATAGAAGGATATTCGTTGTTCCCGAGGTTGCGCGGCTGGTTTGCTGTGGCCTTCGCCAGGCAACTCATTCGCGGGTGGATTACGACCGAGTCGGTTTCTCGACAAAGCTGCGGGTATTGCCATACTTAATGTCCGAAAAGCACACGTTTGAAATGTTCTCGAGGATCAGCAGTTCCGCTGGGTCGTTGAATTTCCATGCGCTTGTTTCCGCGCATCAGCGGGATCCTGCTAGTCCGACCGGGGAGGCCACAACCGTCCGAGCGGGGCTGACCGGACGATCCCTGGCGCAACGATTGGCGTCGCGACCGGCATGGATGCGGCACAACGATGAGTCAATCCGGGGCGGCACCCAGGCGTGCGGTCGCGCCAGTAGCGTCCACTGCCGGTGCATTCGGCGGCCTCGCTCGATCGCCCACTGATTGCCTTGAAAAGTTGCAGCCGCGTCCCCTGGGAGGGATGCGGCGCGTGGCGCCGATCCTCCGGCTGGGTACCTCCAAGGTAAATCTGGGCGTCTCCTGTGTGCTGGGAGTGAATTCACGGCTGATTCACAGCGTGCTCGAACCGGGCCATCAGCTCGAATTCTGTAAATTCGCTGGCTGGACCGACGATCGGGTCGGCTCAGGCAACAGCGGTAATAAAGATCAGAAAAGGCAATTACCTCATGGCGTTCGGCACCAACCTCGGCGAAGAGACGGTCTTCGGTATCGGCAACGGACCAGCGAATGATCGCCCGACCCCCGACTACTCACCTGTCGACACGCCTGCCCAGACCGGCGCCGAGGCCGCCGCGGAGCTCCACGACCAGGCCAGCCTCGCCGTCGGTGCCGCGTTCGCACCGGTCGGCGGCGGTTTCGTGGGCACGGAGGATGTGCACGGGGTCGAGCAGGACGCCGCCGCGGCCGGCGCACCGACGCCGTTCGAGGCCGACGAGCGCACCCACCTGGCCGATCATGGCGGCTACGTCGTCGACGGGTCTACCCCGGTCGGCACGGCGTTCGGCGCGGCTGAGCACACCCAGGTGTACGGCGAGAGCATCGACGTCGCCGATCACCCGCTCCCGTTCGGCACCGAGTTCGACGCCTCCGAGCAGACCCACACCTACGACATGGATTCCCACGTCGATGCGGTTTCGACTCCCTTAGGAAACGCCTTCGACACCGACGAGCACGCCCATGTCGGCGACCACAGCGTGGCAGTCGCCGACGCCGTCACCCCGTTCGGCACCGAATTCGCTGCCGACCGCAGCGGCCACGTCGCGGACCACAGCGCCGTGGAATCCGGCGTCGTCACCCCGTTCGGCAGCGCCTTCGAATCCGACGAGCAGACCCACGTAGCAGCCGACAGTGTTGATCTGGCCGGATCGGTGACCCCGTTCGGCTCCGACTTCTCCGACTCCGAGACCACGCGCACCGAGGACGACAGCCGCCACATCGCGACCGGAAGCGGCTGGTTCGGCAGCTCGCAGACTGTCGAAGATTCGCACCGGGAGACCGATGCCCAGGAAAGCAGCCACTCGGTCACCGGACTGTTCGGCTCGGCGCACCAGTCGTTGGATGCCTTCCACGCCGACTCCGATACCGTGCACGTCGCCGAGGAGCGCGGCCTGTTCGGTGGCTCCGAGACGGTCGATGCCGGCCATCACGAGTCCGACGGATACCACGCTGTGAATGTTGTGAGTACTCCGTTCGGTTCGGCCTCGGAGACCGTGGGGCGCACCCACACCGAGGACGACAGCCTGCACGTCGATCGTGGCACCGGCTGGTTCGGTACCGGCTACCAGAACGTCGACGCGTCCCACGGCGAGTCCGACGACCAACAGATCACCCACGAGGTCGACACGCCGTTCGCCTCCGGCTTCGAGGCCGTCGACCAGTCGCACGCCGAGTCGGACAACGTGCACATCTCGCAGCAGACCGGCCTGTTCGGCGGCTCCGAGACTGTCGATATCGGCCACCACGAGTCCGACGGATACCACGCCGTGAATGTTGTGAGCACCCCCTTCGGCTCGGCCTCGGAGACCGTGGAGCGCACCCATACCGGGGATGACAGCCTGCATGTGAACAGCGAGACGGGTCTGTTCGGCGGCTCGCAGACTGTCGATGTCGGCCACTACGAGTCCGACGGGTACGGCGCTGTGAATGTTGTGAGTACTCCGTTCGGTTCGGCCTCGGAGACCGTGGGGCGCACCCATATCGAGGATGACAGCCTGCATGTGAACAGCGAGACGGGTCTGTTCGGCGGCTCGCAGACTGTCGATGTCGGCCACTACGAGTCCGACGGGTACGGCGCTGTG
>NZ_JBFAWD010000018.1:89855-98048 GCF_040680135.1 Nocardia sp. NPDC052112 | reverse complement strand
ACTCCGTTCGGTTCGGCCTCGGAGACCGTGGGGCGCACCCATATCGAGGATGACAGCCTGCATGTGAACAGCGAGACGGGTCTGTTCGGCGGCTCGCAAACCATCGACTCCGCACACAGCGAGACCGATGACGAACTGGTCACCCGCGCGGTGAACACGCCGTTCGGCTCGGCCTACGAGTCGGTGGACGAATCGCACTCCGAGTCCGACACCGTGCACGAGACCGACGCCTCGCTGAACGGGTTCGGGTCCAGCTTCCAGACCGTGGACGAGCACCGGGTCACCGAGGACAGCGTCCGGGTTGCCGGTGGCGCCTCCACCCCGCTCGGCGGTGGAGGCGGGTCCTTCACGGAGACTCGGGTGGAGCAAGACGACGTGCACTCGGTCAGCGCGTCGCTCGGCCCGGGGGCGCCCGCGTTCTCGGCGACTGTGGCTACCAGCGTGGTCCAGGACAGCGTGTCCGCCGACGGCCGGCCGGGCGTTCCGGTCGGCGACGCGGCGGGCGTCGAGGTCGGCGTCACTGTCGGCGACGTCGGTTTCGAGTTCGGAGTGAACGTCGGCAGCGGGACCAGCGCTGCGGGTCCGGGTTCGCACAGCGGCTTCGGTGCCTTCGGCGACTCCAGTGACAACGCTGGACTCGGCGGCAGGGGTCATGGTGGCGTTGGTTTTGGTGGTGACCACGGTGGTGCGCGATTCGATGGTTCGGGCCACGGCGGCCTCGGCTTCGACGGCGACCACGACAGTGCTGGTTTCGGTGCCGGTGACCACGGCGGCGCCGAATTCGGTGGACATGCCGGCGGGCAGCTCGGTTTCGCGGGACACGGCCAGGCGCCGGCCGCCGATTTCGGGCATGCGGCCGCCCATTCGGGCCTCGGCGGCCACTTCGGCGGCGGTTCGAGTATCGGCCGGCATGCCGATGCCGGTGTCGGCGGCCATACCGCGGGTGATTTCGACGGCGGCCGGTCCGGTGTCGGCGGCCGGGATCGCGATGACTACCACGGCGATCGGGACAACGGCCGGGGCGTCACCGACCACGACAACGACCATTCGGGCGCCGATCACGACGGCTGGCACGGCGTCGGCCGCTCGACCGGGCCCTACGGGGACAATCGGTCCGGCTCGCACGATGACGACAACCGGTCCGGCTCGCACGGTGACGACAATCGTGGTGGCCACCAGGGCACTCGTCCGGGTTCGTCGCAGGCCGGCAGTCAGCTGGGCGATTCCCGGCCGGCGCAGACCACCGGCGGCAACGCGCCGTCCGCGGGTACGGGCAACGCCCCGTCGGCCGACCTCCGCCCGACCTTCTCACAGAGCACCGCGGCCGGCGCCGCGCACAACGCCGGCTTCTCGCCGAACCTGGTCACCAGCTCGTCGGCGAATCCGGGCGCGACCGGCAGCACCTCGCTGACCCAGTCGTCCATCGGCCAGTCCACCGGCACGGCCGCGGCGCACACCGCGGCTACCGTCACCACGGCGGCGGCCGCCACCGACGCGTCCGCGGCCATGCAGCCGGTGGTGGCGACCCCGGTGGCGGCGTCGGCGTCGAACGCCGCCAGCACCTCGCTGGCGTCCACGGTGTCTCAGGCGACCAGCACGGATGCCCGGGCGGCCGCGACGATCGGCACCTCGACCACGGGCGCTTCGCACACGTCGACAACCGGCGCCACAGGATCGACGGGCACCACCGGCACCACCCAGTCGACCACGACGATCACGACGGATGGCTCGCACTCGGCCACGACCGGCGCGGCCGTGACCTCGGGCTCGACGGCGGCCACCGGTCCCACGGCGACCACGCAATCCGCCGCTCCAACCACGACCGACAACACCGGCACGTCGAGCGGCTCCGGTTCGGCCCCCAAGGCGGATCTCGGCGGCACCAGCAGCGCCGGCGGCAACGTGAGCTCGCACACCAGCGACAACGTCACCCAGCTGCAGTCCGGCAGCACCGCGTCGACCTCGGCGGGCACATCGAGCTCGAGCGGCACCAGCACCGACACGTCGCACAGCGGCTCGAGTGCGACCGCGCCGACCACCACGGCGAGTGCGCCGTCGGCCGGCACGTCCGCCTCGACCGGCGCGAGCACGTCGGGATCGAACGCCACGCACACCGATGTGACCAGCTCGACCGACACCGGTCACTCGGCCGCGACCACGACCACCCACACCGATGTCACCACGGGCGCAAGCAGCACCGCAGACCACAGCGGACTGACCGACTCGCACTCGAGCGGCCTGTCCAGTGGCCTGACTTCCGGCACCGAGTCGACGGTCCAACCGACCACCGACGCGAGCCACGACACCACCCTTCTCCAGCACTGATTCACCCCGGTCTCGGACGCCGTCGCGATCCGGCGGGGTCCGAGACACCAGAGAGGTACTTCTTTCACCGTGAGCACGCCTGTACTGGTCGCCGAACTGTCCGACGTGACCGCCTCGATGACCGAAATTCTCACCGAACTGCAGTCGGTGACCGAGACCGCCGGCCGCACCGACCTTGCCCGGCGGCTGACCACGGCCCGCCGCCGCATCGGTGACAATCACCTGCGCATCGTCGTGACCGGCGAATCCCGCAAGGGGCTCAGCTCGATCGTCAACGCCCTGGTGGCCGCGGACGTCTGCCCCGTGGGGCAACGCACGCAGACGCCGACCGTGATCGAGTACGGCGAGGCATTCCGCACTACCGCCCGACGCGGCGGCCAGGTGACGGTGGCCGCGCCGGCGCAACTGCTCGCCGACGGGGTGGTCCTCGTCGACGCCCCCGGTCTCACCGCAATCGAGTCCCGCTCGGACTTGCTCGCGACCGCCGACGCGGTGCTGTTCGTATCCGACGCCGCGCGCCAGTACAGCCTCGCGGAGATCCGTTATCTGCAGCAGATCCAGCAGGTGTGCCCGGTGGTGGCCGGCGTGATCAACAAGATCGACACCAATTCGCGATGGGGCGACGTGCAGAAGGCCAACCGCAAGCTGCTCACCGAGGCGGGCCTCGACCTGCCGCTGCTGCCGGTGTCCACCGAACTGCACCGGTCCGGGCACCGCGGCGGCAACCCGGATCGGATCGTCGAATCCGGCATCCCGCAGCTGATCGACTACATCCGGGACTATCTGCTGGCCCGCTCCGACGTGTTGGCCCGCGAGTCGGTGATCCACGACGTCCGGGTGGTGTCGGATCAGGTGACGCTGGCGCTGAATGCGGAACTGTCCCGGCTCCAGGACCCCCAACTGGGCCTGGCGGCCCGCGCGGGTCTGGAGCAGGCCCGCCAGGCCGCTGTGGCGCTACGCAAGCGGACCTCCAACTGGCAGTACGCGCTCGGCGACGGCGTCACCGAACTCAACGTGGCCGTCGAGCACGATCTGCGCAACCGGCTGCGCGCACTGATCCGTGAGGCCGAGCAGGACATCGCGAAATCGGATCCGGCCAAGCGCTGGGCGCGGTTCGGCAGCTGGCTGAACGACCGTATCGCCACCGAGGTGGGTGAGAACTTCCAGCTGGCGCAACGTCTTTCGGTGGAGCTGGCGGGCACCGTCGCGGTGAAGTTCGGAGACGAGGAACGGCACGCGGTGCCGCGCATCCGCATCGCCGACACTCGGTCGGTGCTCGGAGGCTACGGGCAGCTGGAGGAACTCGACAGCGCCAAGGGCTCGGTGGCGCAGCGGGCGGTGAACGCGCTGCGCGGCTCCTACAGTGGCGTGCTGATGATCGGCGTGGTCACCACGCTGGTCGGCTTGGCGCTGGTGAACCCGTGGTCGATCGCGGCCGGTCTGCTGCTGGGCGGGCATACGGTGTGGGAGGACTTCAAATCGGTGAAGCAACGCCGGCAGTTGGAAGCAAGGATCGCCGTCGGCAAGCTGATGGACGAGGTCTCCCTCCAGGTCGGCAAGGAGTCCAAGCAACGGCTGCGCGAGGTGCAGCGCACGTTGCGCGACCACTTCACCGACGTCGCGGATGCGCACAGCCAGCAGGCAGACGACGCCATCGCCGCCGCCGCGCACACCGTCGACCGCCACGAGGCCGACCGCCGCGACCAACTCTCCACCGTCGCCGCGAACCTGGAATGCCTGCAGCGCATCCGTGTTCGCGCCGCCGGTCTGCTGCAGCCCGCCGACGTCGTCGCCGTTGGTTGATGGCGGCGATACGGGCGGTAGGCAGGTAGCGGACCTCGGTCCGTCTGCGCGGCCAGCTGTCGCAGGGTCATCGAGTAGGACGAATGCAGGGCGGTCAGATCGTCGGTCAGTTCTACCGCGGCCTGCCGCCTTCGTCGGTGATCTCCCCGAAACGGTTCGGGCAACGCAAATGGAAGATGAAGCGTCGCAGCGGCGTTTGCTGCTGCGGCCCAACGCTCGGCCGGGCTTTGCGCGGGTTGCGCCCTGCACTTGGGCGAGTTCGTGCTCGCTGTTCTGTCATGTGGTGGTGGATCGTATTGTGGTCGAGTTGAATTCGTTGATGGACCGGATCGGGGGCCGGTTCGCCCGGGTCCGAGCCGCGCACCATGTGGCCGGCCACGTCTGGGGCATGGTCGCGGTGGCGCCGCCCCCGCGCAAGCCCGGCTCGGCCATTACCGCGGCGACCAGCCACGGGGCTGACCGGGCCGAGAGTGCGGGTGCAGTACCGAGTGTTGCGGCAACAACCCAGGTGCGCACCGGATATGCGGCAGTTCGCGCTGGAACCCTGTGGCGCGCCACCAGGTTGGTAGGCGGCCGGCTAGGGGACTGCGGGTGTGCCGCCCGGGACTACCGGCAGTCCGGCCGCCTGCCAAGCGCGGAAGCCGCCGATGAGGTCGGTGGCTCGGTGTAGGCCGAGTTCGAGTGCGTCGGCGGCGGCCAGGCTGGAGGCGTAGCCCTCGTTGCAGACGAGCACCACCGGAGTGTGCTCGGTGAGACCGGGCAGTCGGTGCGTGCCGGTCGGGTCGAGTCGCCATTCCAGCACTATTCGTTCCACCACGACCGAGCCGGGGATTTCGCCCTCGGCCAGGCGGTTGGCGTGTGGGCGGATATCGACGACCAAGGCGCCGTCGGCCAGCAGTGCCGCCGTCTGTTCCGGGTCGACGCGATTCAGCTTGGCCCGCGCCCGGTCGAGGCTGTCCTCGGCGCTCATGCCCGCGCCTCGCTGGCGCTCGGCTCCGGCATGACCGCTCGGGCGGCTGTGTTGTTTGTTCGCTCACTGCGTTCGCTCATGCCCGCGCCTCGCTGGCGCTCGGCTCCGGCATGACCGGCTCTGGCGGCTGTGTTGTCTGTTCGCTCACTGCGTTCGCACGTACGCCAACGAAATCCGTGAGAGCACGGTACTCGCGGACCGGCCGCAGGGGTGGCGAGTACGCGTGTACCGAGGCGGCTGGGCGGGTGCTGTGATTGTGCAGCCGATGTGCCCGCTCCGGTCCGAATGCGACCGTTTCGCCGGCCTGCCAGTGCGCGGTGCGCACCGGTCCGTCGGCATGGCGGTATTCCTCGCCGAGTTCACCGATGGATACGGTGAACGAGCCGGCGGCGCCACCGTGATCGTGCGGTTCGGTGCCCTGATCTGGTGCCCACGACAGTAGCCACACCTCGACGCCCATGGTCAGCGCCAGCCGGGTCCACCAACGTTGCTGCGTATCGAAACGCACGATGTCCAGTAGTGGTGTCGCCAGGGTGGCGGCGACCGACCTGGTCAACTCCCGCAATTCCGTGGGCGACCACAGCATCCGCTCCGGACATACCGCCGCGCGCATCAGCGGTACATCGACGGCGGGATGAATATCGTTGGTGTGCTTGAGATTCACCGGCAGTGATGTGGTCAAGCGAGATACTCCTGACTGGTCGTGGTGGACAAATCGACTGCGCTGCCAACGACCGCGATGAAAGCGGTCTCGCGCATTGTCCGGCTCCACGCGGCCGTTGCCACCGGTCACAATCACCGTGAGCAGAATCCGCCGACCTAGTCGCTCTCGGCGGCGAGGTTTTCGAGCATGTCGGTGGCCCAGCAGACCTGGACCGAGTCGGGGCCTGCCACTCCCATGGCGGCCATCACGGTGAGCAGCATGCCGGTGCCGAGGAAGCGGCACATCTCCTCGACGGACGCGTCGGTGAGCTCCTGGACCACGCTGTAGATGCCGCCGAAGCGCTTGCGGACGTCCGGGCCGATGGCCGGATCGGAGGCGGCGGCGAAGGCGTGCAGCAGCACCAGGAGTAGTTCGCGTTCGTCGAGGAACGTGTTGTAGCCCTTGCCGAGCGCGCGCATCTTCTCGTCCTGCGTCGAGTCGGGTGTGATGCCCTCGGCGGCGGCCGCGCGGAAGATGTCCTCTATGCGGTCGCAGACCCGGTTCGTCGCGGCCAGGAACAGCTGCTGTTTGGTGCCGAACAGGCGGATGACGTAGGGCTGCGAGACGCCGGCGCGGCGCGCGATCTCATCGGTTTTCGTTGCGGCGTAACCTGATTCGGCGAAGGCGGCGACGGCCGCGCGCAGTACTTCCTCGCTGCGTTCGGTGGCGGTCATTCGGGTTCGGGTTGAACTCGCCATCGTGCTCCACTTCGTCGGGCGGCCGGTTGCTCTTGACATGTTATCAGTCGATGCATACTCTTCGAGCAGTTAGTTATCAGTCGATTACAACAAAGGCTGGACATGTCCGAGACACTCGAAACCGCCGCCCCGCCGCCCCTCGTCGAACAGCGCATCGGTGGCTCTCGAATCGCCGCAGTGCTGGCCGCCGTCGGCGTCCCGATGTTCATGGTCACGCTGGACAACCTGGTGGTGACCAATGCCTTGCCGGTGATTCGCACCGAACTCGGCGCGTCGCTGGCCGATCTGCAGTGGTTCGTCAACGCCTACACGCTGTCGTTCGCGTCGTTGCTGCTCACTGCCACGTCCATCGGTGACCGGCTCGGCCGCCGCCGGGTCTTCCTGACCGGTATCGCGCTGTTCACCGTGGCTTCGGCCGCGTGCGCACTGGCCACCGAACCGTGGATGCTGATCGCCGCACGGGCGGTTCAAGGCTTCGGCGCGGCCGCCGTGATGCCGCTGTCGCTGACCTTGCTGTCGTCGGCGGTCCCGGAGCGGATGCGCAGTGCCGCCATCGGGATCTGGGGTGGCATCTCCGGACTCGGCGTCGCGCTCGGCCCGCTGATCGGTGGCGCGGTCGTCGAGGGGCTGAGCTGGCAGTGGATCTTCTGGATCAATGTGCCGATCGGTGTGTTGGTACTGCCGTTCGCGGCTCGGGTGCTGACCGAATCGCATGGGCGGGCCAAGCGGTTGGATCCGCTGGGGCTGGTGTTGTCCGCGGGCGGTGTGCTTTCGGTGGTGTGGGGCGTGATCCACGGTGCCGATGACGGCTGGACCTCGACCGAAGTGCTGTCGGCGCTGCTCGGCGGAGTGGTGCTGCTCGGCTTGTTGATCGCCTGGGAGCTGCGTACGCCCGATCCGATGCTGCCGCTGCGGTTGTTCCGCTCCCGTGCCTTCCGGGTGAGCAATGTGACCAGCTTTACCTTCTCGGTCGGCGTCTTCGGCTCGATCTTCCTGTTGGCGCAGTACTTTCAGGTCGTCCAGGGCTACGGTCCACTGCAGTCCGGCATCCGCACCATGCCGTGGACGATGGCGCCGATGGTGGTCGCTCCGCTCGCCGGTCTGGTCGTGGACCGCGTCGGCGCGCGAACATTGCTGACGACCGGACAGGTATTGCTGGCCGCGGCGCTGGCCTGGATGGCGGCCATCACTTCGGTCGATGCAAGTTACGTCTCCTTCGTCGGGCCGTTCCTGCTCGGTGGCATCGGCATGGGCCTGACATTCGCGCCGGGCTCCACGGTCGTGATGGCCAGTGCGAGTGCGGAGGATCGGGCGATGGCGTCGGGTACCAACAGCACCATCCGTGAGGTGGGTGTCGCGATGGGTGTCGCGCTGCTGGCCTCGGTGTTCGCCTCGCACGGTTCCTATGCGGACCCGCAGAGCTTCGTCGACGGTCTGATTCCCGCCCTGTGGGTCGGCGGCGCCATCGTCGCGGTGGGCGCGGTGCTTTCCCGGCTGTTGCCCAGCCGCGTCACCGCGGTGGACTGATCGTCGCGGCACAGATAGTCGTGCGCCCGTCCCACGTGAATCGCGTAGGCCGGGCGCACATCTGCGTTCCAGTTGAGCTGCCGTCGCACGCCGCTTGGGGGTTGGATCGATGTGTTGGGTGCGGTGCTTTCCCGACTCATGGCCTGCCGTGTCACTGCGGTGGACTG
>NZ_JBFAWD010000018.1:72571-89760 GCF_040680135.1 Nocardia sp. NPDC052112 | reverse complement strand
CCGACTCATGGCCTGCCGTGTCACTGCGGTGGACTGATCGTTCGGTGGTTGTGCGCCGTCGTATGTGAATCGGGTAGGCCGGGCACGCTTCTGCGTTCTAGTCGAGTCGTATGGTGCGCCGCGCTGGGTTGGATCGATGTGTTGGGTGCGGCGGTTTCCCTCCTGCCCAGCATCGATGCCGTGCGCTGGCCACGAAGTGGCGCTGACCTCATCCCTCGGCGGCGGACGGCGATATGTGGGTTTCGTCGGTGGGACGTCTCCCGGTCGCGGGGGCGGCGATTCAGGACGATACGGTCAGGGTGTGTCGGTGCAGAGCGCTGGCGGCTCGTTCGGGAACTACCACCTCGAACGTCTGGTGGGTCGTGGCGGTATGGGTGAGGTGTGGTTGGCGCGCGACCGCGCCGGCAGCACCGTCGCGTTGAAGGTTTTGTCGGCGGCCTATTCCGCCGACGCGGGCTATCGGCGTCGTTTCGAGCGGGAGGCTCGGCTGGGCGCTCGGGTTCGCGACCCGCACATCGTGCCGATTCATGCTTTCGGCGAGGTCGATGGTCATCTTTTCTTGGAGATGACCTACATCGAGGGTGTCGATCTGGCGACGCGGCTGCGGTCGGGTGCGCTCATGCCGGATCGGGCGGTCGGGATCATCGCCCAGGCCGCGCAGGCGCTGGATGCCGCTCATGCGGCGGGACTCGTGCATCGGGATGTGAAGCCGGGCAATATCCTCGAGGACACCAGCGGTTTCGTATATCTGATCGACTTCGGCATCGCCCGCGCCGCCGACGGCACCGCCCTGACGGCGACCGGCCTGGTGGTGGGCACCCTGGGTTATATGGCGCCGGAGCGGTTCACCGGCGTGGCCGAGGCTCGCTCGGATGTCTATTCGCTGGCCTGCGTGCTGTATGAAACCCTCACGGGAAGCCTGCCGTACGGTGACGGCGACCCGGCACAGCAGATGCACGCGCATTTGGTATCCGAACCTCCGCGTGCCTCGCAGGCTGCCCACGCAGTCCCGCCAGCGCTCGACGCTGTCATCGCCCGCGGCATGGCCAAGAATCCGGCGGAACGCTACATCAGCGCGGGTGAATTCGCCGCCGCGGCATGTGCGGCGGTCGGTCGACCCGCAGCGGTGCAACCGACCCCACCGGTCGCGAACCCTGCGGCATCGAGCCCGCACCCGCCTACCCGCGTCATGACCGCCGTCGGCCCGCCCCCGACACTGACCGAGATCCGACCGGCGACGCAAACGTCCGCGCCTCGGACACCCCAGGGCGCGCATCCGGATCGCCGAAAGCTTCTCCTGCGCCGCTGGCTACCGGTCGCCGGTGGGTTGGCACTAGTTGCTGCGGCCGCATTCTGGCTGCTGAGCGGCATCCTCCCGTCTGATTCCGCTCCGAGCACGACGACCCATGCGGCCTCTGCTGCTGCCTCGACCGATTCCTTGCCGTCCTCGGCCGGCGGGCAATCACCGGCTCCGGCTGGTGCGATGCGGGACGGCAACTTCGCTTTCACCGTGACCGAGGTGGTGTCCAACGCCAGCCGCACCGGTGCGGTGAACCCGGGCGGTCCCTACACCATCGTGACGCTGACGGTCACCAACATCTCCCAACACGGCCAAGCATTCCGCATCGCCGACCAGCGCCTGATCACCGCTGGCGGCCGCGCCCTCGGTCCCGACGCGTCCGCAACCACCGACCTCAACCCGTCCCGCAACGGCCTCGACCAGATCGACCCTGGCGCCACCCACACGATCCGGCTGGCCTTCGACCTGCCCGGCAAGGATAGGAACGGCAAGAAGAACGATAAGAAGGCCGACGTCGCGAGCCGGCTGGTCCTACACGGCGCCCCGTCGTCTCCCGGTGTGACCGTGCCGGTCGGCTAGCCGCGAGTCGCATCGGTACCACCAGGAGCCGTACGACGGCGGTGCTGGTCTGCGCCCCGGGGTGCGATGATCGGGTGTGGTCGCTGCTGCCGCGATCGGTTTGCTGTTCGGCCCATCCGCCCGGCATGTTCCGTTTCAACAGTGCCGCCCTGGCCTGCGAGAAACGGCGTGGCGGGGCGCTGGCACACACTCGGCAAGCGCCACAGCGGTAATCCGGATGAATCGGCCCCCGCGCATCTAATACGATTCGACCAGCAGCAATGTGGGTAGGCAATACCGCGGACCCGCGAACCGATCCCCAGGGGAGAGACGAACGATCGTGGCCGACGACAACGATGGAGTCGAGAACGCAGCGCTGAGCGAGGCGGCATTGGCCGCCGCCGCGGCGGAAGCCGAGAAGGCGTTTGCGGCGGCCGCCGATCTCGATGCGCTCGCGGTCGCGAAGACCGAGCATCTCGGCGGTAAGGCGCCGCTGGCCTTGGCGCAGCGCGCGCTCGGCGGCCTGCCGAAGTCGGAGAAGGCCGATGCGGGCAAGCGTGTGAATGTCGCCAGGGCGCGGGTATCGGAGGCCTTCGAATCGCGCCGTTCGGTGCTGCTCGCCGAGCGGGACGCGGCCGTGCTGGTCGCCGAGGCGATCGATGTGACGCTGCCCGCGCGCCGGGACGCCGTCGGGGCGCGGCATCCGATCACGGTTATCTCCGAGCAGATCGCCGATGTCTTCGTCGCGATGGGGTGGGAGGTCGCCGAGGGACCCGAGGTCGAGACCGAGCACTTCAATTTCGACGCGCTGAATTTCCTGCCCGACCATCCGGCCCGCACGATGCAGGACACCTTCCATATCGCGCCCGAGGGGTCGCGACAGGTGCTGCGCACGCACACCTCACCGGTGCAGGTGCGCTCGCTGCTCGAGCGCGAGCTGCCGATCTATGTGGTGTGCCCCGGTCGGACCTTCCGCACCGATGAGCTCGACGCCACCCACACCCCGGTCTTCTCCCAGGTGGAGGGGCTGGCGGTGGACAAGGGCCTGACCATGGCGCATCTGCGCGGCACCCTGGACGCGTTCGCCCGCGCCTTGTTCGGGCCGGATACCCGCACACGCATGCGCCCCAACTACTTTCCGTTCACCGAGCCATCGGCCGAGGTCGACGTGTGGTTCCCGGACAAGAAGGGCGGCGCGGGCTGGGTCGAATGGGGCGGCTGCGGCATGGTGAACCCGAAGGTGCTGATCGCCAGCGGGATCGATCCCGAGGTGTACAGCGGGTTCGCGTTCGGCATGGGGCTGGAGCGGACGCTGCAGTTCCGCAACGGCATCCCGGACATGCGGGACATCGTGGAGGGTGACGTGCGTTTCACGCTGCCCTTCGGTGTCCGGTCCTGAGCTTGTCGATTTCAACGACCCTTCGATCGAGAGAGCGAAACGTCAAGTGCGAGTAGCGCAGTCCTGGCTGACCGAAATCCTGCGGCGGACCACCCCCGACTGGTCGGTGACGCCGGAGGAGCTCGATGCCGGATTCGTCCGCGTCGGGCTGGAGGTCGAAGAGGTCGACAAGCTCCAGCGGGTGACCGGTGATATCGATAAGCCGCTGGTGGTCGGTCGCGTCGCCGAGATCACCGAGCTGACCGAGTTCAAGAAGCCGATCCGGTTCTGCAGGGTGGATGTCGGTCGGGGCGAGCGCAGCGACGGGGGATCGGACACCGCCGACCTGCAGGAGATCGTTTGCGGCGCGACGAACTTCGCCGTGGGCGACCTGGTCGTCGTGGTGCTGCCGGGCGGGGTGCTGCCCGGTGGCTTCCAGATCTCCTCGCGCAAGACCTACGGGCACGTGTCCAACGGCATGATCTGCTCGGTCGCCGAACTCGGTATCGGCAAGGATCATTCGGGCATTCTGGTGCTCGAGCCGGGCACCGCCGAACCGGGCACCGATGCCAATGAGCTGCTCGGACTCGATGATACGGTCATCGAACTGAACATCACGCCGGATCGCGGGTACTGCTTCTCGACCCGCGGTCTGGCGCGCGAGCTGGCGTGCGGATTCGATCTGGAATACGCGGATCCGGCGGTGCGGACACTGCCCGATGAAGAGCAGGACGCGTGGCCGGTCCGGCTCGAACCGGAGTCCAAGTGCACCCGTTTCGCGGTGCGCCGGGTCGTCGGTATCGACCCGAATGCGGTGAGCCCCTGGTGGTTACAGCGTCGGCTGCTGTTGTCGGGTGTGCGCCCGATTTCGCCCGCGGTCGATGTCACCAACTTTGTGATGCTCGAGTTCGGCCAGCCGCTGCACGCCTTCGACGCCGCCAAGCTCAACGGTGGTCTCGTCGTGCGCACCGCCGACAAGGGCGAGACGCTGCGCACGCTGGACGAGGTCGAGCGGGTGCTCGATATCGAGGATGTGGTGATCGCCGACGACTCCGGCGTGGTCTCGCTCGCGGGTGTAATGGGCGGTGCGACAACGGAAGTCGGCGCGGAGTCGACCGATATCGTGCTCGAGGCCGCCACCTGGAATCCGCTGCTGGTCTACCGGACCGCGCGCAGGCACAAACTGGTCTCCGAGGCCGGCAAGCGTTACGAGCGGGTCGTTGATCCGGAGATCAATGTCGCCGCGCTCGATCGCGCCGCCACGCTGCTGGCCGATATCGCCGGTGGCACCGTGAAATCCGCGCTCACCGATGTGCGGGTGCCGGTGCCCGCCGCGCCGCCGATCCGGATCGATATCGATCTCGCCGATCGGGTGGCGGGCGTGGTGTATCCGACCGGAACCTCCGCGCGGCGGCTCGCGCAGATCGGCTGCACGGTCGAGGTGGGCGTCGATGAGACCACCGGGCACGGGCAGCTCGTTGTCACGCCGCCGAGCTGGCGGCCCGACCTGGCCCAGCCCGCCGACCTCGTCGAAGAGGTGCTGCGGCTGGAGGGGCTGGAGCAGATTCCGTCGGTCGTTCCGACCGCACCGGCCGGGCGTGGGCTGACCACCGCACAGCGTCGCCGTCGCGCGGTGAGTCGGGCACTGGCGTTCGCCGGATGTGTCGAGGTGCCGCCGCCGCTATTCCTCGCGGCCGGGATTTTCGATGTCTGGGGCCTGGATGCCGATGATGCGCGCCGCAACACCACCCGGGTGTTGAACCCGCTCGATGTGGAGCGTGCCGAATTGGCGACCACGCTGCTGCCGGGGCTGTTGGAAGTGGCCGCCCGCAATATCTCTCGTGGCGCGCGGGATCTCGCGATCTTCGGTATCGCGCAGGTGGTACTGCCCGGTCCGAATGTGCGTGCGGTCCAAGCGCTGCCGGTGGATCGTCGTCCGACCGATGGGCAGATCCAGGAACTGCTCGATTCGTTGCCCGCGCAGCCGGTGCATATCGGCGCGGTGCTGACCGGTCGCCGGGAACCGCGCGGACCGTGGGGTGCCGGGCGTCCGGCGGAGGCCGCCGATGCCTTCGCGCTCGCCGATGCCGTCGGTGATGCGGCGGGCGTGACCATCGAGCGCCGCCCGGCGGCCTATCTGCCGTGGCATCCGGGGCGGTGCGCCGAGCTGGTGGTCGATGGCAAGGTCATCGGGCACGCGGGCGAACTGCATCCCGCCGTTTTGGAGCGGGCGGGCTTGCCGCCGCGCACCTGCGCCGTCGAACTCGATCTCGACGCCTTGCCGCTGCGCGAATCTCGGCCCGTCCCAGTGGTTTCCCCGTTCCCGGCGGTGCTGCAAGACGTTTCGGTGAGTGTGCCGAGGACGGTGCCCGCCGCGTCGGTGGAGTCCGCGCTGCGCACCGGCGGCGGTGCGTTGCTGGAGGATATCGCGCTGTTCGATGTGTACGAGGGTGCGCAGGCAGGCGAGGGTCGCAAGTCTCTCACCTATGCACTGCGGTTCCGCGCCAGTGACCGGACCCTTACCGAGGACGAGGCCAGCGCGGCCCGCGACTCGGCCGTCGCTGCGGCCGCCGACGCGGTCGGCGCGCTGCTGCGCGGGTAGTCGCCTGATATCGCCCCCGGCCGGCCCTCCGCCCGCGCCCGGCGATCAAGATCAGGTGGAAACTACCGCGGCATTGCCCGAGAAGCGCCGCCACCAGTTCCACCTGATCTTGATCCGCGCACGGCGGCGATGTGGAGCTGATATTCGTTGCCGCCGCAGTGATCGAGGTGTTGCCGGGATGTGCTCCGGGACAAGGTAAATCGATGCAGGTGCCGGTCGAGGAGCTGGAGAAGCCACCGCCGGTGCGTCCGACCGTGCGCGCGGAGTTCGACAAATGCTTCCGGCGGCCCACCGCCGCGACCGTGCACGTGGGCGTGTATCCACTCGGCAGCGTGGACAATCGGCATACCAAGGGCCGCAAGGACTTCCAGATCACCGACGTCGACAAGGACAGTCGCTGCGTCGGTTTCGGCGCACCGTGATCGTGAAACCGACCGATCGCCAGCGCATCACCGCGACGCTGCGTGAAATGATCAGCCGCACAACGGCGATCACGCGCGCTGAGTGCCCACGCTCGGTGGGCCCGCTGGATCAGCTGGTGGCCTCGCCCAGGATCGCGAGCACCACATCCGAGGTGTAGAACGGTTCCAGTCGTTCGCGAATCAGCTTGCCCAGCACACCATTGCGCTTCGCGCCCTCGATGACGGCGGGGCCGTATCGCAGGATCTCCTTGGCGATATCATCCCCGGAAAGGCCGAGTTCCGGCAGCATCGCGGCCAGCGTGTAGTCGCCGTACTTGGTGAAGAAGACATCCACACATTCGTCGACCAGCAGCCCGAAATACTCCTTCTCCCTGGTGGTGACCGCGATCTCGTAGCAGAGCAGCACCAGTTCGTTCAGATCCTTCTGGGTCAGGTAGTCCCGCAGTCCGCTCACCGGTTCGTCGGCGTGCAGATCCCAGAACTCCATCGCGGCATCGTGCACCGGGGCGTCGCGCAACATCTCCCGGATGGCATTGTTGGTGCGCTTGAGCGCGAAAACCGCACCTTTGCCCGCCATATCGCCGATGAAGGTGCTCTCGGTGGCCTTCTTGGCGGTCTTGGCCGCCGACTGTCCCATGGAGATCAGCGATGAGACACCCGGAATCTTGCCCGCGATCTGCTTATTGGCCTCCATGAAATCGGAGATGAGCTTGTCCACGAACTTCGAGGCGACGGTGGCGACCAGCGGGCTCTCGGTGAGCCGCTCCAGAATCCGCTCCTGCGCCTGATGCATGCCGAAGATCTTCTCCAGCAGCGCCTCGACCGGTTCGCGCTCGACCACCTGCCCCAGGGTGTAGTCGTTGTTCGCGGCGATATGGTCGTAGATCGAATCGGCGAATACCCCGACCATATCCGCGATGACCGGACTGCCGCCGATCAGGTCGATGACGGTGCGGACTGTCTCCTTGGCCTGGTCGACGCCGACGATATCGCGGAAGACGAGGGTGTCGGCCACCCCGATCACCGATTCCACGTCCCGGACGACGACCTCGCTGAAGCGCTCGCCACTCACCTCGGCCAGCAGGAATTCCACTTGGGCATCGAGAAGCCGTTCGGCGATCTCACGCGGCTCGCTCATCGAATACCACCATCACATTCGTAGTCCGTCGCGCTCGGTCAGCTTACGGATCGTTCGATTCGACATCGTTGCCGTGCAACGATTTCCGTATCTGTGCCAGACGCTCGCGCGCCGCCTTCTCGCGCGCCTCCCATTGTTCGTCGGCGCTGCGGCCCGCAGGAGTCTGCCGGTCGAGTTCACCCATCCCCTGCGCGGTGCCGAAGCGCTGCTCGACCTTATCGCGAACTGACTCAAAAGTAGGTACGCCGCTGGACGAATATCCGCCCACCTCGGAACCCGACGGGATACCGGTCGGCGGTACCGGTACCGCTGGTACCGGAGAAAGGCCTCCGACCTGCCCGGATGCGCCGCTGCCCGACTCTTGCTCATGCGATTGTGGGGTCGCAGTGGTGGGACTCACAGCCGCCTCGGCGCCGGCATGACCGAGTCCGGCGGCCTCCACGACCGCCGTGTGCACCCACGAGAGTCGAGGTCGCCCCGCTGTGGCCGTGTGGAGTACCGCCAAGAGTTCGTCATCGGACAGTGCCGCGAGCCGCGCGGCGATCTCACCCAAATCGCTCATATCGCCAGGCTACGCACGAGCGCCATCAGCGGGTGAGTAGATCACCCGCCCAGGAGCGGATCAAATCCAGCCAGTCGACTCCGGTCGACATGATCAGATCGTTGTGATGCCCGCCGGGAAAGACCACCAATCGCTTCGGCTCGGGTGCGGCCGCATACAGCCGCTCGGCATGCCGCAGCGGCAGCAGTTCGTCCTGGTCGCCGTGCATGATCAAGACGGGTGCGGCCAACTTGCGGATGCGGCGCAGGCTCGGATAGGCGTCCGGGACGAATGGGCTGGGTAGGAAGGGATACACCGCGCGTGCCGCGTCCCGCAGACCGGTGAAGGTGGACATCAGTATCAGTCCCGTGGGCGGATGCTCGGTCGCCAGTTCGAGCAGTACGCCGCCGCCAAGTGATTTGCCCAGGTAGAGCACGCGATCCGGATCGACGCCGGGCTGTTCCAGGAGCACCCGCCTGGCCGCGTGGGCGTCGAGGTAAGTGCCGTGCTCGGTGGGGCGCCCGGTGCTGCGGCCGTAGCCGCGATAATCGAAAGTCAGTACGTCCAAACCGATTTGGGTGAGCAGCGAATAGATCGGCACCCGGTCGCCGATATTGCCGGCATTGCCGTGCGCGAACAGTACGTGCCCGACCGAGCGTGCGGCGGGCAGCCACCAGCCCTGCAGCGTCTCACCGTCGTCGGTGGGGATGGACAGTTCGGTGT
Source organism: Nocardia sp. NPDC052112 (assembly GCF_040680135.1). NCBI lineage: Bacteria > Bacillati > Actinomycetota > Actinomycetes > Mycobacteriales > Nocardiaceae > Nocardia > Nocardia sp. NPDC052112. The sequence goes on along the minus strand of NZ_JBFAWD010000018.1, from coordinate 81,098 downwards.
AGTCCATCTCGAGGATCGACGGCGTCTGCACGACCTGTCGATCGGGCATGAAGGTCAGCGCGTTGAGAATCGGACTGGCCGGATGTCGCATGCCATCGTTCTTACCCGGAACCCGCCCCGCTGCCCACCGACGTCCCGAACGGACTACACCTCGACGACGTCGACGCCCTTCCAGAACGCGACCCGATCGCGCACCTGTTCGGCCTCCGGCTTCGGATCCGGGTAGTACCACGCGGCATCCGGATTCTTCGCGCCCTCGACCTCGACCGTGTAGTAGGACGCGAGGCCCTTCCACCCGCACACGGTATGTGTATCGCTGTCCCGGAAGTACTGCGACTTCACCGACTCCGCCGGAAAGTAATGATTGCCCTCGACCACCACGGTGTCATCGCTCTCGGCCAACACCGTGCCGTTCCATATCGCTTGTACGCTCATCGAATCTCCCACCGTCGCACCGGATTCCGCCGCACACAAACCACGGCTAGGGTGTGTAACCCAACCCACACCCGCCGTATTCCCCGCCGCGCTGTGGGAGCAATTGTCGAGACTTGTGGATCCGGATTCGTTGATGAAGAGGTCCGCATGGCGCGTGTGCGTCACCAACCTCGCGATCATCGCCGAGTGCCGGGCGGCTCTTCGCCAACGCCCGGGATTTCTTACGCTTGCGCACCGATTTGCCCGCAAATCGCTACTCGGCGCGGAAAAAGGTGCGCGGCGGCAGATATCCCGATCCAGGACTACGCCGCCGCGCCACCTACTGCCGACCGTGACCACATGTGGCCGGCTGCTGCGGCCTGTTTATACGCCGAGGCCTGCTTTGAGGGCGGGCCAGGACTTGGGCAGGGCGGCCTTCCAGTACGGCCACGAGTGGACGCCGACGGCGGCGTAGTCGAGGGAAAGGTCGGCGCCGAAGAGTTTCATGGCGGGCGACAGGGCGAGGGTGCAGTCGTGCGATACCTGTTCGATCTCATTCGCGCGGAGCGGGTCGTTGGGCCACGACCAGCTGTCGTCGAACGGAGCATCGTCGGGGCCGGGCACGCCGGTGCCCACGTACAGGTGGACCGGTTTGCCGCGCAGCGTGTCGAGATGCTTGCTCGGATCGTGCGCCGCCCACTCCGGGTTGCCTGCCTTGCCCCACATATTGTCCGGGTCGCCGCCCTTCGATTCGACCACGGGGCGCACCGAGAGCTGCCCGACACCGTCGGTGGAGTAGCAACCGCTGAAGGCTGCGAGTGCTCGGAACATGTCGGGGTGCCGCACGGCCAGAATGGCCGCCGCACCCGCTCCCATCGAAAGTCCGCCGACGGCGTAGACCCCGTTGCCCTTCAGTTCACGGTCGATCAGCGGGGGCAGCTCCGAGGTGAGGAAGGTTTCCCACTTCTGGTGTCCGATTTTGGGATCGTCCTGCAACCAGTCGGTGTAGTAGGTTCCCCCGCCGCCCACCGGCATCACCACATTGACCGGCTTGTCGGCGAAGAACTCCTTGGCGCCGCCGCGCAGCGTCCAGGTGCTCGCGGGCTGGGATTCCGTCGCGCCGTTTCCATCCAGCAGCAGCAGGGTCGGCCGGGATGCCGACTGGTTCGCGGGCACCAGGACATCCAGGTGAATGGTCCGCTTCATGGCGGGCGAGTGGACGTACATCTGCCATTGCTGCGGCGAGGTGCGCTCGATTCGCTCGATGGTGGCATCCGCGTTCGCTTCCGGCGCGACGACGAACAACGGCGCCACCGCGACCGCCACGGCCGCGGCGACAGACGCCATCCGCCGGTAACCCCGGCGTTCTCGCAATACCGACACGCGCAAATCCATGTGCAGACCTCATCGACGGTTGGCCCTTTTACGGGGCGTGAATTTTCGCGTCGACAATGTCATGAAACGTCATGGAACTGGGGGAACTGGATTCCCACGGTTGGTGAGCGAGTCGGTCGTGGACTTCGGCAGCGCTGGGTTCTGCGGTTGGGTGCCACCGTGCCAGTTGGTTCCCCAGTCACGGGCGGACGCACTTCAGGTCAGTGGTGCCACGGCGGCCCTGGTCTTGATGAGGTCGGCGGCCCTTTCTGCGAGCATCACGGTGGCCCCATTGGTGTTTCCGCTGATGATGGTCGGCATCACGGATGCATCGACAACGCGCAATCCATCTATCCCGCGCACCGCGAGTTGCGGGTCGACGACGGCGCGGTCGTCGACCCCCATCGCGCAGGTTCCGACAGCGTGGTACTCGGTCTGCGACCAACATGTCGCATGGTCGGCGAGTGCTGCGTCGGTCAGCGGCGTCTCAGTCGGCAGGTTCAAGCCGCTCAGGTATTTGGAGATCGGACTTTGTGCAGCGATCTCCAGTGCGACGCGCAGTCCGGCCTTGATATCCGCGAGGTCGTCCGGGTGGGAGAAGTAGGCCGGGTCGATGTGGGGATGGGTCAGCGGGTCGGTCGATCGCAGCCACAACCGGCCGCGACTGCGGGGGTGCGTCGATGCAGTGAGCATGGTGAAGTTCGGCAGTGGCGGGCTGGTGCGGCCATGATCAACGAACGCGGTTGGGCCGCCTATGAATTGGATGTTGGGCACTTCGCCGCCTGCGGTGGACACAAAGCCTCCGACCTCGCCGCCGTTGGAGGCGAAGGGGCCGCCACCTTCGCTCTGCCAGAGTGCCATGTTCTCGGGGCCGGCCATTTCCAGCAGGTCCGTGGAGTGCTCGGTCGCCCACACGAGGGGGACCATGGTGTGGTCGTGCAAGTTCTCTCCCACGCCTGGTACGTCCGCGACGACATCGATGTCCTGCGCGCGCAACTGGTCGGGCGGGCCGATCCCCGACAGCAGCAGCAATTGCGGAGAGTTGATGACGCCACCGCTGAGCAGGACCTCGCACTCCGCACGCGTGGTCTGCTCGATTCCATGCTCGACGTAGGCGACGCCCTTCGCTCGGTTGCCATCCAGGAGGACCCGAGTGACCTGGGCTCCGACGCGCACGACGAGATTGGGCCGCTGCATCGCTGGCCGTAGATAAGCATCGGCGCACGACCAGCGACGGCCGTTGTGACAGTTGACCTGATAGGCGCCGGCACCGAGTTGAGACAGGCCGTTGAAGTCGTCGTTGCGAGTCAAGCCCCACTCGTCGGCCGCGTCCACCCAGGCGTGCGACAACTCGTGGGTGAACAAGCGATCCTCGACGTGTACGGGCCCGTCGGCACCATGGAATGGCGCACCGAGGCGGCTGTTCTGCTCGGCTTTGATGAAGTACGGCAGCACGCTGTCGTAGTCCCATCCGACGTCGCCTCGCTCGGCCCACCCGTCGAAGTCGGCACGGTGTCCCCGGATATAGATCATGAGGTTGATCGAGGACGAACCGCCGATTGCCTTGCCACGCGGGAAGGTGGTCGAGCCGTGATAGTGAGCCTGCTCTTCGAGTTGGTAGTTCCAGTCGACCTCTGAGCCGAATAGTGCGCTGAACAGGGCTGGCACCTGGATGGCCTCGAGGGTGTCGTGCGGTCCGGCCTCCAGGAGGAGCACCCGAGTCGAGGGGTCCTCGGTGAGCCGGTTCGCCAGCACACAGCCAGCGCTACCCGCACCCACGATGACGAAGTCGAAGTTTTCGGTCGTTGGAAACGATGGTGTTGGAGTCATGTCTGAACTGTAAGCCCATCTGAGGTCAAATACAATCAGATGATACGTGACCCCAGATGGTGATACAGTGCGGATGAGATTCCAGGCAAGGAGTGACGTTGTCGGCAATGGGCAGTGGAAGTGACCGGTGAGGGATTACGACGGCAAGACGGCGGCCGAACGCGCCGGCGAGCGACGAACGCGACTCATCGATGCAGGTTTGGAGCTGTTCGGTGAACGGGGATACGCCGCGACGTCGATCCGCTCTGTCCTGCAGCGGGCAGGATTACGGGACCGCTACTTCGGAGAAAGCTTTGCCGATCTCGACTCGCTGCTGGCCGCCGTCTACGCGCGGCTGATCGACGAAGAGATTGCCGCCTGCCGTTCGGCGATCGCGAAAACGAGTGGGGCGTCCGAAGGCGCCCGCGCCATGATCGACACGCTCACACGCTCACTCGAACGCAATCCTGGTCGCGCCCGCGTCAAGTTGCGCGAGGTCCTCAGCGGCGGACCAGTTACCCGTCGTCGGAGACAGGATGGACTGCACCAGCTTGCCCAGCTGGTCGCCGACCTGCTGCCCCAGAATTCGACTCTGAGCAGGACCGACGTACTTCTGCTCGGGCTCGCGACAGTGGCGGCCGCCGACGAGCTTCTGCTTACGTGGATCGAGGGTGAACAGGGGCTGACGCGCGGCGCCGTGGTCGACCTGGTGATGCTGATGTTCGATGCGATCGCTCAGCGGATGAGTTCTAGCTAGTACCCGAGCCTCCTGCTGGTGGGCCAGCTCCCGTCCGTGTGGTTGCGAATCCGGGCCTGCGATATTGCCGGCGTCGACACGGATCGCTCGGCTCGGAAGAGAAGGTGTGCTTGTCGATCGAGAGCGGTCGAAGTCGGGCACTCGGTCATGATCGTGGTCCGGCCATGACTCGAAGCCGCTATGGCGTACCGTTTGTCGCCGTCCACCACCGTCCCGGAAAGTGCCCGAGGCCCGCGATCATCAGGATGTGCGCAGCGGCAGCACCTCCGAAGCCGCTGCTGTCTCAGCGGTCTGTTGCGTTCCTATCCTGGTCGATGGTGGTACGGCGGTTCGGTCAGACGGTCGCGGTGTTGTCGCCACCGGTGCCGATTCGGCGGCGGCGCTGTGCTTTGGCGTCGAACCAGTCCGTGGTGTTGGCACCGGTCAGTTCGCGGACGATGACGACCGTGAGGACGATGCCCACTATTGCGGTAATGGCGCCGGTGAATAGGGCGACGACGTTGCTGAGGGCGGTGATCACCTCGAGCACGACCGCGGGGCATCTCGCACCGCAGACACTGACGCCGCGCGAGCGTGCCGCGGCGCGCGGAATCGACTTCCCGCCGCTGGCGGCACGACCGCTGGTGTACGGCGACCCACCGCTGCGAGCATTACGGGAAGTGCTGGACCGGTTGTCGGAGCTGGCACTGCCGGTGCCCGGCTCGAATGGCGCAGTCGAGCACCGGAATTGACTCCGCTGGGGGCTGAAGATGCGCGAGCGTCGCACCGAGGTCGACGGGTGGGTGGCCATCTGGGAGATCGACCACTGGCATATCCGAATCATGCTCGTGCGCAGCCTGGTCGGTAGTGCGCGGCCATTGTTGAAGGCCGACGTGTCAGGGGCGGTGCCCGATCTGGCCGATATGCGTGAGAGATATCCGAACCTGGCCCGGTTGTGGGATGCGGTGCGGCATGAGTATTGGGCGGAAGTGATTACGCCCCAGGAGCATTCGGAGGGGACTATTTGATCGGTGGCACCAGCGGCAGCGCGATGGGATTATCGACCCGTCGATTCGGTATCGGTGTTGAAGTAGACGGAGTTGGTAACGTCTTGGCCGGTAATACGTTTGATTGACAGGGCCATGATCTCGCCCATTTCTTCGACTACTTCGATGTGCTCGCGGATTATGGGGTCGATAGAGTTGGCTTCGCCGGTGGCTCGGCCTTTGAACATCTTGACCAGATCATCGGCCATGTGGAAATCGCCGAAGCCGGAAACTCTTTGCGCGGCCTGAGCCTGGACCAGCATGTCCTGAAGATCGTTGAGCCGTTGGTCGCAAGCGGCTAGGCATTGCCGTGCTGCTTCCTCGCTGTCTAGATAGAGCTCACCGGACTTCGTCTGTTCGGCAAATCGCGCCCACTGTGCGATATCAGATCGGCTCATCGATGTTCCCCTCCCGGCGTTACTTCGGCAGGCTCGGCACTATCGCTGAACCCGCCTGTTGGAGTAGCCCGCACGGCGGAGCGGGATGGTCGAGGACAGGATTGTTATCAGCGTGAACTCGATGCCTTGGGGCGCGGCGAAGACCACATCGCACATCAGGTCGTATGACGCACCCTCGACTTCAATCAGTGCGCCATCCCCACCCTCTCGACCTGCGACTATTCGGTGATCTTGACCTTATCAACGCTATGCGGGGCATAGCTGGTCGCGATGGGAAGCGCGGCCCGAGGATTTGGTCCAGAATCACGCACAGCGAATCCTCCGCACGCCAGGTCCGCCGACGGCCGGCATGTCACACTGTTCCGCGGCGGGGTGTGAGCGGATCGATACCGCGGAAACGTTGGATTACCAGCGTGTATACAAATGCGTCCGATGTCCGTTTTGTCCGGTTTTCGCGTTGACAGTGCCATACCCCTGGAGCAGGCTGCTCGGTGACTTTCCGTGCGTTCGCGGTGGAGCTGTCGCGGTCTGGCAATCGGAGGAGCAGGGTGGTGCGTTTACGTCAACGGTCGGAAAAATCCGGTGGTACACCGGATATGACTGCCGACCCTGGAAGTGAACGCCAGGTTGCCGGCAACAGAATAGTGCGACCGCGCACGATTCGGGGGCAATTGGCCCGAATTCTCGTCGTCTCGTTGGTTTTGGTGCTCGGCCTGCTCGGCGTGACGGTTGCCAGGGAAATCAAGGCGTTCCGCGACAGCGGTGATACCGTGCATGCGGTCTCGCTGGCACTGGCCGTACAGGATCTGGTGCAGGAAGCCCAGCGCGAGCGCGGGCTCAGCAATGGTCTGCTCGGCGGCGATGCCCGGCTGGGGCAGACCGTCGCCGATCAGCGGGTCGAAACGAATCGGGCGCTGGCCGCACTGGAGCGGGCGGCGGCCGGGAATGCGCCGGGCGCGGCCCAAGTGCGTTCGGCGATCGGCCAATTGGACGCACTGGATGCGACCCGTACGCAGATCGATGCGCGCCGCATCAGCAGGCAGGCTGCCTTTCAGTTCTATACCGACGGCATTTCGGCACTGAATCGGCTGACGCTCGGACTCGATCAGGCGCGCGACGCGGAGATTCGGCACGGCCTGGAGGCGCTGTACACGCTCGGCGAGGCCAAGGAGCAGACGGCCAAGGAACGCGGGTTCCTCAATGGCGTCTTCGCCGCCGATGAGTTCCGCAGTGGCGAATATGTCGAATTCCTCGATATCCGCGCCGCCAAGACGGCCGGTCTGACCGCCTTCGGACGCGATGCGACCGCGGCACAGCAGGCCCGGCTCGATGCGGCGCTGCGTAGCGAAAATGCGGTCAACGCAGCCGAATCGGAGCGAATCGCGATCGCGTCGAGCGCCGGTCCGCTGGTGCGTTCGGTGGATCCGAGCACCTGGTGGGCGCAGATGACCGCGGTCATCGATGAGCAGCGCCAGGTGCAGCAGGGCGTCGGTGACGATGTGCAGCGGCGCGCGACGGCGCTGCGCAGGGATGCGTTCCTCACGCTCGGCGGCTTCCTGCTCGCGGCGCTGATCGCCATTGCCGCCGAGATGACGCTCGTCTTCGCCAGTGTGCGTGCCATCGTGCGTCCTCTCGCCGACCTGGCAGCGGACGCCGATGATGTCGCCAATCACCGACTGCCCGAGGTGATCGCGGCGTGGCAGGCATCCGACGACACCCAACCGGATCCGCCCGCGCGGGTGCGCACACCGCGCGGTGCGAGTATCGAGATCGCCGCCGTGGCAGCGGCTTTGGACGACGTGCAGACCACCGCCTTCGAATTGGCTTCGCAGCAGGCGCTGGTCCGCCGCAATACCACCGAATCGATGGCGAATCTGGCGCGGCGCAACCAGAATCTGGTGCGCCGCCAGCTCGGCCTGATCAGTGAATTCGAACGCGAGGAACTCGACCCCAAGGCGCTGTCCAATCTGTTCGAGCTCGATCACCTCGCCACCCGCATGCGGCGCAATGCCGAAAGTCTGCTGGTGCTGGTCGGTTCGGCGAGCCCGCGACGCTGGGCCGAACCGATCGCGCTCACCGATGTGATCCGCGCCGGGTTGTCGGAGGTCGACGACTATCGCCGGGTGGTGCTGCGCCGGGTGGACGAGATCGCCATCACCGGCGCGGTGGTCACCGATCTCGCGCATATGCTGGCCGAGCTGATCGAGAACGGATTGGCCTTCTCCCCACCGGATATGGAGGTGGAGATCTACGGCCGCAAGCTGCCGGCCGGATATCTGCTCGCGGTGGTGGACCACGGTGTCGGCATGTCGGTGCAGCAATTGAACGAGGCGAATGCCCGCCTGCGCGGCGACACCGATTTCGTTGTCGCGCCGACCCGGTATCTGGGCCATTACGTGGTCGGCCGGTTGTCGCGGCGACTCGGAATCGATGTCGAGCTGAATGTGTCGCCGGTGAGCGGAATCGTCGCCCGACTGCTGTTGCCCGTGGGAATCATTGCGGGAGAGAAGGATCGGCGCGCGCCCGCCACCGGTCAGGTCGGCGGCGCTGAGATCGATGGTGTCCAGATCGGCAACGCGCAGATCGATGGTGTCCAGCGCAACGGTGCTCGGATCGTCGATGCTCCGGTCAATGGCACTCAGGCCTACGATGCCGACGTCAGCGGTGCTCAGCTCTACGAGGGCCAAGTCGACAGCGCTCAGATCAGCGGTGCTCGAGTCTACGGTTCCCAAGTCGATGGCGCTCAGGTC
>NZ_JBFAWD010000018.1:68339-72476 GCF_040680135.1 Nocardia sp. NPDC052112 | reverse complement strand
AGGTCGACGGTGTGCAGGTCGATGGCGTTCAGGTCGACGGTGTGCAGGTCGATGGCGTTCAGGTCGACGGTGTGCAGGTCGATGGCGTTCAGGTCGACGGTGTGCAGGTCGATGGCGTTCAGGTCGATGGCACGCCGGTCGATGACACATCGGTACACGGTGCGCGGACGCAGAATGTGCGCATGACCGGCGGGTCCGAGCCCGACGGCGTCCGGCCTCGGCAGTCGAGAGCCGGTGGACCCACGCATGCACGACCGGACTTCGTATCGCCGACACCCGCACCATTCGCCCATTTCCATTCCACGCCGGATGATTTCGGCGACGATGCGGTTTCGACCGGCACCGCGGTCGTGGGGGCTGCATCAGGGAGCCATTCGGCTGCTTCCGGAAGCGTGCTTACGGGCGATTGGGCTGCGTCCGGGGATATCCCAACGGGCGATGCGGCCGTGTCCGGGATCAACGGATCGCGGCCGGGGCTGCTGAGGGGGAACGGCACCGTGCGCGACGGTGTCAACGGTTTCCTGACCGGCTTGCCCGGCGTCAACGGATCAGGAGCCGATCGCTCTGCCGACGCTCCCGCCTCCGATCGCCCAACCGACGTCGTACCCGCATCCGAGGTGGCGCGACCCGCTGTCCCGTCTTCGGTGAGCAGTTCGGTGTGGCAGGTACCCGGATCGGCAACGGCGGCAACGGAATCCGAAGCAACATGCAGCGGTGTCCAGCGAACCAAGAACGGATTGGTCAAGCGAAACAGGCGAGCACGCACAGCTGATGTCGGAAGCGTCAGCGCACCAAGAGGTTTCGCTCCGAACCCGCCCAGCGCTCCCGCGGTGGAACGTACACCGGCCGAAGTCCGCAGCATGCTTTCGTCGTTCCGTGCCGGACATGAGCGCGGCGCTCCGAGCGCACCGTCGCCGGAGACGTCCGAGAACGCTCGAGCAGTGGCAGACATTCCGCGCGCCACGGATTTGGCGCAGACATCGGCAGCACCCACCACTGCAGAGGAGATTCGGTGACCACTCACATACAGACCGCGGACCCGCACACCTTCAACTGGATGCTGGCCAATTTCGTCCGCAATACCGATGGTGTCCGCGATACCGTCGCAGTCTCCTCCGACGGCCTGCTCATCGCCATGTCCGATGGCTTGGACCGCACCGGCGCGGATCGGCTGGCCGCCATGGTCTCCGGACTGTCCAGCCTGGCCCGAAGTGCTTCGCGCAGTTACGCCTTCGACGGCCTGAAGCTGATCATGATCGAGATGAAGCGTGGTTTCCTCCTGGTCTCCGCACTCGGTGACGGCAGCTGCCTCGGCGTCATCGCCGAAGGCGGATGCGATGTCGGCCTGGTCGGGTACGAGATGGCGGTGCTGGCCGAGCGGGCCGGTGCGCTGCTCGACCCGGCGCTCATCTCGGAATTGCGAGAGTCGTTGCGCAGATGAGACATCCAGACCGGCCGCGGTTGCCGGACCCGCGGATGATCCCGGTGAATCAATCCTTCGGCCGGCTCGGAGCCGACCGGCCGCTCAGGGATAGTCCGGATGTTTCCGATGATCGATTCGTGCGCCCCTTCGTCGTCACCGCGGGGCGCACGACGCCGTTGATCGACGGGCTGCGCATCGAAACACTGGTGCGGGCAACACCTGCCGCGCTGTCCGCACCGCTGCACTTCGAACAGCGCACCGTCGTCCGGCTGTGTCAGCAGCCGCATTCCATCGCCGAAATCGGGACGGCGCTGCACGTTCCGGTGGGCGTCGCGAAGGTGATCGTCAGCGATCTCGCGGCCGCCGGGCATGTTTCGGTCCGGGATGCCCCCGAACTTTCCACCGCAGCCATCGAGAGGATCAGGGACCTTGTACGGGCACTCTGAATATCGGACACCACAGGTCGAGCGGCCCATGCCCGCATCGGTCAAGATCGTGATCAGTGGCGGATTCGGTGTCGGCAAAACAACATTCATCGGCGCGATCTCCGAAATCGAGCCGCTGGTGACCGAGGCGGCGATGACCGAGGTCGCCATCGGTATCGACGATCCGGGTCGGCGCGCGGATAAGACCCAGACCACCGTCGCACTCGACTTCGGCCGCATCACTCTGGACAGCTCGCTGATCCTCTACCTGTTCGGCACCCCCGGCCAGGACCGCTTCGTCTTCCTGTGGGACGACCTGGTCGACGGCGCGCTCGGAGCGGTGATCGTGGTGGATACCGGCCGGGTCGAGGACTGCTACCCGGTGCTGGACTACTTCGAAGAGCACAACACGCCATTCGTGGTGGTGGTCAACCGTTTCGAACAGGGCGAGCACTTCGAACTCGACGAGGTCCGTGAGGCACTGGAGCTCGACGAGTGGATCCCGATCCTGGAATGCGATGCGCGCGACCGGAAATCGGTGAAGGAGGTGCTGGTCGCGCTGCTCGAACAGGTGCTGGTACAGCGGCTGTCCGCACCGCAAGCGCCCGCCCGGGAGGTCGGCTGAGCCCGTAGCCTGGCGCGCGTGGGCGAGCAGAAACAGCGGATGCTGCGCGGGGAGCTGTACCGCGACAGCGATCCGGAGCGGGTGGCCGAGCGGATCCGGGCACACCGGTTGTGTGCGGAGTTCAACCGCACCGGGCCGTGGGAAACCGAGCGACGCGATGTGGTGCTGCGCCTGTTGCGCGGCGGTGACGGTCGCGCGTGAACGCGGGCTGATGCGGTTGAACCGGCGTTAGTCGGCCACGTAGCGCAGCATCACCACCTTGTCGAAGTGCTTCGTCTCGGCCAGTCGGAGCTGGATTCGCTTGTCCAGCAACGGGAACAGCGGTGTGCCGCCGCCGAGGACCACCGGATAGCGGAACAGCCGGTATTCGTCGATGAGCCCGTGTGGCATCAGCGATGCCGCGATTCCCGCGCCGCCGACCTCCATCACGCCGTCGCCTCCGGCCTTGAGCCTGTGGACCTCATCGACCGCGTTCTCGCTGATCAGGGTGCTGTTCCAGTGGACCTCGGTGAGCGTTCTGGAGAAGACGACCTTGGGTTTGTCGGTCCAGAGCCGGCCGAACTCGCGCTCGATGCACGGCGCGTCGTCGGGCACGTGCGGCCAGTACTCGGCCATCAGCTCGTACAGGCGACGACCGTGCAGCGAGATTTCGATCTCGCGGTAGCGGTCGTTGTGGAACTGGTGCAGCTCCTCGTCCGGGTTGGTCCAGTCGATGCTGCCGTCGCGGTCGTTGACGTAGCCGTCCAGGGACACGCCGAACGAATAGATCAGTTTCCTCATGACTGGGTAGACCTCCCGGACGCGGAGAACTCATCGGACACCGACGAGACAAGTTTCTGCGAAACGATTGCCGGCGAAAAGCTTCCTCGATGTCGTCCGAACGCGGCGGACGGGTGCTGGGAGTGCGCGCGGACGACCGCGAGCCGGGGCGAGGTGCCGCACACGCGGTCCGTCGACAGCATGTCGAATCCCGGGAACTGCAGCAACCGCTTTCGAGTCCGAGACCGGCCCGCATCCGGAACTGCTCGGCCCGCCCGGCGAGCTCGGGCTCGTTCGCCGCGCAGACCTCGGTCGTGGGCTACAGATATTCACCGATATCGCAGATTTTCGCGAGATCACCGATGAATTCCGGATGCACCCGCCGTCTTTGCTGGTGATCCGCTCGATACAAGGAGATAGCAATGAGCAACGGCAAGGATTTCGCACTGTCCCACGTGTCCATCCTGGTCGGCGACCAGGACAAGGCGCTGGAGTTCTACCGGGATGTGATCGGCTTCGAGGTCCGCCAGGATATGCCGTTCCCGGGCGGTCGCTGGCTGACCGTCGGACCGGCCGCGCAGCCGGGAATCGAATTCATCCTGGAGAACCCGGAGATGAACCCAAACGAGTCCGCGCGCGAGGCCGCCAAGGGGCGGCTGGCCAGTGGTGCGCAGGGCACGCTGATCTTCACCACCGAGGCGGTCGACGACACCTTCGCCCGGTTGCGTGACGCGGGTGTCGATGTCGATCAGGAGCCGATCACCCAGCCGTACGGCGTTCGGGACTGCGGTTTCCGCGATCCGTGGGGCAACCACCTGCGGTTCTCCCAGCTGCTCGGCTGATTTCGTGACCTCGCCGATGCCGATGCCGATGGCGGTGAGCCTCGGTATCGGTGGGATCCGGAA
>NZ_JBFAWD010000018.1:0-68242 GCF_040680135.1 Nocardia sp. NPDC052112 | reverse complement strand
GTTGCGGTGCTGTGCGGGGTCGGTATCGCGGTGGGTCGGATGCGGTGCTGGCTGGTGTCGGTATCGGTGGGGTCCGGATGCGGTGCTGTGCGGGGTCGGTATCGCGGTGGGTCGGATGCGGTGCTGGCTGGTGTCGGTATCGGTGGGGTCCGGATGCGGTGCTGTGCGGGGTCAGCATTGCGACCGGACCGAATACACCGCCGATCAGCGTCAGGACCGCGATGAGCAGCTCGAGTGCGGTGAGCGCCTGGCAAGTCGGCACGTATGACCAGGGCATACCGAGTTCAGGTCAGGTAGTCGGCGTGCTCGGCGTCACCGCGAAGGTCCGATCTTGGCGCAGTAGTGTCGAGTTCATGAGCGAGCGCACCGAGCGAATCATCGACACCGCGCCCTCGGGCGTGACAGAACCGAACGCTGGCGAGCGATTGTCGGAGCCGACAACCACGGACGCGACCCGGCCGCTACGGGACGATATTCGGTTCCTCGGCGGCGTGCTCGGCGACACCATCCGCGATCACGAGGGCCCCGAGGTCTTCGACCTGATCGAGCGGGTGCGGATCGAGGCGTTCCGGGTGCGCCGCGAGGAGGTCGAGCGCAGCGCGGTGGCGGAGATGCTGGACGGCGTCGATATCGCGGTCGCGCTGCCGTTGATCCGGGCGTTCACCTATTTCGTGCTGTTGGCGAATCTGGCCGAGGATATCCAGCGCGATCGGCGACGCGGCGCGCATGAGGCGGCGGGGGAGCCGCCGCAGGATTCCTCGCTCGCGGCGACCTACCACAAACTCGACGCGGCGGCGCTGGATGGCGCCGAGGTCGCCGATCTGCTCACCGACGCCTTGGTATCACCGGTGATCACCGCACATCCGACCGAAACCCGGCGCCGCACCGTATTCGACGTGCAGACCCGCATTACCGAATTGATGCGTTTGCGGCAGCGCTATACCGAAACCGAGCGGGCGCGTGCGGATCTGGAACTGCGGATCCGTCGGCAAGTGCTCTCGCTGTGGCGCACCGCGCTGATTCGATTGCAGCGTCTGCGGATTCAGGACGAGATCTCGGTCGGTCTGCGCTATTACGACATCACGCTCTTCGACGTTATCCCGGCGATCAACGCGGAAGTCCGGGCGGCGCTGCGGTCCCGGTGGCCGGGCGTGGAATTGCTGGCGCGCCCGATCCTGCGGCCCGGCTCGTGGATCGGCGGCGATCGTGACGGTAACCCTTATGTGACAGCGGATGTCGTGCGGCAGGCCGCCTCGCAGGCGTCGGCGGTGGCGTTCGGTCGGTACCTGCACGAGCTGGTGGAGCTGGAGAAGTCGCTGTCGCAATCGGCGCGGCTGGTACAGGTGACACCCGAGGTGGCCGCACTCGCCGAGGCCGGTTATCCGGATCCCGCGACGCATCCTGATGAGCCGTATCGCCGTGCGCTACACCGGATTCGGGCGCGTCTGTCCGCATCGGCAGTTGCCGCGCTCGGCGCATTGCCCGCGGACGGGCTGGATATGGGTGCGCCGGCCTACCCGACCCCGCAGGCGGTACTCGACGACCTGGATGCGGTCGATATCTCGATGCGGGCCAGCGGCGACGGTCTGCTCGCCGACGACCGGCTGGCGGCACTGCGATATGCCGTCGAGACATTCGGATTCCATCTGCAGGGCCTGGATATGCGGCAGAACTCGGAGCTGCACGAACAGGTCGTCGCCGAGCTGCTGGCCTGGGCGGGCGTACATCAGGACTACGCGGGTCTGGCCGAGTCCGAGCGGGTGGAACTGCTCGCCGCCGAGTTGCGGACCCGGCGTCCGCTACTCGGCCCGCATGCGCGACTCAGCGGACTCGCCACCAAGGAACTCGATATCGTCCGTGCCGCACGGGATGTCGTCGAGACCTTCGGCGTCGAGGCCGTGCCGAACTACATCATCAGCATGTGCACCTCGGTCAGCGATATGCTCGAGGCGGCGCTGCTGTTGAAGGAGGGCGGGCTGCTCGATCCCGGCGAGCCGGACGGACCGCCGAGCTGTCCGGTGAATATCGTGCCGCTGTTCGAGACCATCGAGGATCTGGGTGCCGGCGCGGCGACCCTGGCCGCGGTGCTGGATGTCCCGGTGTATCGAGAGCTGGTGGCCGCCAAGGGCATGCGACAGGAGGTAATGCTCGGATACTCCGATTCCAACAAGGACGGTGGGTATCTGGCCGCCAACTGGGCGCTCTACCGGGCGGAGCTGGATCTGGTCGAGGTAGCGCGCAAAACCGGAATTCGGTTGCGGCTCTTCCATGGTCGCGGCGGCACGGTCGGCCGCGGTGGCGGGCGCAGCTATGACGCCATCCTCGCCCAGCCCGTCGGTGCCGTGCGGGGTTCGCTGCGGTTGACCGAACAGGGTGAGGTGATCGCGGCCAAGTACGCGGAATCCGGTGCGGCGCATCGGAATCTGGAATCGTTGATCGCGGGCACCCTGGAGTCGACGCTGCTCGATGTGGAGGGGCTCGGCCCCGATGCGGAACCGTCCTATGAACTCATGGACGATCTGGCGGCGCGTGCCCGCGCGGCCTATGCGCGCCTGGTGCACGAAACACCCGGATTCGTCGAATATTTCCGGCAGTCCACGCCGGTCGCCGAGGTCGGCGATCTGAATATCGGCAGTCGCCCCGCCTCCCGCAAGCCGACGAATTCGGTAAGCGATCTGCGGGCCATCCCGTGGGTGATGTCGTGGAGTCAGGCCCGCGTCATGCTGCCGGGCTGGTACGGGACCGGGGCGGCGCTCGAGGAGTGGGTCGGCGGTGATCCGGAGCGGCTCGCCACGCTGTCCGGCCTCTACCAGCGCTGGCCGTTCTTCCGGACGGTGCTGTCGAATCTGGCTCAGGTCATGGCCAAGAGCGACCTCGACATCGCGGCCAGGTACGCCGAACTCGTCGACGATGTGGCCTTGCGTGAGCACATCTTCGGGATGATCCGCGACGAGCACGCGCGCACCATCCGCATGCACGCCGCGATCACCGGCAATGATCACCTGCTCGCCGACAACCCGTCACTGGCCGAGTCGATCCACAACCGCTTCCCGTACCTGGAGCCGCTGAACCAGATGCAGGTCGAGCTGCTGCGACGGCTGCGGGCGGGCGACGATTCCGAACTCGTCAAACGCGGCATCCTGCTGACCATGAACGGACTCGCCACCGCACTGCGCAACTCCGGTTAGGGCAACTCCGGCTAGACGATGGCGACCGCATCGATCTCGACCAGCATCTCTTCCCGGGGAAGGCCGGTGAATACCGTTGTGCGGCTGGGCAATACATCGCCGGTGGTATTTGCGGTGACGAATTCGCCGTAGGCGTCGTTCATGGTCGCGAAGTCCTCGCGTTTGGTCAGGTAGACGCGCAGCATCACCACATCGTCGAAGGTGGCGCCGCTCGCCTCGACGATCGCCTTGACATTCTGCAGGGTCCGAATCGTCTGGGCGGCAACGTCACCGGGGAAGAGGTATGCGTTGGTCGCCGGGTCCACCGGACCCTGACCCGAGACCTGCACGAACGGGCCCTTGCGCACGCCTTGCGAGAAGGTGTGCGCGGGTGCGGGCGCATCGGTGGTGCGGATGGCGATCTTCTCACTCATGACTGGCCTTTCGCTGTGGTCGGGTATCCGGCGCGGACGGGAGTCCAGCCGAGTTCGGCGGAGATGGCATCGGCCGCCGCGCGGACCCGCGGCAGTTCGGCCAATACCTGATCGTGGTCGAGCAGCATGTCCGGCACCGACATCGAGACCGCGGCGACCACCGTGCCGGTACCGTTGCGCACCGGGACGCCGATGCAGTTCACGAAGCTTTCGTGCTCCTCGTGGTCTTCCGCATAGCCCTGTGCGGCAACGAGTTCCAGCTCCGCCAGGTAGCGCTCCGGTGTGCGGATGGTGCGGTCGGTGAACTTGCGGTAGTCGATGCGCTCGGCGATCGTCCGCCATTCGGTGCGCGGCTGTGCGGCGACGAGCACCTTCCCGACCGCGGTGCAGTGCAGCGGGGCGGGCCGGCCGATCCGGGAGTACATGCGCACGCTCTGGATCGCGTCGAATTTGTCGATATAGATGGCATCCCCGGATTCGTACGTGGCGAGGTGAATCGTCTGTCCGGTAGCGGAATTCAACGCGCTCAGATGCGGGCGGGCCAGGGTGCGGACGTCACGCTGTTCCAGGGCGCGGTTGGCGAGTTCGAAAAGCCGGGAGCCGAGGACGTATTGGTGCTGGCTGTCATGGGTGACGAAGCGCTGCGATTCCATGGTTTGCAGCAGCCGCAGCACCGTCGACTTGTGTACGCCGAGTTCAGCGGCCAACTGATCGAGCGAGCGCGCATCCTCCCCGAGCGAGAGCAGGATGGTCAACGCACGCGACAGACTCTGACTCATGACCGCGCCTCGCTGGCGCTCGGCTCCGCCATGACCGAGCAATGCTCGGCTGTACCTATTGTTCGCTCGCTCATGAGGCCACATTCTCGGCTACGACATCGTTGCGGTAATGCACACGCCCCCAGGCGGACTCGTCGAGCACCGCCAACGCCGCCAGCGCGGTGGGTGCGGGCAGTTCCGCGATATCACCGGTGCCGGTCAGCGCGGCGGCGGCGCACAGATGTCCGAAGCGCAGCCGCTGCTCCAGCGGACGTCCGTGCAGCAGGGCGGCCAGATATCCGCCCGCGAAGGCGTCACCGGCGCCGATCCGCTCGGTGATCTCGAGTTCCAGCGCTGGCACTTCGACACGCTCGGTTCCGGAGAATCCGGTGACCGAATGCTCATTGTTCTTGACCACCAGGTGCTGTGGCTCCGGGAAGAGGGCGCGCAACCGGTCGGCATCGTCGGTACCGAAGACCGTCTCCGCTTCATCGGCGCCGAGGAACACCACATCGCAGCCGCGCACATGGCGGGCCAGCACCTCGGCCGCCCGCTCGGCCCGCCCTGCCCACAGTGCCGGGCGGTAATTCAGATCGAAGCTGACGAGCCCGCCTCGGCGGGGCAGTGCGACGAGGGTTTCGGTGAGTCGGGTCGCCGATTCCGAGAGTGCGGTGGTTATCCCGGTGAAGTGCACGAGGTCGCAGTGTTCGAGCAGTCCGGCCGCCGCCGTCAGATCGGCGGTGGACAGTGCGCTGGCGGCGGAGCCGGTGCGGTAGTACAGCATGCGGCTGGCGCCTACCGGCAGATCGGTCGCCTTGCCCGAGCCGCTGCCGCGTTCTTTTATGTAGACGGCGGTGGGGCGCGCGGGATCGATGACAACCGCCGACACGTCCACGCCGCGTGCCGCCAGATGTCCGGTCAGATACCGGCCGAATCCGTCATCGCCGACCCGGGAAACCCACGCGGCGTCCACCTCGAGCTGAGTGAGCACGGTGGCCACATTCGCCTCGGCGCCGCCCGCTGTTCGCTCGAAGTTGTCCGAGTTCTCCAGCGGACCGGGACGCGCCACCAGCACCGCGAGCCCCTCACCGATGGTCACCGCCCGCGGGCGGAGCGACGTAGTAGGCCACGTCACATCGATCTCCCTTCTGCCCTTGCGGCCACCGGCCATCCAGTGCAGAATAACCACACAAAACACGATATGCAACCAGCGTTGCAAGATATGCAATGCATCGAGGATATGATTCGGCGGACGGAATTCCGCGGGAAGGAGCGACATGGCGATCGATGAGAAGGCCGTTGCCGCACTGGCGGATCGGACGCTCGGGCCCGAACACAAGGGGCTGCCGCCCACGGCATGGGGCCGCACGGTTCGCGACTTCCTGGACTCCGCGCCGCACCTCGACGAGTTCGAAACCCCGATTTTGACCGTCGACCACGCGGCCGTCGCGGCGAATGTCGCGATCATGGCCGATTGGGCGGCGGCCGCGGGTGTACGCCTGGCTCCGCACGGCAAGACCACCATGGCCCCGCAGCTGTGGGCGCAGCAGTTGGCGGCCGGGAGTTGGGGGATCACCTTCGCCACCGTGTGGCAGGTGCAAGTTGCCCGGTCGTTCGGTGTGGGACGGATCGTGCTGGCCAATTCACTCGTCGATCCGGTCGGATTGCGCTGGGTCGCCGCGGAATCGGAACGGGATCCGGAGTTCGAATTCTGCTGCTGGGTCGACAGTGTCGAGACCGTCGCGCTGATGGATGCGCACCTGACCGGTGCCGCGCGCATTCGGGTGATCGTCGAACTCGGTGGGCCGCACGGGCGTACGGGTGCGCGCACGGTCGAGCAGGCGCATGCTATCGCCGAGGCGGTCGGCCGCGCCGAGCGACTGACCCTGGCCGGTGTCGGCGGCTACGAAGGTGCGCTGGCCCACGATCGCGGTCCGGACGGGATTGGCGCCGTCCGGCACTACTTGGACGAAATCGCACGCCTACACCGCGAACTCGCCGCGGCCGGGCGCTATCCGGAAGGCGCGATCGTCACCGCGGGCGGCAGCGCCTTCCCGGATCTGGTCGTCGAATGTCTCGCGGGACTCGCCGATGAGCAAGGTGCGCACGGTGTTCCGACCACGGTGGTGTTGCGCTCGGGCGCCTACATCATTCACGACGACGGCTTCTACGCGGGCATCTCGCCACTGGCCGCGCCGCGCACCGAACGACCGCTGCGCTCGGCGATGCACGGATGGGCGCGGACCGTTTCGCGACCCGAGGCGGAGCTCGCGCTGCTGGATGCGGGCAAGCGCGATCTGCCATTCGATGAGGGGCTTCCGGTCCCGCAATTCGTTGCGGGACCGGAAGGTTCGTTGGATTCGGCGGCGCATGTCAGTGCGCTCAATGATCAGCACACCTTCCTGCGGCTGCCCGGCGCCGCGGCCGGTGACCTGCCGGTCGGCAGTGTGGTGCGGCTCGGTCTGTCGCATCCGTGCACGGCGTTCGACAAGTGGCGGCTGATCCCGGTCGTCGATGATGCCGATGCGGAACGGCCACGTGTGGTCGATCTCGTGCACACCTTCTTCTGACGAGTAGCCATGACGGACTTAGTGTTTCGCGATATCGACGTCATAGACGGCACGGGAGCACCGCGCTTCCGCGCTGATGTCGGCATCGATCGGGGACGGATAAGCGCGGTCGCCGATCCACGCACGATCACCGCGGCGGCCCGGTTCATCGACGCACCCGGTGCGGTGCTCGCCCCCGGCTTCATCGATATGCACGCGCACTCCGATTTGCATCTGCTCACCGAGCCGGGCCATTTTCCGAAGATCAGCCAGGGGGTCACCACCGAGGTCATCGGACAGGACGGACTCTCGTACGCCCCGATCGATGACGCCACCCTGGCGGTGCTGCGGCGTCAGATCGCCGGATGGAACGGCAATCCCACCGACCTGGACTTCTCCTGGCGCACGGTCGCGGAGTACCTGGACCGGCTCGATCGCGGTATCACGCCGAACGCCGCATATCTCGTACCACAGGGCACGTTGCGGCTGCTGGTCGTCGGGAGCGAACAGCGGCCCGCGACCGTGGCGGAGATTCGGCGGATGCGGGAACTGCTCGCGCAGGGACTGCGCGAGGGGGCGGTCGGTATGTCGAGCGGGCTCACGTATACGCCCGGAATGTATGCCGACACCGGCGAATTGGCGGCATTGTGCGAGGTAGTCGCCGAATACGGCGGGTTCTACTCGCCGCATACGCGCTCCTACGGCAAGGGCGCGCTGGCGGCATACGCAGAGATGATCGGCCTGGCGCGCAACACCGGCTGCGCACTGCATCTCACCCACGCGACCATGAACTTCGGCGTGAACCGCGGGCGCGCACCGGAATTCCTGGCGCTGATCGATGCCGCCAGGGCCGAAGGATGCGATATCACCCTCGACACCTATCCGTATCTGCCGGGCTCGACGACACTTTCGGCGCTGCTGCCGAGTTGGGCGATGTCCGGTGGCCCGGATGCGGCATTGGCCCGTATCGATGATCCGGAGATGCGTGCGCGAATCGCGCTGGACGTGAACGTGCATGGGTCCGACGGCTGCCACGGCGTCACCGTCGAATGGGAGACCATCCAGATCAGCGGTGTCGCGAATGCGGAGCTGGGGGAGTACGTGGGCAAGACCGTCGCGGACATCGCGGCCGATACCGCTCGCCCACCGGTCGAAGTGTTCTTCGACCTGCTGCGCCGAGATCAATTGGCCACCACCATCCTGCAGCACGTGGGGCACGAGGAGAACGTGCGCGCGATCATGGTGCATTCGACGCATATGGGCGGCAGCGACGCACTGCTCGTCGGTGATCGACCGCATCCGCGCGCCTGGGGCACCTTCCCCCGCTATCTGGGGCATTACGTCCGCGAACTCGGTGTGCTCGGGCTCGAGGAGTGTGTGCACCACCTCACCGGACGGCCCGCCGAGCGGCTGCGGCTGAGCGACCGCGGGTACGTATTCACCGGGTACGCAGCGGATCTCGTGTTGTTCGACCCATCGACGATCACCGATACCGCGACCTTCGACCATCCGAAGCAGCAGGCGCGCGGCATTCGGCACGTGCTGGTCAACGGTGCATTCGCCATCGAGAACGGTGCGCCCACCGGCAAGCTCGCCGGGCGTGCGCTGCGCATGGATGCCACGCGGAAGGAGACATATTGAACGTCATGGGCTCACTCGGCGCCATGGAGGTGATGCGCGCCGACCGCGTGCTGAGTGTGGTGCGGGCACCGGAGATTCCGGATCCGCTGGCGCTGGCGGATGCGTTGGCGCGTTCCGGGATTCGTAGCTTGGAGCTCACCTTCACGACACCGGGTGTGCTCGATTACCTGCGTATCGCCGCAACGGCTCCCGATGCGGTAGTCGGTATCGGAACCGTACTGCACGCCGATCAGGCCAAGGCCGCGATCGATAGCGGTGCACGGTTCCTCGTCACGCCCGGCGTGCGCGCGGAGGTCGCGGCCGTCGCGGCCGAGCGCGACATTCCGGTCGTCATGGGCGCTTTCACGCCCACCGAGGTGCTCACCGCACTCGACCTGGGCGCCGCGGCGGTGAAGATCTTCCCCGCCAGGGCGCTCGGTCCCGGCTATTTGAAAGACTTGCGCGGCCCCTTCCCCGATGTGGCGCTGATCCCCTCCGGGGGCGTCAATGCGGGCAATGCCGCCGAATTCCTCGCCAACGGAGCCGTGGCCGTGACCGCGGGTACCGATGTCGTGGCCCCATCCGACGTCGCCGCGGGCCGATGGTCCGACATCGCCTCGCGTGCGGCGTCATTCGTTCGATCCATGAATTGAGAGGTACCCATATGGGCGCCACTGTCGACTGGCTGCGCACCACCACACCCGGATTGCTGGTGCTGTGCGGTCTCGCGATTGCCGTACTGCTGTTCGCCATTATCAAGGTCAAGCTGGAGCCGTTCATCGCGCTGCTGCTCACCGGACTCGGGCTGGCCCTGGCCGCCGGACTACCGGTGTCGAAGATCGTCGGCACGGCGATCAAGCCCGGTGATTCGCTACTGGAGACCGGCTTCGGCGGCATCCTCGGGCATATCGCGGTCATCATCGGGCTCGGCACAGTGCTCGGCGCGATCCTCGAGCGTTCCGGTGGTGCGGACGTGCTGACCGGCAAGCTGCTGGGCATCTTCGGTGAGAAGGGCGCACCGGTCGCCATGGGTCTGCTCGGGCTCATCTTCGGCATCCCGGTCTTCTTCGATATCGGCATCTTCGTGCTCGCACCGCTGATCTATGTGGCCGCCAAGCGCGGTGGTCGATCACTGGTGCTGTACGCCATGCCGATGCTGGCCGGTCTGTCCATGACCCACGCCTTCCTGCCGCCGCATCCGGGTCCGGTGGCACTGGGTGGCCTGCTCGGGGTGAGCCTGGGCTGGCTGATCATCATGGGATTCGTCTGCGGCCTACCGGGTTTCGTCGCCGCTGGCATCGTGTGGGGCACCTACATCGGCAAGCGGGTGCGGGTCGAGGTGCCCGCCGAATTCCTGGTGCGACCGGAGGTCGAGTCCGCGGTGAAGGGCGAGGGTCCCGGCACCGCAACCAAGCCGGAGACGACCCGCATCGAGACCCGGCCGCCCGCGGTCGGTCTCATCGGCGGCATTATCGCGATTCCGCTGGTGCTCATCCTCGGTGCGACCTTCGGCAGCCAATGGCTGGCCAAGGATTCGCAGCTGCTGCAGGTGCTCACGTTCCTCGGCACACCGGCCGTGGCCCTGCTGATCGCGGTGCTCGTCGCCTTCTATCTGCTCGGTGTGCGGCGCGGTTCCAGTGTGCAGGAGCTCAGTACGCTCACCGCGGAGTCGCTGAAGCCGGTCGGCATGCTTTTGCTGGTGGTCGGTGCGGGTGCGTTCTTCGGAAAGATCATCTCCGCCACCGGAATCGGCACCGCGCTCGCGGACACCATGTCGGCGGCCGGTCTGCCGGTCATCGTGCTCGCGTACATCATCAGCTGCGGTCTGCGCATCGCACAGGGTTCGGCGACCGTCGCCATCGTGACCACCGGTGGCATTGTCGCGCCGCTGGTCACCGGGCACGGCTATTCGCAGATGGCCATCGCACTCATCGCCATGGCGATCGCGGCCGGTTCGATCATCCTCAGCCACGTGAACGACGGTGGCTTCTGGATCATTTCGAAGTACTTCAACCTGACGGTGAAGCAGACACTGCAGACCTGGACGGTGCTCGAAACCGTGCTCTCGGTGGTGAGTTTCGCGGTAGCGGCGGTCCTGTTCGCGATTGTGAGCTGAGCACTCGGACGGTCCTATCCAGCCCGGCGCGAGGACGAATCCCCGTGCCGGGCTGGTCAATTCGTGCAGCACGACACCGTCGAGATGGTTGCCGGGTCGGGGTCTTCGAGATCAGTCGAAGTCCTGCCGGGTGGGCGGCACAGCGGCCGAGATGAATCGGTGCCGTCGCATTACTCCGGCCGAACGCGGCGGCACACCGAGACCGGCGGTGGTCTTGAAGTCGTCCATGAGGGCTTGACCGTCCTCCGGGGCGACCTTGGTCATGTTCTGCAGGTCACCCGCTGCGATTCGTACCGGTCGCGGTGCGGAATGCGGTCATGCGCGCTGCTTCGGTGGTCGATCGGCGTCGCCGGAATTCGGATCAGTCGAGGTTGCGGAGGGCCGCCGTGCAGCGGGTGGCTTGGGCACGAATCGCCACGACGAGTTCGGGCGGGCCGCTGAGCAGTGTGAAGTCGATATCGACCGAGGTGATCATCCAGACCAGCGCCTCCGGCGTATCCGCGCCGACGTGCAGTTGGCAGCTGTGGTCGTCCACGGCCTCGATGACGCCCATACCGGGCCAGACATTCGCCACGGCGTCCTCGGCGGACTTGTGCAGCAAGGCAATTGCTTGGCAGGGCCAGGATCGGGCGGAGAGTCGCAGCGAAAGGTGCGCCGCGACATCGCCTTCCGGGAGCTCGCGCGGACTGAAGCGCGGGCCGGTGGGTGTTCGCGGCGTGATGCGGTCAGCTCTGAACGTACGCCAGTCGCTGCGGTCGATATCCCAGGCGACGAGGTACCAGCGCCTGCTGAAATGCACCAGGCTGTGCGGCTCCACCGTACGGCGGGTGGTCGCACCGCTGTGCGCGCGATAGTCGAAGCGCAGGCGTTCGTGCCGTTGACAGGCCTCGGCGACGGCCAGCAACGTATCCGGTTCGACCGTGGCGCCCGGTGTGCCGACCCGGACGGTCGCGCGGCGCAGGGTGCGGACCCGGTGGCGCAGGCGCGGCGGCAGCACCTGCTCGAGTTTGGTGAGCGCGCGCAGCGATGCCTCCTCGATGCCCGCGACGGTGCCGTCGGCGGCGCTGCGCAAGCCGACCGCCACCGCGACGGCCTCCTCGTCGTCGAGCAGCAGCGGCGGCAGCGCGGCCCCCGCGCCGAGCCGATAGCCCGCGGTGCCCTGTGTGGCATGCACCGGGTAGCCGAGTTCACGGAGCCGGTCCACATCGCGGCGGATGGTGCGCCTGGTGACGCCGAGTCGTTCGGCGAGTTCGGTGCCGGTCCAGTCGCGGTGCGTCTGCAGCAGGGCGAGCAGTTTGAGCAGTCGTGCCGAGGTCTCCAACACGAATTCCAGAATGTCAGACACTTAGGAACGATCCTGTCCTAAGGGCCGAATACCGTCGCTTTCGTGAGCACCGAACAGCACATTCGCCCCTTTCGCATCGAGATCGCACCGGCGCAGATCGATGATCTGCACGCCCGGCTGGCGAATACCTCGTGGCCGGACGAAATCCCCGGCGCTGGTTGGGACAAGGGCGCATCGATCTCTTACTTGAAGGACCTCGCCGAGTACTGGCGGTCCGAATACGATTGGCGCGCAGTCGAAGCGCGACTGAACGAGTTGCCGCATTCCATCACCGATATCGACGGGCAGCAGCTGCATTTCCTGCACGTCCGCTCACCCGAACCCGACGCCGTGCCGCTGGTATTGAGCCACGGCTGGCCCGGTTCGTTCATCGAATTCCTCGATGTGATCGGACCTCTGAGCGATCCGCGGGCACACGGCGGTGATCCGGCCGACGCATTCCATCTGGTCATCCCGTCGTTGCCCGGATTCGCCTTCTCGCAGGCCGGTCCGAGGGTCGGGGACGGTTCCACCGAGCGGTTCGCGCAGGCGGTGGCGAAGTTGATGGCCCGGCTCGGCTACGACCGGTACGGGGCGCAGGGCGGCGATGCGGGTTTCTTCGTCTCGACCGAACTGGGACGAATCGCGACCGACCAGGTGCTCGGCATCCATGTGAACGGGCCGATCACCCTGCCGTCCTGGAGCGATGACGGATCGGAACCGGACTATAGCCCGCACGATCGGGCAAAGCTGGACAAACTCACCGGGCCAGAGAGCCACACCAGGCACGGATACGCGATGGTGCAGGCGGGCCGTCCGCAAACGCTGGCCATCGGCATGCACGATTCGCCCGCCGGGCTGCTGTCCTGGATCGTGGACATCTTCCAGCGCTGGACCAATCCCGCAGTCGAGTTGCCCGACGCGGCGGTGGACCGCGACGCGCTGCTGACCAATGTCAGCCTCTACTGGTTCACCAGGACGTTCGTTTCCTCGATCCGGCTGTACGGGGAGGGGGATTCGTGGGGAAGGCCACTGCGGAATTCCGGCGTGCCGACCGCCGCGGCGGTATTCGCCGGTGACAATTCCATTCGGGTACTCGCCGAGCAGCAGCACAACATCGTGCGCTGGACCGAATACGAGCGCGGTGGGCACTTCGCGGCCATGGAAGCGCCGGACCTGCTGATCAGCGATGTGCGCGAGTTCTTCCGCACGCTGCGCTGAGTGTGCGGGTCGCGCGGGAGGTGCGGGCTCAGGGGGTTCGCGGGCGGTAGCGCTCGGCCATCGCGAAGGCCGTCGCGGCGAGCCGGTCGCGGAATTCGGGCGGGTCGAGAACCTCGCAGAATTCGCCGAGCGGCAGGATCGCGCCCGCCAGCACCTCGTAGGACTCCGAGGGAATGGTTACTTCGACCCAGCCCTCGGCGTCCGGATCGGTCGCCGATGCCATCGCCTCGGCGACCGCGGCGGGCTCGTTCGTCAACCGGAGCAGCCGCAATTGGGCGGCGGCGATCCGGCAGCGCGCCCGCACTCGCAGCATCGACCGCGCGAAATCGTCGGCGGCTGCCGACCAATGCTCAGCGAGAGCGAAATCATCTGGCCGCGTGAAGGTTTCGCCGTTCTGCTGGGCCGAGGAGATTCGGCTGACGCGATAGGAGCGGATGGCCGAGCCGTCACGTGCGACGAGGTACCAGGTTCCGGCCTTCGATACGAGGCCGAGTGGATCCAAGCGGCGTT
This sequence comes from Nocardia sp. NPDC052112, assembly GCF_040680135.1. Taxonomy (NCBI): domain Bacteria; kingdom Bacillati; phylum Actinomycetota; class Actinomycetes; order Mycobacteriales; family Nocardiaceae; genus Nocardia; species Nocardia sp. NPDC052112. The sequence continues at coordinate 54,543 of NZ_JBFAWD010000018.1, read as the reverse complement.
CGACGGTGCGATCCCTGCGCCGATAACGGATATCGAGTCGCCGGTCGTGCCATAAAGCGTCGGCAACCGTTGCCAGTGTTGGTGTTTCATCGGGGCGATGGAACCAGCCCGGTGCGTCCACATGGACACGTTCCGCGATGCGTGTCGCCCGGCCGCGCAATTCGGGAGGCAGTGCGGCGAGCACCTTGAGTTGTGCGGTCGCCAGCACCGTACCGAGTCCGAGATCGGCGGCGGCCGCGGGTTGTCCGGTGAGCAGCACCGCATCGGCCTCCTCGGTGGTGAGTCCGGTCAGCCGGGTGCGGTATCCGTCGACCAACCGCACCCCGCCGGTCCGGCCCGGTTCGCTGTAGATCGGTACGCCCGCCACGGACAGGGCCTCGATATCGCGATACACCGTCCGCACCGACACCTCCAGCTCGCGTGCCAGCTCCGGTCCGGTGGTCCGGCCGCGGGTCTGCAGCAGCAATAACAGCTGCACCAGTCGACTCGCCCGCATGATTCGAGATTAGTCGTAAAACCTGACAGAAGATGTCAGGTTTGGCTCGTACCGTCGTGCTCATGACCACATGGAGCCAGTTCATCGAAGAAGCGCCACGCATCGCCACCGTGTTCACGCGTCGACACCAGGCCACCGGCAATCTCTGCCTGCTCGGGACCCTGCGCTCCGACGGATTCCCCCGCATCAGCCCCATCGAACCGCGGATCTTCGACGACATGCTGGTCATCGCGGGCATGCCGAACACCACCAAGTTCAAGGATCTCGCCCGCGACCCGCGGTTCTGCCTGCACACCGCGACCGTCGACACGCAGGTCGGCGACGGTGACGCGAAACTCTTCGGCACCGTCGTCGACCTGCCGGACAGACAAGTGCACGCCCGCTTCACCCAGCAACTGTTCGACGAAACCGGATTCGACATCCGCGATCAGGAATTCGACCACTTCTACACCGCCGACCTGACCGGAGCCTCCACCGTCGAGCTCATCGACGACCACCTGGACATCACCATCTGGAAGCCGGGACAGGGCGAACGAGTCGTGCGCAAGCACTGAGCGATCGCGGTGGCCGGGCCGTTCCCGCTCCGGATGCGAATGTTGCTCGGCACGCTAGGTCGCCGAGTCGAGCTCATCTCGGCGTCGCCGGAGGAAGGTCTGTTCGGCAGTGTTGTCGGTGTGGGCGATGGCGGCTTCGTAGGCGCGGATTGCCGGTGCGGTGCGGCCGAGGCGGCGCAGGAGGTCCGCGCGGATCGCGTGGTACAGATGGTGATTCGGTAGGTCGATTTCGTCGAGTAGTGCGAGTGCGGCGTGTGGGCCCGCGACCTCGGCGACCGCCACCGCGCGGTTCAGCGCCACCACCGGGCTGGGGGCGATAGCGGCCAACTGGTCGTAGAGTTGCAGGATTTGTTGCCAGTCGGTGGATTCCGGAGCGGGGGCGTCGGCGTGTACGGCGTTGATTGCGGCTTGGATCTGGTAAGCGTCGGGTTGGTTGCGGCGCAGGCATTCTCGGACGAGGGCGTGTCCCTCGGCAATGAGGGCGCGGTCCCACCGGTGTCGGTCTTGTTCGGGCAGTGGCACCAGTGATCCGTCCGGTGCGGTGCGGGCGGCTCGACGCGATTCGGTGAGCAACATTAGTGCGAGCAGCCCGGAAGCCTCCGGCTCGTCGGGCATCAGCTCGATGAGTAAGCGGCCCAAGCGGATTGCCTCGGCGCACAGGTCGGTCCGCATCAACTGATCACCGGAGGTGGCGGTATGCCCTTCGGTGAAGATGAGGTAGATGACGGCCAGAACGGCGCGCAGGCGGGCGGGCAGGTCGGCGTCGCGCGGGACGCGGTAGGGGATGCGGGCGTCGCGGATCTTGCCTTTGGCGCGGACGAGCCGTTGCGCCATGGTCGATTCGGAAGTCAGGAAGGCGTGGGCGATTTCGGGTGTGGTGAGACCGCCGAGGAGCCGCAAGGTAAGTGCCACTCGGGAATTCATCGATAGTGCCGGGTGGCAGCAGGTGAAGATCAGTCGGAGGCGGTCGTCCAGGACGGCGCTCATATCGTCGGGTTCGTTGTCGGCGTGTAGAAGTGCGGCCTCGGCATGCCGGTCGTCGCGAGATGCCTCGCGCCGCAGGCGATCGATGGCTCGGTTGCGTGCGGTCGTGATGATCCAACCGGGTGGGCTCGGCGGCAGTCCGTCGGTCGGCCAGCGTTGCACGGCGGCGGTGAAGGCGTCCTGCACCGCGTCCTCGGCAATGGTGATATCGCCGAAGACGCGGATCAGGCTGGCGACCGCGCGGCCGTAATGTTCGGTGAATACGGCCGCGATCGCGGCGTCGGCGACCATCTCAGTAATCGGCCACCGGCCGGACCTCGATCGGCAAAGTGAGCACGGCGGCCATCTTCTTGCCCCAGTCGAGCGCCTCGTCCAGATCGGCCGCCGCAATGACGGTGAATCCGCCGATGTGCTCCTTACTTTCGACATACGGACCGTCGGTGACCAGCACATCATTGCCCTGGGCGCGCAGCACGGTCGCGGTACTCGGCGCGTGCAGTCCCGCGGCGAAAACCCAGGCGCCCGCGGCCCGGATCTCGTCGTTCAGCGCGGCCAGATCGCGCATGATCTCGTCGAGATTGTCCGGCGGCGCAGTGTCATCGGGCTGATAGATGCTGAGCAGATACTGCTGCACGGCTCCTCCTCATCCCCGCTGATAGGTGGCGATCACCACGCCGGTTGGGGTGCTGACGCTATCGGTGAGTCGCAGTTCACCGAGGTCCGCGCCGTCGAACAGCCGCCGCCCGCGGCCGACCACAATCGGATGGATCAGCAATAGATACTCGTCGACGAGATCATTGCGCATCAGCGTTTGCAGCAGATCGCCGCTGCCGAGCACCACGAGATCCTGCCCAAGTCCGCGCACCGCGGCGACCACATCGCCACCGAGCAGCGTGGAGTTCTCCCACGGCAACGGTTCGGTCAGCGTCCGGGATGCGACGAACTTCTCGGTCTTGTTCAGTACCTCGGTGTACGGATTGTCGGTTTGCTGCGGCCAGACCCCGTAGAAGTCCTGGTAGGTCCGCCGCCCGAACAACAGCGCACCGTGATGGGTCGCCATATGCTCGCCCATGACCCTGGCCTGCTCGGGATCGTCGTGCCGATGCGCCCAGCCGCCGCGGCGGAAACCGTCCCGGGTGTCCTCATCGGCCCGGCCGGGTGACTGCATGACACCGTCCAGGGTCAGGTGCTCAACCGCGATGATCTTGCTCATATCTCGCCTCCTGTCGTTGGCCGGTCCGCGACCGGCTGCACCTCCTACACGAACGGTCCCCCGTCGAATCGACATCGCCGACAGAAATTTCTCGAAAGAACTACTCTGCGCCCGTGATGGCCTGAATTTCGCGGTAGGTGGGGATGTCGGCGGGAACCGCACCGCCGTCGCGCACCGCACGCGCTATTTCGACGATCCCGGCCAACGCCGCGCGGTACAACAGCGATCCCGTGCTGATCCGTCGCACACCCAACGCCGCGAGTTCGGCGATGGACGGCCCGGCCGCCGAGTACAGCATGTTGATCGGCAAGGGCACCGCCGCGACGATCCGGCCGATCTCCGCCGGATCCGTCACACCGGGCACGAAAATCCCATCGGCACCGGCGCGCACATATTCCGCGGCGCGAGCCAGCGTCGAATCCTGTTCCAGCCGTAGCCAATACGTATCGATTCGGGCATTGATGAACAACTCGGGCGCAGCGGATTTGATCGCGGCGATCAACTCGGCCTGGTGCCCCGGATCGGCCAACGCGATGTCGGCCCGCCCATCCTCGAGATTCACCCCGGCGATCCCCAGATCGGCCAGCTGCGCGACGTAGTCGGCGACTGCCTCGGAATCGGCGCGGAACCCGCCCTCGATGTCGACGGTCACCGGCACCGGTAACCGCGCGAGTCTCGTTGCCAGCATGAGGGTTTCGTCGCCGGTGACGCCGGCGCCGTCGGTGAGCCCGGCGGCCACCGCGACGCCGAGACTGGTGGTGCCGATTGCCGCGAACCCCTCGGCGGCCAGCACTGCCGCTGACCCGAAATCCCAGGCATTGGGCAGCACCAGCGGATCGGCGCGGTGGTGCAGTTCGCGAAAAGCCTTCGTCTTGTCCATCAAGACCTCTCGTTGATTCCGGCGGCAATAGCAAAGGGCATGGTCGCGGCCGGGGCAGCTTCCGCCAGCACACGAACATGGGCAACTGGCCCCTCGACCGTGCCGACCCGTTCACCCAGCGCCGCGGGTGACAATGCGGCCGATTCCGCGACGACCAGCGCCCGGTGATCGACCCCATCGCAGAATCGGGCGATATCGGCGCGGCGCCGACCGATGCCGGCCGATCGCGCGGTCCGGGGCACCGTCGGCATCGGCGCACCGGTCAAAACCTCCCGGGCTCGATCGGGCTCGCTGATCAGATTCATAGCGCAACCGTATCCCGCGGACATTTCGGTGGCCGCCGAAGTAACCCGGCGCGATCATGGTGTGGTGCAAACTCGAGGAGCCGAGCTGGCCGGACTGGCCACCCTGCTGGCCGATCGCACCCGCGCCGATATGTGCCTGGCCTTGGTCGACGGTCGCGCGTGGACGGCAGGCGAGCTGGCCCGCCATGCCGGCGTGGCACCGTCCACCGCGACCGAACATCTGAACCGGCTGTTCGACGGCGGTCTGCTCATCGAACGTCGTCAGGGCAGGCACCGCTATGTGCAGTTGGCGAGCCCGCAGGTCGCCGAGTTATTGGAGACCATGGTCGCCCACCTGGAACCGGTCCGCCGCGAGTCCACGACGCTGCGGGCGTCCACCGCGGCGGCGGCCCTGGCGCGCGGCCGAACCTGCTACGACCACCTCGCGGGCCGCCTGGGCGTCGCGATCACCGATGCCATGACCGAGCGCGAACTGCTCGATGCCGATGGCGGCTTCGCCCTCACCGATGCGGGCTCGGCATGGCTGACGGGTCCGATGGGCATCGAGGCGAACACACTGCACACGCGCCGCCCGATCGTCCGCCCCTGCCTCGACTGGACCGAGCGCCGCACCCACCTCGGCGGTGCCGCGGGAGCGCAGTTGTGCCGTCGACTATTGGCGCTGGATTGGGTGCGACGGGTCGGATCCGGCCGCGCCGTCCGCCTCACCCCGAAAGGGGAGGTCGGTCTGCGCGCGACACTCGGGATCGATCCCGCGACGGTCGCCTGACGGCAGATTCCGCAGCCCCGACCGCGGTCCGGGAGCACCCTGGGCTGCTGCCGGACTACTGAACGTGGCCGGTGGCCCGGTCTCGATCAGCATCGGTGCACAGCGGCTGGCCCCGACTCTGAACGCAGCACGGTGCTGATCTTCCAGGCCATCGCCCGTTCGCCCGGACGCGAGTCGATCCGATCAATGGTGCACAGCGGCTGGCCCCGACTCTGAACGCAGCACGGTGCTGATCTTCCAGATCATCACCCGTTCGCCCGGACGCGAGTCGATCCGATCAATGGTGCACAGCGGCTGGCCCCGACTCTGAACGCAGCACGGTGCTGATCTTCCAGGCCATCGCCCGCTCGCCCGGACGCGAGTCGAATCCGATCGATACGATTGAGGCGGCTTCTGTCCGGGTAATACGGCACGGGCGGTAGCGGAACGATCGGTGTGCGCGGCCCGGTCGGGCGATGCGACACCCCGTTCATGAATGGGCTTGCATAATCGTGCATAATCATCACATGGATGATTCGTCGGGTAACCCGGTGTTGCGGGTTGCGGTCGCCGGTGCCAGTGGATACGCCGGCGGTGAGGTGCTGCGTCTATTGCTCGGTCATCCGGCCTACCGCGACGGGCGCCTCGTCATCGGGGCGCTGACCGCGGGCTCGAATGCGGGCAGCGCACTGGGGGAGCTCCAGCCGCATCTGCTGCCGCTCGCCGATCGCGTACTCGCCCCGACCACGGTCGACGAACTGGCCGGCCACGACGTCGTTTTCCTCGGCCTGCCGCACGGGCAGTCCGCCGCCATCGCCCAGCAGCTGCCGGAGTCGACGGTGATCATCGACTGCGGGGCCGATTTCCGGCTCACCGATGCGGCAGCCTGGGAGAAGTACTACGGCACCACGCACGCGGGCAGCTGGCCCTACGGCCTACCGGAACTGCCGGGCGGGCGCGAGCGGCTGCGCGGTGCGCACCGGATCGCCGTTCCCGGTTGCTATCCCACGGTCGCCAGCCTCGCGCTGGCACCGGCGATCGCGGCCGGAATCATCGAACCGAAGGTGAATGTGGTTGCGGTGAGCGGCACTTCGGGTGCGGGCCGCAAACTCGATATCGGCCTGCTCGGCTCCGAGGTGATGGGGTCGGCACGGGCCTACGGCATCGCGGGCGCGCACCGGCATACCCCGGAGATCGCGCAGAATCTGCAGGCTGCCGGTGGTGCGGCGGTCGCCGTATCGTTCACTCCGGTACTGGCGCCGATGCCGCGCGGCATTCTCGCGACCTGCACCGCCCCGACCCGCGTCGACGTCGCCGAAGCTCGCGCGGTCTATGAAAAGGCTTACGCCGACGAACCATTCGTGCATCTGCTACCGGAGGGCACACTGCCGCAGACGGGTTCGGTGCTCGGCTCCAACGCCGTCACCCTCCAGGTCGCGGTCGATGCCGATGCCGGACTGCTCGTGGTGATCGGCGCGATCGACAACCTGACCAAGGGCACCGCGGGCGCCGCGGTCCAATCCATGAATCTGGCCGTCGGATTCGACGAGACCGCAGGACTTTCCACCGTAGGAGTGGCACCGTGACGACGATCGAAACACCGGCGGGCAAGCTGTTCCGGAGCCAGGGCGTGACCGCACCGCTCGGCTTTCGGGCGGCGGGCATCGCCGCGGGCATCAAGGCGAGCGGAAAACCCGATCTGGCACTGGTATTCAACGAGGGGCCGGAATACGCGGCCGCGGGCGTATTCACCCGCAACCAGGTGAAGGCCGCGCCGGTGCTGTGGTCGCAGCAGGTGCTCACCGCTGGCCGGCTGCGTGCGGTGATCCTGAATTCCGGTGGGGCCAACGCCTGTACCGGTCCGGGTGGATTCCAGGACACCCACCAGACCGCCGAGGAATTGGCCAAGGCGCTGAGCAACTGGGGCACCGAAACCGGAGCGGGCGAAATCGCGGTCTGCTCAACGGGTTTGATCGGTGACCGGTTGCCGATGGACAAGGTGGTTCCGGCCGTCACCGAGATCGTGCACGAAATGGGCGGCGGCATGTCCGGCGGTCTCGATGCGGCACATGCCATCATGACCACCGATACCGTTCCCAAGGAAGCGGCATTCCACCACCGCGACAAATGGAATGTCGGCGGTATGGCCAAGGGCGCCGGGATGCTCGCGCCGTCACTGGCCACCATGCTGGTGGTGCTCACCACCGATGCCGCCGCGAGCGCCGACCAGTTGGATCGCGCACTGCGCAACGCGACTCGGCTCACCTTCGACCGGCTCGATGTCGATGGCTCCTGCTCGACCAATGACACCGTGCTCCTGCTCGCCAACGGGGCGAGCGAAGTCACCCCCACCCAGGAGGAACTCGACGCGGCCGTGCTCGCGGTCTGCGACGATCTGGCCGCCCAGCTGATGGCCGATGCCGAGGGTGTGACCAAGCGGGTGCGGATCACCGTCGCCGGGGCGGTCTCCGAGGACGAGGCGCTGATCGCGGCGCGCGCCGTGGCCCGCGACAGTCTGGTCAAGACCGCGCTTTTCGGTTCCGATCCGAACTGGGGCCGGGTGCTCGCCGCCGTCGGTATCGCACCGGTCACCCTGGATCCGAACCGGATCTCGGTGTCGTTCAACGGAAATCCGGTCTGCGTCGACAGCGTCGGCGCGCCGGGTGCACGCGAGGTCGATCTGTCCGGCGCCGATATCGAGGTGCGGATCGAACTGAATGTCGGTGACGGCACCGCCACCGTGCGGACCACCGACCTTTCGCACGGCTATGTCGAAGAGAATTCGGCCTATAGCTCATGAGCGAGCGCGGCGAGCGAACAATCAACGCAGCCGGCATCGCTGGGCATGACGGAGGTGAGCGCCAGCGAGCTGGCGCCATGACCAGCGACGCGGTGCGAGAACTTTCGGCATTGGACAAGGCGCACGTCCTCGCCGACGCGCTACCGTGGCTGCAGAAGTTCCGCGCCAAGATCGTGGTCGTCAAATACGGCGGCAATGCGATGATCGATGCGGACCTCAAACAGGCCTTCGCCGCCGATATGGCATTCCTGCGCACCGTCGGTGTGCACCCGGTGGTGGTGCACGGTGGCGGACCGCAGATCAGCGCGATGCTGAAAAAGCTCGGGCTGCAAGGCGAATTCCGCGGTGGCTTCCGCGTCACCACACCCGAGGTGATGGATGTGGTGCGGATGGTGCTGTTCGGTCAGGTCGGCCGCGAACTGGTCGGGCTGATCAATGCGCACGGTCCGTACGCGGTCGGCATCTCCGGTGAGGACGCGCGGCTGTTCACCGCGACCCGGCGCACCGTCGATGTCGACGGCGAGGCCACCGATATCGGTCTGGTCGGCGATGTCACCGAGGTGAATGCCGACGCGGTGCTCGATCTCATCGGCGCGGGGCGCATTCCGGTGGTCTCCACCATCGCCCCCGACGCCGACGGCGTGGTGCACAACATCAATGCCGACACCGCCGCGGCCGCACTCGCCGAGGGCATCGGCGCGGAAAAACTGGTGATCCTGACCGACGTCGAGGGCCTGTACACCGACTGGCCGGACCGTTCGTCGCTCACCTCGCGCATCGACTCGGCCGAATTGGTCGAGTTGCTGCCGCGACTGGATGCGGGCATGGTGCCCAAGATGGAAGCCTGCCTGCGCGCCGTGCAGGGCGGGGTGCCGACCGCGCATGTCATCGACGGTCGCGTCCCGCATTCGGTGCTGTTGGAACTGTTCACCGGAGAAGGAATCGGAACGATGGTGACGCCCGCCCCGCTCCCGACGAGCGCGGCGGACACACTGAACGGAACGAAAATATGAGTGACACAGCAGAGCTGCAACAGCGGTGGTCCGCCGCGTTGATGAAGAACTACGCCACACCCAAGGTCGCGCTGGTGCGCGGTGCGGGTGCGGTGGTCTACGACGCGGACGGCAAACGCTACGTCGACTTCCTCGGCGGTATCGCCGTCAACAGCCTCGGCCACGCCCATCCGGCGATTCTGGAAGCCGTTACCCAGCAGCTCGGCACGCTGGGCCACACCTCGAATATCTATGCCAACGAACCGGTCATCGAACTGGCCGAACGGCTGCTCGCGCACTTCGGCGACGGTGAATTCGGGGACGGCCACGGCCGCGCGTTCTTCTGCAACTCCGGCACCGAGGCCAATGAGGCGGCGTTCAAGATGGCGCGGCTGACCGGGCGGCACAAGATCATCGCGACCGATGAGGCCTTCCACGGCCGCACCATGGGCGCGCTCGCTCTTACCGGACAGCCGTCCAAGCGGACGCCGTTCGAGCCGATGCCGGCCGGTGTCGTCCATGTGCCCTACGGCGATGCGGCGGCGCTCGAGGCGGTTGTCGACGAGGACACCGCGGCGGTATTCCTCGAACCGATCATGGGGGAGAGCGGCGTTGTCGTGCCGCCCATCGACTATCTGGTCAAGGCGCGGGAGATCACCGCGCGTCATGGTGCATTGCTGGTTCTCGACGAGGTGCAGACCGGTATCGGCCGGTGCGGAAAGTTCTACGCGCACCAGGCGTTCGGCATTGTGCCCGATGTGATCACCCTCGCGAAGGGGCTCGGCGGCGGGTTGCCGATCGGTGCGGTGCTGGCCACCGGACCGGCCGCGGAGCTGCTGACGCCGGGGCTGCACGGCACCACGTTCGGCGGCAATGCGGTATGCGCCGCAGCGGCTTTGGCGGTACTGCGGACCATCGATGAGACCGATCTGCTCGCCCACGTCGAATCCGTCGGCAAGCGGCTCAGCGACGGTATCGAACTGCTCGAGCATCCGCTGATCGATCACGTGCGCGGTGCCGGTCTGCTGCTCGGTATCGTGCTGACCGACGATATCTCGGCCGAGGTCGAGAACCGGGCGCGGGAGGCAGGCTATCTGGTGAATGCACCCAAGCCCAACATTATTCGGCTCGCACCGCCGCTGGTGCTCACCGAGACCCAGTCCGATAATTTCGTCGGCGATCTGCCCGAGATCCTCGACGGTGCGATCGCGGACGCGAAGGGGGCCGAATGAGTACAGCATCGCGTACCGATTCCATGGGCGGTGGCGGTCGAGAGACGGGTGGGCAGCTGCGGCACTTCCTGCGCGACGATGACGTCACGCCTGCCGAACAAGCCGAAATTCTGACGCTCGCAGCGGAATTGAAGAAGGATCCATTCGCGTACCGGCCGCTGGCAGGGCCGCGCGGGGTCGGGGTGATCTTCGAGAAGAACTCCACCCGCACGCGGTTCTCCTTCGAAATGGGTATCGCACAGCTCGGCGGGCATGCGGTGGTGGTCGACGGTCGCGACACCCAGCTCGGGCGCGAGGAGACCCTCGGTGATACCGGCAAGGTGCTCTCGCGTTACGTCGATGCGATTGTGTGGCGGACCTTCGAGCAGATGCGTCTGGACGAAATGGCGATCACCGCAACGGTTCCGGTCGTCAACGCCCTGTCCAATGAGTTCCACCCGTGTCAGGTGCTCGCCGATCTGCAGACCCTCGTCGAGCGCAAGGGGAGTCTGGCCGGGCGCAATCTGACCTACTTCGGTGACGGTGCGAACAATATGGCGCACTCGCTGCTGCTCGGTGGTGTGACCGCGGGGTTGAACGTAACCATCGCCGCGCCAACGGGTTTCGAGCCGCTGCCATGGATTCTGGAGGCCGCCCACAAGCGCGCCGCCGAGACCGGTGCGACCATCACGCTGACCGGCGACCCCGTTGCCGCTGCGGCCGGTGCCGATGCTCTGGTGACCGACACCTGGACCTCCATGGGGCAGGAGAACGACGGCCTCGACCGGGTCGGCCCGTTCCGCCCGTTCCAGCTCAACGATGATCTGCTCGCCAAGGCACAGCCGGATGTTGTTGTGCTGCACTGCCTTCCGGCGCACCGCGGCGAGGAGATCACCGACGAGGTACTCGACGGACCACACAGTGTGGTGTGGGACGAGGCGGAGAATCGACTGCATGCGCAGAAGGCGCTGCTGGTGTGGTTGCTGGCCAAGCGAGGTGAGGCGCAGTGAATGCGTGCGAGCGTGCCGGTGTGCCGGGCTCGCGGGCTCGGCGTGACCACGCGGGTGGCCGATCCACTGCGGCCTGCTTCGGGGGCGCTGTGAGACATGTGGGCGAGGCGTGGTCATGACGGTCCAACCCGATGCGGGTAAGTCCGCCCCCGCCATCGCCCGCACCCGTGCCGGTCGGCAGTCCCGGATCGTCGAACTGCTGACCGCACACGCGGTCCGCAGCCAGACCGAACTGGCCGCACTGCTCGCCGCCGAAGGCATCGAAACCACTCAGGCCACTCTGTCCCGCGACCTCGATGAACTCGGCGCCGTGAAATTGCGCGCCGCCGACGGCGGTGCGGGCGTCTACGTGGTCCCCGAGGACGGCAGCCCCGTTCGCGGCGTCACCGGCGGCACCGACCGCCTCTCCAAACTCCTCGGCGATCTCCTGGTCTCCACGGATGCCAGCGGAAACATCGCGGTTCTGCGCACCCCGCCCGGTGCCGCCCATTATTTGGCAAGCGCCCTCGACCGAGCGGCCTTGCCGTTCATCGTCGGTACCATCGCGGGCGACGACACCATCGCGGTCATCGCGCGCGAACCGCTGACCGGCGCCGAACTCGCCGCCAAGATCGAGGCACTCGCCTGAGTCCTCGGCGTCCCTCGGTCTGCACCAACGGATTTCGCTCACCGACAACGATGAATCCCGACTCGGCGGCGGTCGATCGAAGCGGCGCGGTGGGGGCGGACGTGTCAGCCGAAGGGGTATTGGCCGCCGCTGTGTGGGGCGTTCGGGGTGCCGATGTCGATGATGTCTTGGATGAAGTCGACTATGGCGCGGCCGATGTCGAGGACGCCGTTGCCGAGGGTGCTGAATTCTCCTGCTATGAGGTGCAGCATGGGGTCCGTCCTTTGCCCGCTCCGATAGTTACCGGGTCAAGCGTGACATAGGGGCAAGGGGGTGCCAAGGTGCTAGCTGGCAGGTGGAACTCGGACCCGGTTGTGAATGGGCTTGCATCATCGTGCATAATCATTTGCAATCCGGTGCGGGCCGCCTGACGTGCGATTTGAGTGCGTCGGTGGGCGCCGCACCCCGCCGCCCGCGGATGCGGGCACAACCTGCAGACAAGCACGAAACCGAGGAGCACATAGACATGTCCGAGCGCGTCGTACTCGCCTACTCCGGTGGGCTCGATACCTCCGTCGCGATCAGCTGGATCGGCAAGGAGACCGGCGCCGAGGTCGTGGCGGTCGCCATCGATCTGGGCCAGGGCGGCGAGGACATGAATGTGGTGCGCCAGCGTGCGCTGGACTGCGGTGCCGTCGAGGCGATCGTGGTCGATGCGCGCGACGAGTTCGCCAATGAGTACTGCCTGCCGACCATCCAGGCCAACGCCATGTACATGGGCCAGTACCCGCTGGTTTCGGCGATCAGCCGCCCGCTCATCGTCAAGCACCTCGTCGAGGCCGCCAAGTTCCACGGTGCGAGCACCGTCGCCCACGGCTGCACCGGGAAGGGCAACGACCAGGTCCGCTTCGAGGTCGGCATCGGCGCGCTCGCCCCCGACCTGAATGTGATCGCCCCGGTCCGCGACTACGCCTGGACCAGGGAGAAGGCCATTGCCTTCGCCGAGGAGAACAAGCTCCCGATCAATGTCACGAAGAAGTCGCCGTTCTCGATCGACCAGAACGTCTGGGGCCGCGCGGTGGAGACCGGCTTCCTCGAGGACCTGTGGAACGCGCCGACCAAGGATGTCTACGACTACACCTCGGACCCGACGGTCAACTTCGAGGCACCGGACGAACTCATCGTCACCTTCGACAAAGGTGTGCCGGTCGCCATCGACGGCCGCCAGGTCAGCGTGTTGGAGGCCATTGTCGAGCTGAACCATCGGGCGGGCCGCCAGGGCGTCGGCCGCCTCGATATGGTCGAGGACCGGCTCGTCGGCATCAAGAGCCGCGAGATCTACGAGGCTCCCGGCGCCATCGCGCTGATCACCGCGCACCAGGCCCTGGAAAACGTCACCATCGAACGCGAATTGGGCCGCTACAAGCGGCAGGTCGAGCAGCGTTGGGGCGAGCTGGCCTACGACGGCCTCTGGTTCTCTCCGCTCAAGCGCGCGCTGGACGCGTTCGTCGCCGAGACCCAGGAGCACGTCACCGGCGATATCCGGATGGTGCTGCACGGCGGTTCCATCGTGGTCAACGGCCGCCGCTCCGAGCAGTCGCTCTACGACTTCAACCTGGCCACCTACGACGAGGGCGACACCTTCGACCAGTCCCTCGCCAAGGGTTTCGTGCAGATCCACGGCCTGTCCTCCAAGGTCGCGGCCCGTCGCGACCTGAACCAGAAGTAGCCAGCGCGCGAGACCACGTCCGTCGGTGACATTAGGCTCGAACGGGTCGGCGCAGCGGTGGCCGACCCGAAGGGAGCGCTATGCGGACCGATGACGACAGCTGGGATATCGAATCGAGCGTCGGCGCCACGGCCCTCGGCGTCGCGGCAATGCGAGCCGCCGAGAGCCGCCGCCCGGACGCACTGTTCCACGACCCGTACGCCGAAGTGCTGGTGACCGCGGTCGGCTCGGAATCCTGGACGCGCATCGTGCGCGGCGAGATCCCCGATCTCGAGGAGGCCGCGATAGCGTCGATGGGCGCCATTATCTCGGCTCTGATCGCCCGCACCTGCTACCTCGACGCCTACTTCCAGGAGGCGGCGGCCGACGGCATCCGGCAGTTCGTCATCCCCGCCGCCGGCCTGGACGCCAGGGCCTACCGACTCGAATGGCCGATCGGCGCAACGGTTTTCGAGCTTGATCTGCCGAAGGTTCTGGAGTTCAAGGAGAGCGCGCTTACGGATTTCCCGCCCGCGGCGCAGCGCCGCGCGATCGCCGTGGATCTGCGCCAGGATTGGCCGGCGGCGTTGCGGGACAATGGATTCGATCCGTCCGTGCCGACCGCATGGCTGGTCGAAGGACTGTTGCGTTACCTCCCGGCGGCTGCCCAGGATCGGCTCTTCGACAACATCGTGGCGTCGAGCGCACCGGGCAGTCGTGTCGCGATCTACCGCTCGACCGGTTCCGCGCCGGACGCCAAGGCGTTGCAGGAGGCGCGATCCGGTGGGGTCGACGTGCAGGTCGATGTCGGCCAACTGTGGTACTCCGACGAGGGCCGCAGTGATCCCATCGCCTGGTTCGCCGAACACGGCTGGACGGTGTCGCGCGCCGATCCGGCCGAGGTGCTGCGCAGCCGGGGCCGGGAGGTATCCGACGTGGCCGCCGCCGGCTTGAAGACCCATACTTTGTTCACCGCCCGACAACCCGGAGGAGACAGCACACGATGACGCAGAGCGGCAGCACCAACGAAGGGGCGCTCTGGGGTGGACGTTTCACGTCCGGACCGGCCGCGGCAATGGCCGCGCTGAGCAAGTCGACCCAATTCGACTGGGCGCTGGCCCCCTACGACATTCGCGCGTCGAAGGCGCACGCGCGCGTGCTGCACAAGGCGGGACTGCTCTCGGAGAGCGACCTCGCCGCCATGCTGGGCGGACTGGATCGCCTTGCGGCAGACGTGGATTCGGGCGCGTTCGCCCCGGCCGAGGCCGATGAGGACGTGCACGGTGCGCTGGAGCGCGGGCTGATCGATCGGGTCGGCACCGAACTCGGCGGCCGGCTGCGGGCCGGGCGCTCCCGTAATGACCAGGTGGCCACGCTCTTTCGGATGTGGCTGCGCGACGCGGCCCGCCGGATCGCCGCCGGACTCCTCGATGTGGTCGACGCGCTGGTCGCTCAGGCCGCCGCGCATCCGGACGCCGTAATGCCCGGTAAGACGCATCTGCAGGCCGCACAGCCGGTGCTGCTCGCGCACCATCTGCTCGCCCACGCGCATCCTTTGCTGCGCGATATCGATCGGCTGCGCGACTTCGACAAGCGGGCGGCGGTGTCGCCCTACGGTTCCGGCGCATTGGCTGGATCCTCGCTCGGACTCGATCCGGAAGCCATCGCGGCCGAACTGGATTTCGCTGCCGCGGCGGCGAATTCGATCGATGCCACTTCCGCACGTGACTTCGCGGCCGAGGCGGCGTTCGTACTCGCCATGATCGGAGTCGACCTGAGCCGGATGGCCGAAGAGGTGAT
This sequence comes from Nocardia sp. NPDC052112, assembly GCF_040680135.1. Classification (NCBI taxonomy): domain Bacteria; kingdom Bacillati; phylum Actinomycetota; class Actinomycetes; order Mycobacteriales; family Nocardiaceae; genus Nocardia; species Nocardia sp. NPDC052112. The sequence goes on along the minus strand of NZ_JBFAWD010000018.1, from coordinate 39,235 downwards.
CATCTGGAGTACACCGGAATTCGGCTACCTCACCCTGGCCGACGCCTGGTCCACGGGCTCGTCGATCATGCCGCAGAAGAAGAATCCGGACGTCTCCGAGCTCACCCGCGGTAAGGCGGGCCGCCTCATCGGCAACCTGACCGGACTGCTGGCGACCCTCAAAGCCCAACCGCTGGCCTACAACCGGGACCTGCAGGAGGACAAGGAACCGCTGTTCGACTCGGTCGCCCAGCTCGAACTGCTACTCCCGGCCATCGCGGGCCTGGTCTCGACGCTCACCTTCCACACCGACCGCATGGCCGAACTCGCCCCCGCCGGTTTCACCCTCGCCACCGATATCGCCGAATGGCTTGTCCGGCAGGGTGTTCCGTTCCGCGTCGCGCACGAGGCCGCGGGTGCGTGCGTGCGCGCCGCCGAGGCGCGCGGCGTCGGCCTCGACGAACTGACCGACGAAGAATTCGCCACCATCGATTCGGCGCTGACCCCCGAGGTCCGCGAGGTCCTCACCGTCCAGGGCTCCATCGCATCCCGCAACGCCCGCGGCGGAACCGCAGCCGTCCAGGTCGCCGCGCAACTCGACGAGATCCGCAACGTAGTCGTCGAACTGCGCGCCCTCTTCGCGTAACCGCGTCTCGCCCAACGTTTGCCGCCCAACAAGGTGATCAAGATCAGGTGGAAACTGTGGCGGCATCGCCCGAGAAGCCCCCACCATCAGTGCCACCTGATCTTGATCCTCAGCGGCCCAACAGGTCCGCTACGTGTGTTAGGGGGGTGGTTAGGGCTGGGATTGTGTTCGGGTCGCGTAGTCGGCCTGGGCGGTAGGTGAGCAGGTCTTGGCCGACCAGGCTCCAGTCCGGCACGATTCCGGCCAGATGGGCATCGATCAGTGGCTTGCTTACCAGCCAGCGGGCGAAGTTCGGGTCGGCGGACTTGATCCGGAAACGGGCGTCGAATTCGGCGTTGCCGGTCGCGGTGGGTTTGTCGCCGAACAGCGCGCGGCCGAACTTCGACATGGCGCCGCGGCCGGTGACGGCGACGGACGGGAGTGGGCGATCCAGCACGACGACGACGGCGAGGTAGTGATGCGTCTGGGTCGATGTGGAATCACCGCTCGACGAGGTCGTCGTGTACGAGTGTTCCGCGACGGTCACCCAACGGCCGCCCACCATCCCGGACAAGGTCACGCCGAGAGCTCGGCGACCGCCACCGGGCAGGCGTGACACCCACTGCGCCCACGAGTGCTCCGCGTACGACCATCCGTGTCGAGCCGCCCATTGCCACAGCACCCCCTTGCGTCGACGCTCGGCACGAACCGCGAGGGGCAGTGCCACGGCGATCAGCATGATCGGCATCCCCATGACCAGCGCTAGCACGATCACCAGGACCGCCAAGGCCGCCCCATCCATCGGATCCCTCCCTCGATCGGCCCGTGCCGCGAACCGAAACGTTCGCGACGATTCTCAGCGCCGCCGAAAACGGCGGCCTGCGTGCCAGTCTGCGGTGGTGATCTTTCGATCCATCGGTGCAAACGCTTAAATGCCGCTCGGTTTACGCTGCGCCGATGACCCTGCTGTTGCTGGCGCTGGCCATCGCCTCCGAAATCACCGCGACCGTATCGCTGAAGATCTCCGACGGTTTCACCAAGCTCGTGCCCTCGATCATCGTGGTCATCGGCTACGGCGCGGCCTTCTTCTTCCTGTCCCAGGCGCTGAAGCGCGGCATACCGATCGGCGTTGCCTATGGCATCTGGTCGGCGGTGGGCGTCGCGGCCATCGCCGTCATCGGGGTCCTATTTCTCGACGAAAGACTTTCGTCGATCCAGGTCGGCGGCATCGCATTGGTGATTCTCGGCGTGCTGGCACTGGAACTCGGTGGTGCACACTGACATCCGCGCACCGATCTTGTCGGTGGGTCATTATTGAATGACGACTCATGAAGAGAGATTTCGTGGCAGGAACCTTCGCCGCGGATCGACCGGCGGTCGCGGCGGCGGTGCCGTTCGCGGGGCATGATCCGGCGGAAGCGTTGGCGGCGTGCGGGATCGAGCCGCCGGCGGCGTCGGTGGTCGAGCGAACGGTGCCCGGGGCGCCGGTGTGGATCGTGTCGACCGAGCCCGGATATCGGGCGGCTGTGGCTCGCCGTCGCACACGAGCCGGAGCTGACCGAGGACGCCGCGCTGCGACAGGCCATGGAGGCGTACTTGTACTGCTCGGATGCGGCCGAACAGGATCGCGATTCACTCGATGAACTCGCCGAATCCCCGCTGCGGCAGCTGTGGCGTTTCTGGTGGGACTGATCGGTCTCGTTGCGCCCTGCGCATTTTGCCGAATTCGTCCCATGGGAGGTGGCGGCGAACGTAGCATCGGCCGATGGATCGGACGTTTGCTCAACTGAGTCGACGCGGGTGACGGTATGGCATCGGATATCGGCGATGTAGTGCTCGAGGCCCAGGCGTTGGTGAAGCGCTACGGCGGTGTCGAGGCGTTGCGGGGAGCCAACTTTCAGGTCCGAGCCGGTGAGGTCGTCGCATTGATCGGCGATAACGGTGCGGGCAAGTCCACACTGGTGAAATGCCTTTCCGGTGCGGAACAACCGGATTCGGGGACCATTATGCTGGACGGTTCGGCAACGGTGCTCAGCACGCCGACCGCGGCACGCCGGCTCGGCGTCGAAACCGTCTACCAGGACCTCGCCGTCGCACCTGATCTGGATCCGGCCGCCAACCTCTTCCTCGGTCGGGAATTGATTCGCCGCGGGCTGGCGGGCCGGCTCGGCATGCTCGACAAACGGGCGATGCGGGCCCAGGCCGTCGAACACTTCCGACGCCTCGGCGTGACGCTGCAGAGTACCGATGTGCCGATCGGCGCACTGTCGGGCGGACAGCGTCAGAGTGTCGCCGTGGCTCGCGCGGTGCTGTGGGCGAGCAAGGTGGTCTTCATGGACGAACCGACCGCGGCCCTGGGCGTCGTGCAGCGCGAACGGGTGCTCGAGGTGATCCGCAATGTGCGTGACCAGGGCATTGCCGTCGTCCTGATCAGCCACAATATGCCCGAGGTGCTGGCCGTGGCCGACCGGATCGAAGTGCTGCGCCTCGGTAAGCGGGTGGCTCGATTCGCCGCCGCCGATGCGACGCTGGAGCAGTTGGTCGGCGCCATGACCGGAGCGCTCGCACCCGAGGACGCCGCATGACAAAAGCAGCCGTGGAGCCGAACGGCGGCCCCGATCTGCCGGAACGCACTGTACTGCAACGACTTCTGGGCGCGAGCACGCTGTGGATCGGTGTGGTGCTCGTCGTGCTGTGTGTGGTCTTCAGCATCATCCGCCCCGACGCCTTCCCGACCCGCTTCACCCTGCAGACCCTGCTGATCGAAACCTCGGTGCTGCTGGTCCTTTCGGTCGGCATGACCTTCGTGATCATCACCTCCGGCATCGACCTCTCGGTCGGCATGGTGCTGATCTTCGCCGGGGTGCTCGGCGCGAAAACGATGGAATTGCTGAGCCCCGATGAGAACGCCACCAACGCGGGATGGGGAATTATCGGTGTCGGCTTCTTGATTTCCATTGTGGGCGGTGGCATCTGGGGTTTGCTCAATGGAATTCTGGTGGCAAAGGCCAAGATTCCACCGCTGATCGTCACACTCGGGTCGTTCGGCGCGGCACTCGGTGCGGCACAACTGATCACCGGCGGTGTCGACACCAGGACCGTGCCCGACAAGCTGCGCAACTCCCTGGGTTTCGGAACATCACTGGGCGGTGTACCGAACCTGGTGCTGGTCGCGGCCGCGGTGACGGTGCTCGCCGCGTGGGTGCTGCACACCACCCGATTCGGCCGCTACACCTATGCGATCGGCTCCAATGAGGAGGCCGCGCGGCGCTCGGGCATCGCGGTCACCCGCCACCTCGTGCTGGTCTATCTGATGACCGGATTGCTCGCCGGACTGGCCGGATTCATGAATCTGGCCTACTTCGGAACCACCACCATCGGCGGACACGGCACGGACAATCTCGATGCCATCGCCGGCGTGGTCATCGGCGGGACGAGTCTTTTCGGCGGGATCGGCACCATTGTCGGCACGGTCATCGGCGTCTTCATACCGTCGGTGCTGCGCAAGGGTTTCGTCATCGCGGGGGTGCCGGTGTTCTGGCAGCCGATCGCGGTGAGCGCGGTTCTGGTCGGGGCGGTGTGGTTCGACCAACTGCGCCGCCGGGCTCGGGACCGTAAGTAGAGAGGTATGCAGTTACAACACTGCGCGATAAGAAAATAAGGCGGAGGTAGCCGAATGAGGGTGGCGAAGCGGACCGCGGCAATGATCGGCGCGATGGCGGCGGTCGGCGCGTTGGTGGTGGGATGTGGTGGCTCGGTGAGCAATTCCGGCGGCACGGACGCCAAGAAGTTGGTGCTGATTCCCGGTGTCGCCGACGAGCCGTTCTATATCTCCATGCAATGCGGCGCGCAGGACGAGGCGAGCAAACTCGGCTACCAGCTGGACACGCAGGCGCCGACGAAATTCGATGCGGGCGCGCAGACTCCGGTGCTGACCGGTGTGGTGGCCAATAAGCCCGGCGCCATCCTGATCGCCCCGACGCATGCCCAGGCCATGGCCAATCCGATCAAACAGGCCAAGGATGCCGGGATCAAAATCATCGAGGTCGATACCGCGCTGGACGACACCTCGATCGCACTGTCATCGATCGCGTCCGATAACAAGAAGGGCGGCGAACTCGCGGCACAGACACTGGCCAAGCTCATCGGCGACAAGGGGCCCGTACTGGTGATCAACACCAAGGCCGGAACCTCCACCACCGACGCGCGTGCGCAGGGCTTCGAAGACGCGGTGAAGGCCTACCCGGGCATCACTTCGCTCGGTGTGCAATACAACAATAACGAAGCGGCACAGGCGGCTTCGATCGTCACCGCGACGCTGGCCGCCCACCCCGACCTCGCCGGGATCTTCGCCACCAACCTCAGCTCGGCCGAGGGCGCGGCCACCGGATTGCGCAATGCCAATAAGCTGGGCCAGGTCAAGCTGGTCGGCTTCGATGCGAGTCCGAAACAGGTCGAGGATCTGAAAGCCGGTACCGTGCAGGCACTTATCGCACAGGATCCGGCCGGGATCGGCGCGAAGGGCGTCGACGAGGCCGCGGCCGCGCTGGAGGGTAAGCCGGTGACCCGCAATATCCAGACCGATATGGTCGCCATCACCCAGGCCGATATGGATGCCAACTCGAAGTATTTCTACAAGCGGAAGTGCTGACGAGGCGACGTCGGGTCCGGGCAATGCTCGGACCCGACGGCTCCTAGTCCTCCACCCGTACCGCGTAACCCGAATTCTCCAGTGCGGCAAGCACATCGTCGCGATGCGTCGGACCCCGGGTCTCCAAGGTCAGCGATACCTCGACCTCGTCGACGGCAAGCCGGCCACCGGTGCGCGAGTGCACCACATCCACCACGCTCGCGCCGGTCTTCCCGACGACCGCGAGCAATCCGCTCAACGCACCCGGCCGATCCGAAATAGTCACGCGCACAGCCAGATAGCGTCCAGCGGCACCGAGGCCGTGACCGATGATCCTGGTCAGCATCATCGGATCGATATTTCCGCCGGACAGGATCGCGCACACCGGCCCACGCAAGCCGAGTTCCGTCGGCTCGTAACTCATCAGCGCCGCCACTGCAGCGGCACCGGCGGGTTCGACGATCAACTTCGCCCGTTCCAGACACAGCAGCAGCGCCTTGGACAGCGCATCCTCATCCACTGTCACCACCGCGGGCACATGCGCCGCGACGTGCGCGAACGGCACCTCACCGGGCAGCCCGACCGCGATACCGTCGGCCATGGTCGACATCCGCGCCACCCGCACCGGCTTACCCGTGGCCAGCGAATCCGGCCATGCCGCCGCCTGCGCCGCCTGCACCCCGACCACCCGCACCTGCGGTGCGACATGATGCAGTGCGATGGCGACCCCGGCGAGTAGCCCGCCGCCGCCGGTCGGCACGATCACCGTCCCGACCTCGGGCATCTGTTCGATGATCTCCAAAGCCACCGTTGCCTGCCCGGCGACGATATCGGCGTGATCGAAGGGATGAATCAGCGTCGCACCGGTCCGTTCGGCGAAATCCAGTGCGGCATCCAGCGAGTCGTCGACGGTCTCACCGACCTGGCGCACCTCGGCGCCATACGCCTTGGTGGCCACCAATTTCGGCAGTGAAGCGCCCACCGGCATGAACACCGTCGAGCGAATCCCGAGCGACGCCGCGGCCCACGCCACTCCCTGCGCGTGATTGCCCGCACTGGCCGCCACCACACCGCGCGCCCGGTCTTCCGGCGGGAGGTTCGCGATCCGGAAATACGCCCCTCGCGGTTTGAACGATCCGGTCCGCTGCAGGTTCTCGCACTTCAGCCGCACTTCGGTTCCGGCACGTTCGGATAACACCCGTGACGCGACCATCGGCGTCCGCCGAATCACCGGCACCAATGCCGCCGCGGCCGCCTCGATCCGCTCCAGTCCCAGCAACTCCATGCGCCCATGTTGCCAGCCCAAACCGCGAATGCGCTCGACTTGGTCGAGAATCATCCGATGATTTCCCGGCGAAGCCAGCCCGCCTATCCGGCCTTCGCGAGATTGTGGGCAATCGCACCGAGCCGTGCCAGCCGGGCATCGCCCAACGGCGTCAGCTTCCCACCGAGCCGATTGGTGACGAAGGCCAGCGACATACCCGTGGCCGGATCGGCAAACGCCCCTGAGCCGCCGAGGCCGAAATGGCCGAAGGCGGAGATGGGTTCGGCCTTGGACGGCTTCATCGGCACACCGTGGTAACCCATCGCCCACGGAATGCGGAATGCCAGTACGTAATCGGGAGTGAAGACCTGACGCCGAGTAATCTGCTCGATGGTTTCCGGCCGCAGCAACTGGAAGCCGCCGAGCCGACCGTCGGTCGCGAGCGCGCTGTACATCCGCGCCAGGGCTCGCGCCGAGAAGACACCGTTGACGCCCGGCATCACCGAATCGTGCAGGCACGGATCGGAAACCATATCGGCGAACCCGCGCGGCGTGGTATCGGCGGCGGCCGCGAAACGAGTCCGGCCCATGAGCCGCGCACCGTTCTCCCAACTCATACCTGCGACGGTGAGTCGAGGAAAGTTCGTCGCGATGCGATCGCGCTCGGATTTCGGAACCTGGAACCAGAGCTCTTGCGCCGCAAGCGGTTGCGCGATTTCCGTGCGCAGCAGCTCGGTGAAGTCCGAACCGGAGACCCGTCGGATCAGCTCGGCAACCAGGTGCCCGAAGGAGATTCCGTGATAGCCGCTGGTCACCACGTGACGCGGATCGGGCGGGCAGGCCGCGAGCGCGGCGGTGACCTCGGCATCGTCGAAGAAACGTGTCACCGGCCCGGACAGCAGATCGCGCAACCGATGCAGACCCGCCCGGTGGGTGAGCATTTCCCGCACCGTGATGCGCTCCTTGCCCGCGGCCCCGAATTCGGGCCAGTAGGTGGCGACCGGCTCGTCGTAATCGAATAGTCCGCGCTCGGCCAAACGATGCGCCAGCGTCGAGACCACACCCTTGCCGGTGGAGTAGGCCATGGCCACGGTATCGGCGGCCCACGGCACGCCAGGATGGGCGAATCCGGCCCACACATCCACGACCGGTTCGCCGTGCTGATAGACCACCAGCGCGCCGCCGCCATCGCTGGGCCGACGGAACAGCCTGTCGAATTCGGCGACCAGGCGCACATAGCGACGATCCACCGACTGCGTTGTCGTAAGTGTCATCGGAATACCTCTGTCGTTCGACCAACCAACAGCATGGCATGACCGCGTTATGGCGCATCGAGATGTTGAAATTCCGACCACGAGACCAGTCGGTTCGGTGAACTTATCCTGACCGTCACATCCGCGACAGAGATCGCAATACGCCTCGCATAGCGTGGCCGTATGCCCCCGAGACGACGATCGGCGCTACTGGCCAGGTTGGTTGTCGACGAACCTGGCCGACCACAAGTGATCCTCGGCGAACTGCGCCGGGTAATCCTCGATGGTGCCGTCCCACCATGCACCGCGATCCCACTGCGCGAGGTCGCCGAATTATTCGGCGTCAGTCACATCCCGGTGCGGGAGGCGCTCAAAACATTGATCGGTGAGGGCCTGGTCACGCATCAGCCACACGGCGGGTACGCGGTGGCCCAGCTGACCGCCAATGAGCTGCGGGAAATGTATATCGTGCGGGAGACGCTGGAAACCGCCTCGCTCGCGGCTGCCGCCCGCAATGCCACCGACGCCGACCGCGCCCGCCTGCTCGAGGTGAATTCGTTACTGGAACAGGCGATTCGAGATGACGACCCGGTGGCATACCACCGCCAGTCGCGCCATTTTCATGTTGCGCTGACCAAGCCTTCGCGGATGTTCCGGCTGCTGCATATGCTCGAATCGGCGTGGAATGTCACCGAGCCGGTGCAGTCCATGGTGCATATCGGCCGCGGCGATCGGGTGCGCCTACACACCGATCACGCGCTGATGCTCGATGCGTTCATGACCCGGGACGTGGATCGCCTGCTGCTCATCGCCGAACGGCATCACCGCAGGTTGGAGACGGTAATCGCGACGCTGCCCACCGATACCGGACTGCTCGCGCCGGAAGATATATCTGTCGCGCAATAGCCGGGCAATAACTGCGCAACGGCAGGGCAATGCGTGGTTCCTACCGTCGTTTCGATCACAGTTTCACCCTTCGGATGGGAAACACCATGACCGAAACGCTCACCACCGCGGCCCCGCCCGTACCCGCGCCGCCTGCCTACGATCCACGGCTGACGAATGCGGATCTGGCCCCACTGCGCAAGCAGACCTGGGGTTCCTACAACATCTTCGCGTTCTGGATGTCGGACGTGCACAGCGTCGGCGGCTATGTCACCGCGGGCAGCCTGTTCGCACTCGGACTCGCCAGCTGGCAGGTGCTCGCGGCGCTGTTGATCGGCATCACGATCGTCTACTTCTTCTGCAATCTGGTCGCCAAGCCGAGCCAGGTGACCGGAGTGCCGTACCCGGTCATGTGCCGTAGCGCGTTCGGGGTGCTCGGCGCGAATATTCCGGCCATCATCCGTGGTTTGATCGCCGTCGCCTGGTACGGGATTCAGACCTTCCTCGCCTCGGCGGCACTGGATGTCGTACTGGTGAAACTATTTCCGAGCCTCGCGCCGTACGCGGTTGTGGACGACTACGGGTTCCTCGGTCTTTCGCTGCTCGGATGGGGCAGTTATCTGTTGCTGTGGGTCGTGCAGGCCGGCGTGTTCTGGCGTGGCATGGAATCGATTCGCAAGTTCATCGACTTCTGCGGTCCCGCTGTGTATGTCGTGATGTTCCTGCTCTGCGGCTACCTGATCGCCAAGGCGGGCTGGAGTGCCATCGACCTGAAGCTGGGCGCGGTGAAGTACACCGGTTGGGCCTCGCTGCCGGTCATGCTCGGTGCGATCGCGCTGGTAGTTTCCTACTTCTCGGGTCCGATGCTGAATTTCGGCGACTTCTCCCGCTACGGAAGGAGCTTCGCGGCGGTGCGGCGCGGCAACCTGCTCGGGCTGCCGGTCAACTTCCTGCTGTTCTCGCTGCTGGTGGTGATCACCGCATCGCTGACCGTCCCGGTCTACGGTGAGCTGATCACCGATCCCGTCGCGACCGTGGCCAGGATCGACAGCACCTTCGCGATCGTCCTCGGCGCGTTGACCTTCACCGTCGCCACCATCGGCATCAATATCGTGGCCAACTTCATTTCACCGGCCTTCGACTTCTCGCACGTGAGCCCGCAGCGGATCAGCTGGCGCGCGGGCGGCATGATCGCCGCGGTCGGCTCGGTGCTGATCACGCCGTGGAACCTCTACAACAATCCGGAGGTCATCCACTACACCCTGGAAGTGCTCGGCGCATTCATCGGCCCGCTGTTCGGTGTCCTGATCGCCGACTACTACCTGGTGCGCAAACAGCGGGTTGTCGTCGACGATCTGTTCACCCTGTCGCAGACCGGAAGCTATTGGTACAGCAAGGGTTACAACCCGGCCGCGATCATTGCCACCGCGGTCGGCGCGATCGTGGCGGTGATCCCGGTGTTCGCCAAGGATGTCACCGGCATGTACACCGCCGCGCAGTACAGCTGGTTCATCGGCTGCGGCCTCGGCTTCCTCACCTACTACCTGCTGGCCACCCGAACCCGGTTGGCAGTGCAGGGAGTCACCGCCTGATGCGCATCCGGGTCGTCAACCCGAACACCACCCGGGCGATGACCGACACGATCGAGCAGTGTGCCAAGTCCGTAGCGGGCCGGGGCACACTGCTCGACGCGGTCACCGCCGAAATGGGCCCCGCTTCGATCGAGAGTCACTACGACGAAGCACTCAGCGTCCCAGGCGTGCTCGCCGCCGTCCGACGCGGCGAACAGGAGGGGATCGACGGCTTCGTGATCGCCTGCTTCGGCGATCCGGGCTTGGATGCGGCCAGAGAATTGGCAAGTGGCCCGGTGCTGGGCATCGCGGAGGCGGCGATGCACACCGCGAGCCAGCTCGGCGGTGGCTTCAGCATCGTCACCACGCTGAGCCGAACGATCGGTCGAGCCGATGATCTGGTGCGGCGCTACGGCATGCGGCGCTTTTGCCGCGGCATCCACGCCTGCGAAGTCCCGGTGCTCGCACTGGAAGATCCGGATGCCCGCAAGATCGTCACCGAGGCATGTGGCGATGCGGTCGACGCCGACGGCTCCGATGCGATCGTCCTCGGTTGCGCGGGCATGGCCGACCTGTGCGACCACATTCGCGACGAGATCGGTGTACCGGTGATCGACGGTGTCACCGCGGCCACCCTGACGGTGCAGTCGCTGATCACCCTCGGCCTGCGTAAATCGGGTAGGGGAGAGTTCGCCGCGCCACCACCGAAGCCGTACAGCGGTCTGTTGCGTTCCTTCGGCTCGAATCCGTGAGCTGTCAGGCCGCCGAAGTCAAGGCGTCCATGGCCGCATCGGGATCGTCGACATCGACGACGAGACGGGTGAAGCCGGGACCGGCAAGGTCGATGAGGATGGCTTGACCACCGAATCTGGTGTCCCAGAACTCTTTTCGCCGCCTACCCCGGTAGGTGCCGGCCGCGATCACGCCGGGAAAGAAGGTGCCAGGGGCGCGGACCCACGGCGGACGCAGATCGACCGGGGCGGTGGTCACCTCTTTGATATCGGCCAGATCGAAGGTCACATGTTCGCGCAGGGCCAGCAGTCGGTGCCCACCGAGCACATGAATCGTCACCTTATCGTCCGTGACTTCGACTTCGACCATCGTGCACCTCGCTGAATTCGAGACCTCTTACTTGATCCAGGATCCGAGTCACTCCTGTTCGCACCCTGTGTCATGCCTGTGATTTCCCGAAGGCTTTGTGCGGTGTTACAAGGACCGTGCTTCTCAGGGGATACTTGCCGAAACGTAGATATGCGCATCAAGGCATGTAGCCCCGGACGGCACCGCGTGTGTCGGACCGAAAAGCAGCAAAGAGATGGGGATCTCTCTGCCCGCGCTGCATCCGTTTCTGCTGGTCCACCAGCCGCTCGAAGTTACCGATGGACTCGGCCGAGACAGCCACCCCCGGATCACCGCCGGAAATGATCAGTGGCTGCCTCGGCCTGGCTCACCGGCATAGCCCGAATCAACGGAAGGGCCTCGAATACCCCTCAGACGACCCGGACCGCTTCTTCCGCGATATCGAGCACACCGAGCAGCCACGGGGTGTAGTTCCCCGGATCGTCGGCGATCGCATCGCGCAGCGCCTCCGGTTGTATCCACGCGTAGTCGGCGACCTCTGCCGGATCCGGTCGCGGCGCTGCGGTCCGCAGCAACTCGGCATCGAGCCGCCCGATGAGCACATGATCCCATTCGTGCTCCACCCGACCGGTCGCGGAATCTTCGGCGTGATACCGGAAGATGCCGACCTCGGTCAGCGCGGTGGCCAACCCCAACTCCTCGGCCAACCGGACCGCGGCGGCCGCCGCCACCGGCTCACCCGGCGCGGGATGACCACAGGCGGAATTGGCCCACAGCAGCGGGAACCGCGTCTTCACCGCGGCACGCTGCTGCAGCAGCACCCGACCCGCATCGTCGTACAGCAGCACCGAGAACGCGCGGTGCAGCAGTCCAGGCGCGGTATGCGCTTGCGCTACCGGGCACGCACCGACCGCGTGCCCGGCTTCGTCGACGAGTTCGACGGATAGAGCTTCGCGGTCGGTGACGGGTTCGGCCAGTGTTTCGGTCACAGCTGCGCCTCGCCAGCGCTCGGCTGCGCTGCGACCGTTGATGCTGTGCCTGTGGACCGCTCGCTCATCGCCCCACCTTATCGGCGGCGATCAACAGGTATTGGAAGCTGCCCTCCTTGTAGGCGGTCAGGAACGGCTTCTCCACCCCGGTCGCCAGTTCGGATTCGGTGCGCAACTCCCAGTAGGGGATGGTGGCGGCGGTCAGATCGATCACATCGACCGGCACCAGATTGTGGTCGGCCAGGGCCCGGAAGTACTCGCTGCGTGGATGGATCATGCAGCCGTAATGGGCGTCGATCCAGCTGACCGAGGCCGAGCGTCCGCCGGTGACATCGTTGGAGCAGCCGGTGATGCAGACGTAGCGACCGCCGGGTTCGAGTAGCCGGGAGAATTCCTCGAACAGCTGGCCGAGGTCCACGTACATGGTGGTTTCGTTGGTCCAGATGCCGCGGATGGATCCGGTGTCGAAGCCGGTATCGAGCATATTCCGGAAGTGGAAGCGCACCTTGTCCGCGACACCGCGATGTGCGGCCTGGTCATTGGCGAAGCCGACCTGGTATTCGGAAATGGTGACGCCGTCGACCTGACATCCGAAACGCTGATTGGCCATAAAACTCGTACCACCGCGTCCGGATCCGCCGTCGAGCAGCCGGTCGCCGGGCCGGATATCGCCGAGGTGATCGAGCAGCAGCGAGGCCTGCGCGGTTTCGAGGCGGTGTAGTTCCTTGACGATCCGTTCCTCGCGGGTATCCGCCGGTCCGGCCAGCGCCGCCTGATCGGGTTCGCCGATGCCGTAGTGGTGGTGGAAGAGACCGTCGACCTCGCCGAGTCTGGTATTGACCCGGTCGTCGTTGGGGTTGTTGTTCCAGTACTCGGCAACGGCCTTCTGGTAGTTGGTGCGCAGGACGGACCCGGTAGCGGGGTTGAGCATGGTCATGCCTGATCATCCTCTCGTGTTGCGGTACTACTGATTTCGTTGCGGTACTGGCTAATTCGACTCGTTGTAGCGCTTGCTCCCGGCGTGCCAGGCGCGGTTGCCGCCCATCCAGGCCCAGAGCCCGCCGAGGAAGCGGCGCAGTTCGGCCGATCCGGCGGCCGCCAGTGGACCGGCTTCTTGTTCGAATCGGTGCACCAGCTCGTCGTGCACGGCGGCCGTGCGCTGCACCGCCTCGCGCCGGGAACAGTGCTCCTCCGCGGCCAAGACCGTCGGCAGGTTGAATTCCCTACCTTCCGAACGGTCTTCGCGCGCCATCGAATAAAGGTCGTTGACTATCTGACTGGCCAGTGCGGCCGTGGTGACGACTCGGCGCACCCGTGGATCGGTGTACTCGGCGGCCTGGACCTCATAGCCGCCGACCACATCGATCGGCGCCATACACGGCAGGAAGCTGTGCGGCTGCCGATTGGTCAGGTACTCCCACACCGGTGGCATCCGGTGCGCGGTGCGCCAGCCGGCCTCTGCGCCGAGTGCGATGAACCATCCGGCGATCTCGGTACGCAATCGAGCCAGCTGTGCCGGGGTCGCATACCGGGACAGATGCTCGAAGGACGTACGGAACGCGCGCAGGATCGGATCGGCCTGCAACGCCCGTTCCAACTGTCGCTGGTAGCGCGCCGGGAGATGGACGGGATCCATTGCGGCGGATACCAATTCGAGTCGAGGGCCGAGTTCGGCCGCGGCGCTGGACGGCGTGCCGTCGGGTGCGGTCTCATCGGCTCCTTCCTCGCAGTAGTAATCGTCGACCGACCATTCGGAGACCGCGCATTTCGCGACCGCGAGCAGCCGGTCGGGATCGTCGCTGTCGGGATGGGCGAGCATGATCAGGCGACCGAAGTCGGCATCGCGCAGTTCGTCCAGACGCCCGGCGTAGAGGCCGATATCCCGCGCCCAGTCGATGAGTCCGGCGTTGACCAGTTCGGCCAAGGCCGGGTCATCGCGCAGGGGAGGTGGACAGTACAGCGGTGGAATCGGTGCCGCGGTGCCGTGCAGGTAGGCCGACGTGGTACCTAATCCGGTGGGGCCTGATGGAATTCGGCTCCGGGTCGATTCCGGTTCGGGTGCGGCCGATCCTGCCGGCGCGGCCCCCTGCGCCACGCCGACAGCGATCGATGTGGCGCCGAACGCCACCGGTGGCGGCTGGAGACCAGCCGCCCGGATAGTAGGTGTGAGTGCGGTGTCGGGTACCTCAGTAGTAGGTAATCCCACTTCGGTGGTGGTGGACGTCGGAAGTAGGAGTGCAGCCGCGCCCAGTCCGCTGGGTCCGAGCAGGTGGCGCGGACCGATCGCCTCAGGTTGGGTGGGGCGGTCCAGTTGTCGCGAATCAGCTGCCACCACCTGGGTTTCGGATGATTCGGGTATTGCTGTGCATTCGGGTATTTCCGTACTTTCCGGTATATCGATATTTTCAGGTGAAGCCGAGGTTTTCGGTTTCGGAACCTCCAGCGGGAGTGTCGGTGGAGCGGTGGTTTCGAGGTTGGACAGCAGTGCCGCGACAGCGGCGGCCACCTCGTGGGTGGCGGGCGGTGCCGAGGCGCGGGAGAGCACCGACATCGGTCATCACCCCGGTCAGTCCGCCTGCCGGGCGACCAGGACGTTGTCGAGCACGCCCAGCGCGTCCGGCACCAGCACGGCCGCCGAGTAGTAACAGCTGACCAGGTAGGAGATGATCGACTGATCGTCGATGCCCTTGAAGCGGACGTTCAGACTCGGCTCGTATTCGTCGGGAATGCCGATCTGGTGCAGGCCGATGACGCCCTGATCCTTCTCGCCGGTCCGCATGGCGAGAATCGAGGTGGTCTGGGTATCGCTGACCGGGATCTTGCTGCACGGGTAGATCGGGACGCCGCGCCAGGCGAACACCCGGTGCCCGTCCACCTCGACCGGATCCGGATACAGGCCCCGTTTACTACATTCGCGCCCGAAGGCGGCGATCGCCTTCGGATGTGCCAGAAACAGTTTCGTGCTGCGCCGCATGCTCAGGAGTTCATCCATATCGTCCGGCGTCGGCGCGCCGGACTCGCTGTAAATGCGCTGTTTCAGGTCGCAATTATGCAGCAACCCGAAGTCGGGATTGTTGACCAGATCACTCTCGCGCCGCTCGTAGAGCGCCTCGATGGTGAGCCGGAGCTGCTGTTCGACCTGGTTCATCGGATCGTTGAACAGGTCGGCGACGCGGGTGTGCACCCGCAGCACGCTCTGGGCCAGGCTCAGTTCGTACTCGCGCGGGGCGGCGTCGAGGTCGACGAAGGTGCCGGTCAGCAACGGTTCCCCCGAGTGACCCGAGGAGATCTCGATATTCGCCTCGCCCTTGGTATTTTGCGGGCGCGCGGGCGCGGCGGCGACGCGGGACAGTTGCTCGCGCAGCGCCGGGGTGTTCTCGAGTATTTCTGCCAGCGTTTGCCGGGGCAGCACCAGCATGGTGGTCTGGGTGACGGTTTTGACGGTCACCGGCCAGATGGCGGATTCGTCGACGAGGGTTTCGTCGCCGAAGAAATCGCCGCCGCCCAGCATGCCGAGCTTGGTTTGCTCGCCGAATTCGCCGGTGCCCATCTTGCTGAGTTTGCCGTGCACGATCAGCATGACCTGGTTCATCGGATTGCCGAATTCGGCGACCACCGTACCGGGTTCGAGGTCGCGCTGCTCGAAACGCTGGGCGAGCGCGCGCAGCACCTCTTCGTCGTCGAAGTCGCGCAATTGCGGAAGTTCGGTGAGTTCCAGCGGAATCACTCTGGCTCGAGAGCCGTCGATGACGAACTCGACCTCACCGTTTCCCACGGTGTGGGTGAGCCGTCGGTTCACACGATAGATACCGCCGTTGACCTGCGTCCACGGCAGTATGCGGGTGAGCCAGCGCGAGGTGATGCCCTGCATCTGCGGCTCGGACTTGGTGGTGTGCGCGAGCTGGTGGGCGGCACCGGTGCTGAGGCTCTTGCGAACGTTGTTTTCTGTTTGGACTGGCATTTCGATGGTCATGCGTGGTCCTCACCTGAGATGGTCACCGAGACGGTCGATTGTGCGGTACTGTTACTCGACGGCTTTTCGAATTCGGTGGTGGTGCACAACAATTCGACAGGCGGCCGGCCTGCTGGGTACGACGGCATGGTTGCCGGGAGATGTGGCGGACCGAGACATGCGAAACGGTAACCGACTCTCCCGTGCGAATTGGCTTACGCGACATTGCGTTCCGAACGGCTTAGATCCTAGACCGCGAAAGATGCTGTGCGCACAGGAATCTCGAAGATGAAGCCACGAGAATGCTGGTCTGTTTTTCGGATGGTTACGACATGACCTCGATGCGGATAACTGCGGATAACGACCCGTGACGATTCGGGCCGACCGGAGCAAGGCTGTACGGTCGGTATCTTTTGCGCACCGCCGCCGCGAATATCCCGCATCATCGGCCCCACCCGGCATGGAACCCGTCACGTCCGACCCATAATGGACACACGGTGTGGGAAGCTCGTCTGAGCACATCGGGGTGTGTGATGCGGGTCACTTTGCAGGGTAGGGCCAGGAGCGATCGTGAAGTTCAATGTGGAAAGTGTGGTCGGGTCGGTGCAGCGGCTGATGGCAACGGCCCAGAACGGGCTCGAGGTCATCCGCTTCGGCGGGTTGACCACCGATGACGAGTCGTCGCCGTTCGAGGTCGTCGAGCGGCGCAGAATGTATCGGCTGCGCCATTACTTCCCCGATGATGCGACGCCGGGTCGCCCGGTCGCGGTCCTGGTGCCGCCGCTGATGGTGAATGCCGACATCTGGGATGTGAACGCCGACGACGGCGCGGTCGGCATTCTGCATCGCGGCGGAATCGACTGCTGGGTTGTCGATTTCGGTTCGCCCGCCAGCGAGGAGGGCGGCTGGGAACGGGATCTGGCCGATCATGTCCTCGCGGTGAACAGCGCCATCGATACAGTCTGCGACGCGACCGGCAGCAATGTGCACCTGATGGGGTACTCGCAGGGCGGCATGTTCGCCTATCAGACCACCGCCTACCGGTTCGGTAAGGGCGTGGAGAGCATCGTGACCTTCGGCAGCCCGGTTGATGTGGTCGCGGGTATGCCGTTCGGACTGCCGTACGACATGGTCTCCGATGTCGCGGAGTTCCTGGCCGACCATGTGGTCACCCGGCTGCCGATCACCGATTCGATGGTCCGGCTCGGCTTCCAGATGCTCGACCCGGTGAAGACCGCCAAATCGCGCATCGACTTCCTGCGCCAGCTGCACGACCGGGAAGCGCTGCTGCCCAAGGAACGTCAGCGTCGGTTCCTCAATAACGACGGTTGGGTCGGCTACGCCGGTCCGGCGGCGGCGGATCTGCTCAAGCAGTTCGTCGCGCACAACCGAATGATGCTCGGCGGCTTCGTGATCCGGGACCAGCCGATTTCGCTGGCCGAGTTGAAATGCCCGATCCTGGCCTTCGTCGGGGAGGTCGACGATATCGGGCAGCCCGCCGCGGTGCGCGGCATCGTCCGAGCCGCACCCAATGCCGAGGTATACGAAGCCAGTTTGGTAGCCGGACATTTCGGCCTCGTCGCCGGCAGCATGGCGACCAAGCACACCTGGCCGCTGGTGCGTCAGTGGATCGATTGGATGGACGGCGATCAGCCGCTGCCGCCGGAGATCGCGCCGATGACCGAACATGTGGCGACCAACCGGCCGAATTCGGCGGCCACCCGGGTTGTGCACACCGCGGCCACCCTGGCCGAGGCGGGCGCGGGCGTCGGCAAGGCGCTGGAGGGCATTGCCGGCAATACCGTGCGAGGTTCGATCGAACTCGCCGGTGAGGCCGCACGCGCGCTGCCGCGGCTGACCCGACTCGGCATGATCCAGCCGCATACCCGCATCTCCCTTGGCCGCCTCGTCGCCGAGCAGGGACGGCGCGCGCCGCTGCGTGATCTTTTCCTCTTCGACGATCGCGTGCACACCAACGCCGCAGTGAACGCGCGCATCGACAATGTCGTACGCGGGCTCATCTCCGTCGGCATCCGCCCGGCCATGCGCGTCGGTGTGGTTATGGAGACCCGGCCGAGCGCACTGGCCAGCGTCGCCGCGCTATCCCGTATCGGCGCGGTGTCGGTATTGCTCGCCCCCGGTAGCGAGTTGGATCGGGCCATCGAACTCACCGGCATCAAGACCCTGATCTCGGATCCGGAGAATCTGCGCACGGCGGCGGCAACCGGCACCCGGATCCTGGTGCTCGGCGGCGGTAATACGCGCGCTCTCGATATTCCGTTGAGCGAAGACGTGATCGACCTGGAACAGATCGATCCCACAGCGGTGCAGCTGCCTGCCTGGTACCGCCCGGATCCGGGTCTGGCGCGGGAACTCGCCTTCGTGCTCGTCACCGGAACCGGCGACCGCCTGGAGACCAAGTACATCACCAACCACCGTTGGGCGCTGTCCGCCTTCGGCACCGCGACCTCGGCCGATCTCGATCGCAAAGACACCGTCTACTGCCTTGCGCCGCTGCACCATTCCTCCGGTCTGCTGGTGAGCCTGGGCGGTGCGATCGCGGGCGGCAGTCGGATCGCATTGGCCAGGTCGCTGGATCCGGCCCGGTTCGGCGAGGAGGTGCACCGCTACGGCGTCACGGTGGTCACCTACACCTGGACCATGCTGCGCGACATCCTCGACGCCGAGGTCTTCCCCTCTGGACACCAGCATCCCATCCGCCTGTTCATCGGCTCGGGCATGCCCGCTGGCCTCTGGCGGCGTACCACCGAACAGTTCGGGCCCGCCAGGGTGCTGGAGTTCTACGCCTCCATCGAGGGCGATGTGGTGCTGGCCAATGTGACCGGGGTGAAGGCGGGCTGCAAGGGCCGCCCCGTGCCCGGCACCGCCAAGGTGGAGTTGGTCGCCTACGACCCGGTCACCGAGCAGATCCGCACCGACGGGTCCGGCTTCGCGCGCCGGTGTGCGGATAACGAGGTCGGTCTGCTGATCGGCAAGGCGACCGACGGTGTCGACCTCTCCGACGGCGGACTCCGCGGAGTATTCACGGCGGGCGATGCGTGGATGCCGACGGAAAACCTCTTCCGTCGTGACAGCGATGGCGACTACTGGCTGGTCGATCGCAGGGACACGGTGATCCGCACCGAACGCGGTCCGGTGTTCACCCAGCCCATCGTCGATGTGCTCAACGACATCACGGCGGTCGATATGGAGGTCGCCTACGGACTGCCCGCCGGCGATAATGCGCTGGCGGTGGCGGCGGTGAGCATCCGCACGGGCTTCCGACTGGAACCCAAGGATGTGACCGAGGCGGTGCGCGCACTCGATCCGAACCAGCGACCCGACATCGTCTATATCGTCGACGAGATTCCGCGCAGTTCCTCCTACCGTCCCTCGACGCGGGCTGTACAGGCGGCGGGCCGTCCGCAGCCTGGACCCGATACCTGGTGGTATAACCGCGATTCGGATTCCTACGAGGTGCTCACCGAGGCCGAAGCGGCCGCCATTCTCGGAACCGACTGACCACTACCGGACATCCCGGCGAAAGCCGGGACGTGGCCCATCGATTCGGCGTTCCCCGGAATGACGAACGGTCCCCGGTGCCGCCGTCGGTACTCGGAAGTGCGTAGCGTGGATACCAAGTCCTCGACGACGACGGAGGTTCGAGATGTCGTGGAAGGTTCGGTTGGGCATCGGCATCTTGGCGCTGCTGGGCGCGCTGATGGTTCTCGGCTTCGTGAAGAGTTTGATCTTCTCGCTGGTGCCCTTGGTGATTTTGCTTGTGCTCGGCTACGGTGCATTTCGGCTCTACGTCGCCAGCCGAGGTAAGGCCGAAACGCGGCCGCAGCAGCAGCTGCCGAGCACGACGCCGCCCGCGGTCCAGACCCGGGCGACGAAGGACGCGGCGACAAGACTCCGCGAGATCCGGGAGGAAGCTGCCCGGCAGCAGAGCCAGCAGCAGTAGGCGGCAGCGGCGAGTACGTGATCGACTGGGTTTCGACGTAACATTCCAGACTGCGGACGGACGATGTCAACGGATCTGTTCAAGGAAACCGTGGGTACGAGTTTTATCTATCGCAACAGAACCGTCTACGAACTGGCGATGCGCGGGCTGTACGGCCGCCACTACGGGGCTCGGTATCGAGCCATCGCCGGAATCGTCCCCGACGGCGCCAGCGTGGTCGACGTGTGCTGCGGACCTGCCACGCTGTATTCGGGCTATTTGCGCCCAAAATCGGTGGCCTACACCGGCCTCGATCTGAACCCCCGATTCATCGCCCAGGTAGCGCGGGCCGGCGGGCACGGCGAAGTCCGGGACCTGCACTTACCCGCCCCGCTGCCGGAGGCCGATTATCTGATCATGCAGGCGAGCCTGTACCACTTCCTGCCCGAACCAGCCCCCATCATCGACCAGATGCTGGCGGCGGCGCGCAAGCAGGTGATCATCGCGGAACCGATCCGCAACCTGGCGACCAGCGATAACCGCATCCTCGCGGGCATCGGCCAACGCTTCACCAACGCCGGTGACGGCGCCCAGGCGCATCGGTTCACCGAGGCGACCCTCGACGAACTCATCGGCGGCTACGCATCGCGAGTCGTGGAGCGGTCGTTGATCGCGGGCGGTCGCGAGCAGCTGTTCGTGCTCAACGCCTGACCACGATGCTCAGACCGTGAAGTCGGTGACCGCCTCGACGACGCGGGCCACCTGCGCATCGGTCAGATCGGGCCAGAGCGGCAGGCGCACAATGGTTCCCGAGAATTCGGCGCTGTGCACACACGGCTGCGGTGTCCGGCCCAATTTGAGACCGGCCGGGCTGGAATCCAGCGGCACATAGTGGAACGGCGCCGAGATACCGCGCGCACCCAGATGCGCGATCAGCTCGTCGCGGCGTTCTTCGGTGGGCGTGCGCAAGTAGTACAGATGTGCGGTGTGGGCACGGTCGGTGGGCACCGTCATCAGTCGAACGTCGTTGCGGCGGGCCCAGTCCGCCAATCCGGCGGCATAGGCATCCCAGACTCGGTGCCGTCCGGCCTGGATGGTGTCGAATTCGTCCAGCTGGGCGTCCAGTACCGCCGCGTTGAGTTCGCTGGGCAGATAACTCGAGCCGATATCCTGCCAGGAGTACTTGTCCACCGCGCCACGCAAGAAGCGGGCGCGGTCGGTGCCCTTCTCCCGGATGATCTCGGCGCGCGCCATCAGGATCTCGTCGGTGAGCAGCAGCGCGCCGCCCTCGCCGCAGTGCACGTTCTTGGTGTCGTGGAAGCTGAGTGTGCCGAGGGTACCGATGGTGCCGAGCGGACGGCCGCGCCAGCTGCCGCCGAGGCCGTGCGCGTTGTCCTCCACGATAGCGAAACCGTGTGCGTTCGCCAGCGCGAGCAGCCGATCCATATCCGCGGCGACGCCGCCGTAGTGGATGACGACCACGGCCTTGGTGCGCTCGGTGACCGCCGCCGCGACGGACTCGGGATCCAGATTGCCCGTCTCCGGATCAATATCGGCGAAAACGCAGGTGGCGCCACGCAGCGCCATCGAGGTCGCGGTCGAGGTGAACGCGAAGCTCGGCACGATCACCTCATCGTCGGGCCCCAACTCCAACAGCAGGCCCGCCATCTCCAGCGCGGAAGTGCACGAGGTGGTCAGCAGCGCATGCGGCGCCGCGGTGATGGTCTTCAGCTTCTCGGTGGCGGCAGCGGTGAACTTTCCGTCGCCGTGGCTGTGGTCGGAGGCGAGTACGGCCTCCAGATTGGCCAATTCGCGGCGCGCCCGAAACGGGCGGCTGAAGATGACGCGGTCAGTGCTCAAGCCGGTCGGTCCCCCTACTGGCGGCGGTCGTGGACATTTCCCGGTGTTCGGCCGGGCGTGGCGTCGGTGAATCGACGGTCAAGTAGAGCGGTTTGCCGACCAGGACATGCAACGCCACCCCGAGGTATTCGGCGATGAGGCCGAGCGAGAACAGGGTCGCGCCCGAAACCAGCAGCAGCACCACAATGGTCGAGGCCCAGCCCTCCGGCGCCCAATTGTCGGCGGTGAGCGCCTCGACGACGACTACCGCGGCCATCACGCCGCCGAGCAGCGCCAGGGTGACGCCGAGCAGGCTGACCAGCCGCAGGCCACGAGTTCCGCTGCACAGCACCATCTTCCAGAACAGCGAGAACAGACGGCGGTAGTTGTAGCCGGACTCCTCGCGGCCCTCGGCGCGCAGCACCACCGGCACCTGGGCGACGGTGCCGACCACCCAGGTCAGCGCGACATCCAGATAGACGCCGTTGGAGGCGACCTCGGCGAGCTGGCGGCCGATGGCGCCGCGGATCAGCCGGTAGCTTTCGAACCGGGTGGAGTCCGGGAAGGCGAAGACCGTCGCCAACACGATCTTCGCACCGCGCGAGGTGATGTTGCGCAGGAAGCCGTGCGGCCGGGTATTGGTCGGTTTCGAATAAACCAGATCGGCGCGTTCGGCGAGGGCAGCGTCGAGGAACGCGCCGATGAAGTGGGGATCGTGCTGGCCGTCCTCGTCCATGGTGACGATCCAGGCGCCACGGGCGGCCGACATGCCCGCGATCGTGGCGGCGTCCTGGCCGAAGTTGCGGCTGAGCCAGACGGTGCGCACCTGCGGATAGGTGTGCTCGAGCTGCTGCAATACCACATCGGAGCGATCGGGGCCGTGATCGTGCACCAGGATGATCTCGGTGATCTCGAAGACCGCACCGCCGGGGGTGGTGGTGGGGACGGTCAGCGTGTTCAGCTCGGCGACCAAGGGGCCGATCGTATCCTCGCCCCGGTAGATCGGCACGACCACGGACACCGTGTGCGCGCGATCGCCGCACGTGTGGCCGTTCGTCGCGACGACGTCGCTACCGGACGTGGGAGTGGTGGGAATCGGCATCAGCTGGATCGACTTTCGATTGCGGTGCGTGCCGGTACTCCCCGCTGGACAGCAGGGCCCGAGCCGCCCAGAACTCTAGCACGGTGCGGGTTTCGGCTTTCGGGGCTGCGCATCACCCCATCATCATCGCGTCAGCGGTCGATGCCAAGCGGCGCACCGCACGGTAGGGTCTGGAACTCGTGACGGATAGTGCAGCAGCGACAGCGGCGCCTGGCGGGTCCTCCGGGGTCACACCAGCTACCGCCGCGGGGCCGGATCCGCGCGCCGCCGAGCGTGATTCGCGGCGTGAAGTCTTGCGCTGGGGCGCCGTTACCGCGCTGGGCGCGGTGGCGGGATATATCGCGGTCCTGCTGGCCAACGCCAGGCACTTCTACACCGACGACACCGAATCCCAGTACACCGGATTGTGGATCGGACTCGGTCGCGCTCTGCGCGACGGCACCTTCCCGGTGTTGGTGCCCGAACGGTGGATGTCGGGCAACAACATGATGGACGACGCGGGCCTGTTCAATCCGCCGCAGCTGCTGATCGATCTGATCGCACCGTCGTTCGACAATATGGCGGTCTACGCGACCCTGGTGAAATTGATCTTCGGTGTTATCGCCGCGCTCGGGGTGTATCGGATCTGCCTCGCCTACGGCGGCAGGCCCGCGTGGTCGGCGGTGGCGGGCGTGGCGTTCCCGCTGTCGGGCTTCTTCCTCTTCTTCGATGAGGCCAGCTGGATGACCGCCCTCACCGGCACCGCGTGGCTGGTACACGCCTGGGCGTCGTCGGTGCGCTATACCCGCGGACGCGGCGGACCGATCCCGGTCTTCGTCTTCCTGTATCTGACCATCTCCACCCAGTACATTTTCCCGGCGGTCGAGGCGGCCCTGATGCTCTTCGCCGTGGCGGTGGGTGAGCTCATCTACCGACGCGAGTGGCGGCCGGTGGCCAAGCTGACCATCGCCGGGGCTTGTGCCGGCCTCGCCGGCCTGCTGACCTTCCTGCCGAGCATGCTGTCGGCGAAGGTGACCTGGCGTGGCACCCAGGAGATCATTAACGACCAGTTCCTTACCGTGCCGTGGTCGGAATCGCTCAACGCCAGCCTGCCGAGCTCACTGCCCGCATTCACCTCCTGGTGGGGTTATGTGCAGCCGATGCCGGTCACCTATATCGCCTGGTTCCTGATTCCGGCGCTGGCGTTCATCGACTGGCGACGCGCACGCGAGAGCTGGCGCGAACTCAGCGCGGTCGCGGTCTTCTCGGTACTGATGCTCATGTGGTCGGCCGGTCCGGGCACGATCGGTCCGCTGCGCTGGCCGGTGCGGGTACTGCCGATGCTCGCGATCGGCCTGTTGGTGCTGGTGTGCGTGCTGCTCGGGCGCTATGGCACGGTCCGTGACCTGAAGCAGCGCGCCATTGCCGCCGCGGTGTTGATCGGCCTGCTGTGGGTGCGGACCTTCTCCGCCGATCCGCACGATGTGATCTGGCATGTCGTCGCGGTGGTGGCGGTGGTCGCGCTCGGTGCCGGTGTGGTGTGGCTGGATCGCACCAAGGGCGTGGCCGCGGGCTGTGCGCTGGCCATTGTCGCGATGTTCCCGATTGCCTACTTCCAGGTCAACGCCGCCCAGCCGACCCCGATGACATGGAACCTGCCGACCAACCGCTCGCAGGCCGCTGCCGTGTTCCCGGACTTTCCCGGCAATACCATCCAACTCGCCGAGCGCGGGCTGCTGCAGCCGCAGGACAACAGTCTCGACGGCGCCTACGGTTCCCTGGTTTTCGGCAACTACGCCAAGTCATTGGACCTGTCCTACGTCAACGGCTATACGCCGACCGGCCATTTCTATTTCGGCGAGCTGCTGTGCATGCGCTGGGACAGCAGCGTGTGCCCGGATGCCTTCCGTCGGATGTTCGCTCCCGAACCGACCACCGGTCGACCGCTGGTCGATCTGATGAAGCTGGACCGCGTCGTATTGCAGCGCGCGCTGTTCCCGGACGCCCGCGATCAGCCCGCGCCGGCGGGCTGGAAGTGGGTCGACTATCCCGGTCACGAGCGCTATATCTCGGTGCTGGAGCGGGAGAACGGCCTGATCTCGACGGTGAACGGCCGGGTAGCGGATGCCAAGAACGTGACGGCGACATCGATCTCCGAGACCGGCACGACCAGCCGGGTGCGGGTGTCCTCGACCGAGGGTGGCCGGGTGGTATTCGCGCGCCTCGGCTGGCCGGGCTACCGGGTCACCCTGAACGGTGCGCAGATTCCGATCAAGGTGGTCGCGAAAAGTTTCGTCGCCGTGGACATTCCGGCCGGTACCCAGAATGCCGAACTGGTGCTCACCTGGCGTCCACCGGGTTGGAAGATCGGCATCGCCACCATGGTGGCCGGATTGTCCGGTATCGGCATATTGCAGTGGCTGTATGTGCGGTCCCGGCGGCGGGACGCGGCGGCCGTCGCCGACCACCCGACCGGCGAGCCGGAACGTGAACTGGCCGAAGTTTTTTCGTGACCGCTGACCCGCACCCGGTAGCCGAACCGCCGACGGGCGCGAGGACACCGCTGCGGGAACGAGGCGCCGCCCGGTGGGCGTGCGACACCGGGCGGCGCGGGCTGTAGGGTCTGGGACTCGTGGTGGAAAGTAGCGCCCCCGCCCGGCGGGATGTGGTCAAGTGGGGTCTCGTTACCGCATTCGGTGTGATTGCGGGTTACGTCGCGGTTCTGTTGGCCAACGTCCGGCACTTCTATACCGATGACAGCGAGTCGCAGTACGGTCCGCTCTGGGTGATGCTCGGGCGACAGTTGCGTGAGGGCCGGTTCCCGGTGTTGGTTCCCGAGCACTGGATGGCGGGCAACTACGCCATCGAAGAGGCCGGCCTGTTGAATCCGCCGCAGCTGCTCATCGATCTGATCGCGCCCTCGGTGGACAATATCGCGCTCTACACCACGGTGGTAAAGCTGATCTTCGCGATCATCCTCGGGCTCGGCGTGTACCGGATCTGCCTGGAGTACGGCGCGAGGACCGCATGGGCGGCGGTCGCGGGCATCGCGATTCCCTTCTCCGGATGGCTGCTCTTCTTCGATGAGGCCAGCTGGTACACCGCGTTAACCGGAACCGCGTGGCTGGTGCATGCCTGGGCCAGCGGCGTCCGTTATGCGCGCGGACGCAGCGGGCCGATCCCCACTTTTGTCTTTCTCTACCTGGCGATTTCGGTGCAGTACATCTTCCCGGCCGTCGAGGCCGGTCTGATGATCGGAGCTGTCGCCGTCGGTGAGGTGGTCTACCAGCGCCGGTGGCTGCCGTCGGTGCGCCTGCTCGCGGTTGCGGCCTGCGCCGCGCTTGCCGGGCTCGCGACCTATCTGCCGAGCATGCTGTCGGCGAAGGTGACCTGGCGCGGCACCGCGCAGATCAACAACGACCAGTTCCTGACCGTGCCGTGGTCGGAATCGCTCAACGCCAGCCTGCCGAGCACGCTGCCCGCGTACAACTCGTGGTGGGGTTACATACAGCCGATGCCGGTGGTCTATATCGCCTGGTTCCTGATTCCGGCGCTGGCCTTCATCGACTGGCGCAAGGCGCGCGAGAACTGGCGCGAGTTCACCGCGATCGCGCTCGTCGCGATCATGGCGCTGATGTGGACCGCGGGCCCAGGCACCATCGGCCCGCTGCGCTGGCCCGCCCGAGTGCTTCCGATGCTGGCTCTCGGTCTGCTGGTGCTGGTGTGTGTGTTGCTGGGCCGCTACGCCACCGTCCGCAACTGGCGCCACCGCGGCATGGCGGCGGCGGTGCTGATCGGGCTGCTGTGGGTGCGATCGTTCACGGCGGCGCCGCGCGAGGTCGTGTGGCACGTTGTCGCGGCCCTCGGCATCGCGGCGCTCGGGGCCGCGGTGGTGTGGCTGGGCCTGCGCCGAGGGACGGCGGCGGCCTGTGCGCTGACCATCATCTCGATATTCCCGATCGCATTCCTGCAGGTGTATGCGGCGCAGCCGACGCCGATGAGCTGGAATCTGCCGGAGCGGCGCTCGGAGATGAAGGCCGCGTTCCCCGACTTCCCCGGCACCACACTGCAACTCGCCGACCGCGCGCTGATCCAACCGGGTGAGCGGACGCTGCAGGGCGGCTATGGCTCACTGGTGTTCGGCAACTACGCCAAGGACCTGGAGCTGACCTATGTCAGCGGCTACACACCGAACGGGCACTTCTGGTTCGGCGAGATGCTGTGCATGCGCTGGGACACCAGCGTCTGCCCCGACGCGTACCGACGGGCATTCGCGGTCGAGCCGACCACAGGTGCGACCGTCGTCGATCTGATGAAGGTCGACCGGGTGGTGCTCCAGCGCGCGCTCTACCCGGACGCGCGTAATCAGCCCGCGCCACCGGGCTGGAAGTGGGTCGACTACCCGGGCCACGAAAAGTACATCGCGGTGCTCGAGCGTACGAGCGGGCTGAGCTCCGCGCAGAACGGGCGGATCGCTGCCGTCGAGGGCGGCACCGCGACGTCGGTGTCGGAGTCGGAGCTGAGCAGCCGGGTGCGGGTGAACTCCGAACACGGTGGGCGGGTGGTCTTCGCCCGGCTCGGCTGGCCCGGATATCGGGCGACGCTGAACGGTCACGAGATTCCGATCAGCGTTGTCGCGAAAACCTTTGTCGCCGTGGATATTCCGGCGGGCGCCAAGAATGCCGACCTGGAGCTGACCTGGCGTCCGCCGGGGTGGAAGCTGGGCGGCGTGACGGCGTTGCTGGCAGTGTTCGGGGTGGGCGCGCTGCAATGGTTGTACCTGCGCAGGAACCGTCATGACGAGCCGGACGGCGGTACCCCGGTTCGGCCGACCGAGGATAGTCCGGTGCCGGAGCCCGATCTAGTGGACGCGATCCGGTGAGCGTGAGCGAGACCGGGGCGCACGCGGGGGCGACGGGAGCCGAGGATCCGGGGCCGTTGCTGCGGCTGGTGCACCGGCAGGAGGTCGCCTTCGCGGTGGTCGGCGGCTTCAATACCGCGCTCGGGATGGGGCTGACGGTCATGTGGCTGGCAATCCTCGGCGATAGCGTGCCGCCCGCCGCCGCCGTGGTGCTGGCTTATGCCATCAGCATCGTCATCGCGTTCGTACTGCACCGCACGCTGGTGTTCCGGGTGCACGGCCATGTCGTTCGTGATTTCATCCGGTTCGTCGGGGTGAATTCCGGTGGGCTGCTGATGAATATGGCGCTGCTGTCGCTGGCCGTCTCGGTGCTGCACCTGCCGAGTAAGCCCGCGGCGGTCGTGGTGATGGGATTGGTCGCGGTCGCCAGCTACTTCGGCCATCGCTACATCTCGTTCCGGCGGGAACCGTCGGCCGGTTCGGGTGCGTAACGGTTCTAGGCGCCGGGTAGGTTATCGATCATGCCGGAGGAAACCGCCTTGGACGCCACCCTGTTGAGCCTGCTCGCCTGCCCGCAGGACAAGGGTCCGCTGCTGTTGGTCCGCGATGACAAGGGTGCCACCGCGCTCTACAACCCGCGCCTGCGCCGTGCCTACCCGATCGAGAACGGCATTCCGGTCCTGCTGATCGATGAGGCCCGCGATGTCACCGACGTCGAGCACGCCGCGTTCACCAGCCAGCACGCCGACGCCTGAGCAGCTATCCGTCAGGTGGCGCGGGCTAGCGGGCGCCACCGCGAATTACTGTGCGGGAGTATCGATTTCACCGGTGAGATAGCGCTGGAGTGTGGGGGCGACGGCGGCGACGAGTTCGGGAATCGGCATCGAGGCCAGCGGCTCGATCTCCAGAATCTTGCGCGCGACCAGCACGCCGATCATCTGTGTCCCCACCAATGCGACCCGGGCACGGCCGTCATCCTCGGGCGTCACGATCCGCATCCGCACCCGTTCCAGGACGACATCCAGGACAAACGTCCTGGCCAGCGCGGTATCGCTGCCTGCGATAATGCTGCGCACCATCGCGACGACCCCGGGACCCGCGGGGGAGTCCCATACCGCGAGCACCGAGCCGAGGATGGTTTCGCCGAGCCGATCCAGCGGTGCCGCCTCGATCCGACGCAGCGTGACCTCCGGGTCGACCGGCAACTCGACCACTGCGGCGAACAATTGCTGTTTGGTCCCGAAGTAATGGTGGACCAGCGCGGGATCGACTCCGGCGTCGGCCGCGACCGCGCGAATAGAGGTCTTGTCGAATCCGATCTCGGCGAAACGGGTGCGGGCCGCCGCGAGGATGTCCTCGCGGGCCCCGGATCGACCCGGCCGGCGACCGGAGCGGCTGCCCCGGTCGCCGTTGGTCGTCGGTTCCTCGGCCGTCACGCGGTCCGCCGTCGTAGCGTCGCCGCGCCCAGGCAGAGCGCGACGATCGCGAAGCCGGCAACGACGGCCAGATCACGTAGCATCTGACCGGTGACATCCGAATGCGTCGAAACCTGTTGCAGCGCATCGACCGCGTAGCTCAACGGCATCACATTGCTGATCGCCTCCAGCCAGCCGGGCAGCTGTGCACGCGGAACAAGTAGGCCGCACAGGAAGATCTGCGGAGCGACCACCACCGGCATGAACTGTACGGCCTGGAATTCGGTGCGCGCGAAGGCACTTGCCAATAGCCCGAGTGCGACACCGCAGATCGCGTCGACCATGGCTATCACCACCACCCAGACCGGACTGCCCGCCGAATTGAGACCGAGTAGCCCGAAAGAGACCACACAGGCCACCGCCGCCTGCGCCGCCGCGGCCGACGAGAAGGCGGTGCCGTAACCGGCGAGCAGATCGAGTTTCGACAACGGGGTGGTCAGCAGCCGCTCCAAGGTGCCGGAGGTGCGTTCGCGCTGCATGGCGATCGCGGTGATCAGGAACATCACGATGAACGGCAGGATGCCGAGCATGCTGATGCCGACACGATCGAAGATCGGCACCGGGTTGAGCGGATTGGTCGGGGTGTCCTTGTAGATGAAGTAGAGCAGCGCCATCAGGATCGCGGGAACCACGAGAATCATTGCGACAGTACGGTGGTCGTTGCGCAGCTGACGCAGGATGCGTCCGGTCGTCGCGGTGTAGGGACGCAGTGTCGGTGTCCGGTGGCGGGGTACGAGGGTGGTAGTCATGCCGCACGTCCCATCGTGATCAGCGCGAGGAAGGCTTGTTCCAGGTTCTGCTCACCGGTCTCGGTGCGCAGTTCGTCCGGGCTGAGCTGGGCGAGCAGGTCGCCCTCGCGCAGCAGGAGCAGTTTGTCGCAGTGTTCGGCCTCGTCCATGACGTGGCTCGAGACCAGTAGCGTCGTTCCGTTCGCGGCCAGTTCGTGGAACTGCTTCCACAGGTCGACCCGCAGTACCGGATCCAGGCCGACCGTCGGCTCGTCCAGGATCAGCACCTCCGGCTGTGCGACCAGGGCGCAGGCCAGCGAGGCGCGGGTCTCCTGGCCGCCGGAGAGTTCATCGCCGCGCTGACGAGCGTGATCCAACAGGCCGACCGCGGCGATGGCCTCGTCGACATCGTCGCGATCACGGCCGTAGAGCGCGGCATAGTAGCCGACGTTCTCGCGCACACTGATATCGCGGTAGATGCTCGGCGCCTGGGTTACGTAGCCGATTCGATGCCGCAATTCCGCTGAGCCCGCGGGTAGTCCGAGTGCGGAGATCTCGCCGGACGCCACGATCTGGGTGCCGACGATGCTGCGCATGAGCGTGGTCTTGCCGCATCCCGACGGTCCGAGCAATCCGGTAATGGATCCGCGCGGGATGGTCAGCGAGATGTTGTGTAGGACTTCGCGGCCGCCGCGGCGCACGGTGAGGTTGCGAACCTCGACGGCATGGGATGAGTGCAGGTCCGGCATGGGACGCCTCAATTCATCGAGTGTTGAATTCACTATGTGATGAATTTAGCGCGGCCCGGCTCTTCGGGCAAGACCTGTCAGTGGTGATGTGCCGGTGTGCTCGCCGACCGGCCGGGCTCGACGACGACAAACTGGCCCATCATGCCCTGGTCCTCATGCCAGAGCAGGTGGCAGTGATACATGTACGGCGAGTTCGGATCGGCGGGTCCGTCGAATCGCATGGCGAGTTTCGCGGTGGCATTCGGCGGCAGGAAGATGGTGTCCTTCGGCCCGGTCAGTGCGTCGGGCGGCGGCGCACCGTTGAGTTCGAGGACGCGGAACTGCACATCGTGAATGTGGAAGTTGTGCGGCATGCCGTCGTTGTTGTGCACCACCCAGGTTTCGGCGGTGCCCCGGATGACCGTCAGATCGATCCGATCCATTGCCATCGGACTGCCGTTGATGCCACTCAGATTCAGTTCGAAGCTGCGCTCACGCACCGCATCGGAGCCATCCGGCGTGGACGGATGTGCCAGTGCCGCCGGCAATTGCGGCGATGGCCGCAATATCGATGCCGCACGCAGTTCCAGGATATCGAAGCTGTCGTCACCGCCCGCGAATCGCTGCGTCCAGAAGTCCAGTCCCGCATCGAGTTCCGTGCTGCGCAGCACGGTGCGTTCGCCGGGCCGCATGCGAACCACGATCTCGGCGCGCTCGCCCGGCGACAACCGCACCCGATCGAGTGCCACAGGACGCTCCAGCAGGCCGCCATCGGTGCCGACCAGTGAGAACCGGCGATCGTCGGCGAAGCCGAAGGTGTAGACCCGCGCCGTCGAAGCGTTGAGCAGCCGCAATCGCACGAGCTCATCGCCGACATTCCGATACGGCGTGAGGGTTCCGTTCACCATGGTCCGGTCGCCGAGGAACCCGACGTCGCGGAACATGCCGTGCGACGAATCGAGCTGACTGCCACGGAATTTCACGTCCTGGACGATGACCGGCAGGTCGTCGACGCCGTAGTTCTTCGGCAGCGAAAGTCCTTCGGACACCTCGTCGTCGAGTAGGAACAGCCCCGCGAGCCCACGCCGGACGTGCTGTTCGGTCGCACCGTGCGGATGCGGGTGGTACCAGAGGGTGGCGGCGGGCTGATCCACGGTCCAGTGCGGTGTCCACGTGCCACCGGCCGGCACCATCTGGTGTGGCCCGCCGTCCATCGCCGCTGGCAAATGCATCCCGTGCCAGTGCACGGTCGACTGCTCCGAAAGATTGTTCCGGACTTCGACTTCCACCTTCTCCCCGCGCCGCGCCCGCAGCGTCGGTCCGAGATAGTCGCCGTTGAACCCCCATGTCTCGGTCGCCTTCCCCGCTTGGAATTCCCTTTGCCCCGAGCGCATTTCGAGTTCGAACACACGCGTGCCATCCGCGCGCACGCGGGACTGAGCCAGCGGTGGAATCGCGAGCTCGTTGTCGAGTTCGGTACTGCCGACAGTAGATATGGCCGCACTGCGATACACCCACGTTACGCATCCGCCAACCGCTAGCGGCAATACCGTCGCGACCGCCGCGACAATCAAGAGCAAGCGCCGCAACCACCGCGGGCGGGAAACCGAAGACATGCCGCAGACGGTAGGGATGACCGGGCCCTGACCACATCCGGGAGCGTCCCCATTTCACCCCTGATCCGGTGTGTGCCCCACGTCACATCGCATGGCTGTCACGTCCGGTGACAGTGCTTTGTCCGATGGTCGTCACCAACCGACAAACCTGACCAGGTGACACCGACCATGGGGAGCAATCATGAGTACAGCATCGCGTAGCGATTCGATGAGGGGTGGTGGCCGGGTGACGGGTGGGCCCACCGCAAAGCATCGGATCGTCGTACTCGGCGCGGGCTACACCGGCATGCTTGCCGCCGTCCGACTGGCCCGACGGACCCGCAAACTCGACGTCGCGATCACTCTCGTCAACCCGTCCGCCCGCTTCACCGAGCGGCTGCGCATGCATCAGGTCGCCGCCGGACAGCGGTTGGCCGATAACCGGATTCCGGAGATCCTGGCTGGGACGGGCGTCGAATTCGTCCAGGGCTGGGCGACTTCCATCGATCCCGACGCGCAGCGGGTCTACGTCGACGGCACCGGCACACTGCACTACGACGAGTTGATCTACGCGCTCGGCAGCAGCACCGACACCGGCATTGTGCCCGGCGCCGCCGATCACGCCTGGACCCTGAACGATCCGCGCACCGCGCACCGCTTCTCCGAACACCTCGCGGTGGTCGCCGCCAAGTCGGGCACCGTCGCGGTCTGCGGCGGTGGTCTGACCGGTATCGAGGCGGCGACCGAAATCGCCGAGAGCTACCCGGGACTGCGCGTCACGCTGATCAGCAGCACCGAACCGGGCGCGATGATGGGCGATAAGGCTCGCGCCTACCTGAACAAGGCACTCGATCGGCTCGGTGTCGCCCGAGAGGTCGGCCAGGTGGTCACCAAGGTGCTCCCGGATGCGGTCGAACTCGCCGACGGCGAACTGGTTTCGGCCGATCTGACCCTGTGGACCACCGGTGTCCGGGTCTCGCCACTTGCCGCACAGTCGGGCATCGAAACCGATGCGCGCGGGCTGATCGTGGTCGATCCGACCTTGCGGTCGGTTTCTCACCCGAATATTCACGCCATCGGCGATGCGGCCGCGGTGCGCCAGGCCTGGGGCCAGATCCACGGCACCTGCCAATCCGGTCTGCCGACCGCCGCCTACACCGCCGACACCATCGCGCGGCAGCTGAAGGGCAAGACCGTCAAGCCGTTCCGATTCGGCTACTTCCACCAGCCGGTCAGCCTCGGCCGCAAGGATGCGGTCATCCAGTTCACGAAGGCCGACGACACGCCGGGCCGGTTCTACCTGACCGGACGTGCCGCCGTGCTGTACAAGGAGGGCGTGAGCAGCAGCCCGGTGCCGAGCTTCAAACTCAGTAAGAAGATGACGGTCTCGGTCCAGCTGTCCAAGGGGGGCAAGGCCACGCGTGCTACCGCGTGACGGCGCAAAAAATCTGCCGCTCGCCGGGAAAACCCGCGGCGGGCGGTAGATTCTTTCTCGATTCACGCGCACCTGACATGGATGACCTGAATATTCAGGGAGGCGGATGAGCATGGTCGACGCTACGACCGGACAGGATCCGTTCATCGAACACCGGCGGCTGCTCTTTTCCACCGCCTACCGGATGCTGGGCACCGTCACCGACGCCGAGGACGTCCTCCAGGACGCCTGGCTGAAGTGGAATGACACCGATCAGTCGTCAGTCCAGCATCCCAAGTCCTATCTGGTACGCACGGTCACCAATCTGTCGTTGAACCGGCTCACCTCCGCCAAGGCCAAACGCGAAACCTACGTCGGCCCTTGGCTGCCCGAACCCCTGCTGACCTCACCGAATATCGCCGAGGAGACCGAGTTGGCGGACACCGTCTCCACCGCGATGCTGGTGGTCCTGGAGACCCTGAGCCCGGTGGAGCGCGCGGTGTTCGTGCTGCGCGAGGTCTTCGGCTACAGCCACGCCGAAATCGCCGACACCCTCGACAAGCCCGAGGCCACTGTGCGACAGATCGCGCATCGGGCCCGCTCACATGTGCAATCTCGGCGCCTGCGCTTCGATACCGACAAGGCCGAGCGCACCCACGTCACCGAACGGTTCATGGCCGCCTGCGCCGGTGGCGATCTCAACGCGCTGATGGATCTGCTCGCTCCCGATGTCACCTCGTGGTCCGATGGCGGCGGCGTGGTCACCGCGGCCCGGCGTCCGCTCTACGGACCGGATCATGTGGCCCGCTGGGTCCTCGGCGTACTCGCCAAGCCCTCGGTCGCGGGCATCGTCCTCGAGCCCGCGCATATCAACGGGGAACTCGGTGCGCTCGCGCGCATCGACGGGAATCCGGTGGCGGCGTTCACCTACGACATCATCGATGGCCACATCCACAACCTGCGCTTCCAGGTGAACCCGAGCAAGCTGAAGGGGCTGTACATGGGGACCGACGTCCTCGGGTAACCACTCGGCGGGTCAGCTCCGGCGTGTTGCTTTACGATCCTGCCGTGACCAGCCAGACCGCGGAACCGAACGTGGACGGGGGACAGGTTCGGGTTTCCACCCTCGAGCTGTTCTTCGATCTCGTCTTCGTCTTCACCATTACCCAGCTGACCCACGTCTTCACCCACCATCCCGGCTGGGAGGCACTGGCTCAGGTGGTGGTGCTGTTCGGGGTCATCTGGTGGATGTACAGCGGCTACGTCTGGCTCACCAACGAAGTGGCGCCGAGCAATTCGCAGCGCCGCACCCTGCTGCTGATCGGCATGTTCGGATTCTTCGTGCTCGCGCTGGCGATCCCGGACGCGTTCCACGGCACGGGTCTGGCCTTCGGTCTGGGCTACGTCCTGGTCAATACCGTGCACACGGCGCTGTTCTGGGTCAGCGGTGGCACCTCGGCGACCCAGGCGATCAAGCGCATCGCGCCACTGAATGCGCTCGCGGCGGCGCTCGTGCTCGCAGGCGGATTCGTACACGGATGGTGGCAGTACCTGTGCTGGGGTCTGGCATTCGTGGTGCAGGTACTCAGCCCATATCTGGTCGACACCCGCGATTTCGTGGTGCGGGCCAGCCATTTCTGCGAGCGCAACGGGTTGGTGATCATCGTCGCCATCGGTGAGTCGGTGGTCGCGATCGGTCTGGGGCTAGCCGGGGAGAAGCTCACTGTGCCGCTGACCGCCACCGTCGCGCTCGGGCTCTGTCTGGTCTACGTGCTGTGGTGGGCCTATTTCGGGATCGATGACGAGCGCGGCGAACACGCGCTTGCCGCGGTCCCGGACCGGGAACGCTCACGTCCCGCCGTGCTCGCCTACGGCTACGCGCTCTACCCGCTGCTCATCGGCATCACCGTCGCCGCGGCGGGCATCAATATGACCATCGCGCACGGCAACGAACCCGCGTCCGTCGCCGCGGCCGCCGCGCTCTCCGGTGGTGTCGCACTGTATTTCTTCGGCCAATTCTGTTTCCGGCTCGCTCTCGGTCTGCCCCGCCCGTGGTCGCGACTGCTCGCCGCCGCGGCCGTGGCCGCGACCATCCCGATCGGTATCGCGTGGGTCGCCTGGGCACAGCTCGCGGTGCTGGTCGCGGTCGGCTATGCCGCGGTGATCATCGATGATCTGGTCACGCTGCGCTCGGGCCAGCACAGTCGCTATGTCTGACTTTCGGGAACAATGGTGAGTCGTGCGTAATGAGGAACTCGTGGTCGAGCCGCCCGCCGCGGCTCGCCGATTGCTCGGCTCGACGCTGTGGGCCGGACCGGTCGGCGTGCGAATCGTCGAGGTCGAGGCATATGGCGGCGATCCGGCCGGGCCGTGGCCGGATCCGGCATCGCATTCCGGACGCGGGCGAACCAAGCGCAACGCGGTGATGTTCGGACCCGCCGGAGTGCTGTACGTCTACCTCAGCTACGGCATGCATATGTGCGTGAACGTGACCAGCGGTCCGGACGGCACGGCGAGTGCGGTACTCATCCGGTCGGGGGAAGTGATCGCCGGGGCGGCGACGGCCCGACAGCGTCGGCCCGCTGCCCGTACCGATGCCGATTTGGCAAGGGGCCCTGGGAATCTCGGTAGCGCGCTCGGAATCACGCTGAGCGACTACGGAACTCCGCTGTTCGATCCGGCCTCGCCGATCCGGTTGCAGCTGAACGGTGCGGTCGACCCCGCCGAGATCTCCAGCGGACCGCGTGTCGGGGTCAGCAGTGCGGCGGATGTGCCGTGGCGATTCTGGCTCGCATCGCCTGCGGTCTCGGTCTACCGGCGCAGCCCGCGTGCCCCGATCGAGGCGGTATAGCTCCAGGTCACAAGAATTTTCGGGGCCGGCGATGAGTTTTCGGCACGGTGTCAGTCCTATCTGTTGAACGCGCTGCACCCGGCGCGACCGACTCGAAGGACAGACAGATGACCGCCATCGCCCCCGCCGCCTCGATCACCACCACCACCACCGTCGCCTACCGCCCCGGCAAGAAGATGAATACCGCGCTGTGGACCGTGCAGATCCTGCTCGCGCTGTTCTTCATCATCGCCTCGTCCGCCCCGAAGCTGCTGGGTGCGCATGCCGCGGTCGAATCCTTCGACACGATCGGTTGGGGCCAGTGGTTCCGCTACTTCACCGGCCTTGTCGAACTCGCCGGTGGCATCGGCCTGCTGGTGCCGCGCCTGACCGGCCCCGCGGCCGTCGGCCTGACCATCACCACGGTCTGCGCCGCCCTGACCCAGGTGTTTCTGCTCGGCGCGCCCGCGCTCGCGCCCTTCCCGCTGGTGCTCGCCGCGGTGTTCGGCTGGATCGCCTGGCAGCGGCGCGACAGCATCATCGCGGCGCGGGAGCTGCTGGCCAGCTGAGTATCTGGATAACGCATCCGATCGGCAGACTGCGGTCTGCCGATCGTTGTGGCGTTTACCGAAAATGGTTCGCCGTGCGTGGCGGCGCACAGTGACACTGAGGGGCATGCCGGTCGCGGGGACCGGTGCGGAAAGATGGGAAAGCGTGAGCGAACGAAGTGAGCGAACCATGTGCCAGCGCGCATCGCGCACGCTGGAGCTGAGCGCCAGCGAGGCGGAGGCGTGAGCGGCGACATCATCGACGAACTGACCTGGCGCGGACTGATCGCGCAGTCCACCGACCTGGACGCCCTGCGCGCGGCGGTAGCCGCCGGGCCGCTGACCCTCTACGCCGGTTTCGATCCCACCGCGGCCAGCCTGCACGCCGGACATCTGGTCCCGCTGCTGGCGCTACGGCGGTTCCAGCGCGCGGGCCATCGTCCGATAGTGCTGGCCGGCGGAGCCACCGGACTCATCGGCGACCCCCGCGACGTGGGCGAGCGCACCATGAATTCGACCGATACCGTCGGCGAATGGGCGGTCCGGATCCGGTCGCAGCTCGAGCGCTTCGTCGACCTCGACCACTCACCGACCGGCGCGATCATCGCCAACAACATGGACTGGACCGGCCAGCTGTCGACCGTCGACTTCCTGCGCGATATCGGCAAGCACTTCTCGGTCAATGTCATGCTGGCCCGCGACACCATCAAGCGCCGTCTGGATGGCGAGGGCATCTCCTACACCGAGTTCAGCTACATGCTTTTGCAGGCCAACGACTACCTGCAGCTGCGCCGTAACTACGGCTGCACACTGCAGGTCGGTGGTTCGGATCAGTGGGGCAACATCATCGCGGGTGTCGAGCTGAACCGGCGCGTCGACGGTGCGTCGGTGCACGCGTTGACGGTGCCGCTCGTCACCTCGGCCGACGGCAAGAAGTTCGGCAAGTCGACCGGCGGCGGCAGTCTGTGGCTCGACCCGGAAATGACCAGCCCGTACGCCTGGTACCAGTACTTCGTGAACACCGCCGACGCCGACGTCGTGCGATACCTGCGTTGGTTCACCTTCCTGTCCCGGGAGGAGCTGGCCGAGCTGGAGTCGGCCACGGCCGAGCGTCCGCACGCACGGGAAGCCCAGCGCAAGCTGGCCGAGGAAATGACGAATCTGGTGCACGGCGAGGCGAATACCCGGGCCGTGCAGTTGGCGAGCCAGGCCTTGTTCGGACGCGCGGATCTGCGCGAACTCGATGAGCCGACGCTGGCGGCAGCCCTGCGCGAAGCCGCCGTCGAAGGCACAGTCGCCGAGGTCGGTGTGGGCGAGCCGAGCACGATCGTCGATCTGCTGGTCGCCGCCGGACTGTCGGAGAGCCGCGGTGCCGCACGCCGCGCGGTGAACGAAGGCGGGGCGTCGGTGAACAACGAGCGGATCTCGGATCTGGAATGGACGCCCGCCGATGCCGACTACCTGCACGGACGGTGGTTGGTGCTGCGCCGCGGTAAGCGGAACTTCGCGGGCGTACTGCGGGCGGGCGCATAAAGATCACGTGGCTCGGGTCACATTCGGGTGGCCCGAGCCGGTTTTCTGGGGTGTCGGATGGCCTCTGACCTGCGAAATGACATCCGTGTAGTGCGGATTTGACTCGTCGTTCCCCGCCGCGTAACTTTGTCCAAGTCAGAGCGACACGGACACCGACCCGGAGCCCAGAGCGCAGCGGAAACGTTGAGCAAGTGGCCTGGGAAACGAGGTAGGACGAGGAGCGCCTGACGATCAGCGTTGCCGGATCGAACGAGCAGACTTGACTCTGCGCGGGCGGTTGGCTAGGCTAGGAAAGTTGCCTCAACAAGCCCCCCGAGAGAATCTGGGGTCGAGTTGCGTGCGTGTGTTCTTTGAGAACTCAATAGTGTGTCGATGAATGTCAGTGCCAAATATTTTTTGGTTCCGGCTCTCTCATACCCCCGTGTGGTGAGG
>NZ_JBFAWD010000017.1:0-206000 GCF_040680135.1 Nocardia sp. NPDC052112 | reverse complement strand
TCATAGCAGTAGCCGTATTCGACGCCGGGACTGGATGCCTCACCCCGGCGTTTAGCGATGAACGCCGACATTTCGGCACGAT
Organism: Nocardia sp. NPDC052112; assembly: GCF_040680135.1. Classification (NCBI taxonomy): domain Bacteria; kingdom Bacillati; phylum Actinomycetota; class Actinomycetes; order Mycobacteriales; family Nocardiaceae; genus Nocardia; species Nocardia sp. NPDC052112. Next base: position 205,918 of record NZ_JBFAWD010000017.1, on the reverse strand, counting down.
GCCGCCAGCCTTCATCGGTGTCGGCGCCGATCAGATCGAGGTTCACCTCGGATTGGATTTCCAGCTGGGCACCGACGTGCCGGAACGACCAGTCACGATTGCGTTCGGCGACCGGGCGACGCTCCATCTCGTAGCTGTCGAGCAGGACCCGGGTCGACGTCATCGGGCTCGGTGTCCGGTGGTACCAGCCCGTGCAACGTCCAAGTGTCGACCTCGTCCTGGGCGATGAGGATGCCTCCGGAGGCGAAATACAGATGCCAGAACTGCCCGTGCGCATGCAGGTGCTTGCGGTCGCGGGAGCGGAAATGGAACAGGGCCATGCGCTTTCGGACTCGAAACGGTCGAACGCACCACGCAGGCGTTGTATCTGCGCGGCACCTTCGCCGGCACCCACAGCCTGGTAATACGCAAGGGGCCGGTATCTCGTTTTGTCGGCCCGGCTTTCCGTGCCGCCGACGCCGGCGACCTCGACCGGCTCGCACGGTCGACCGGAACCTTGCCGTCACCGCTGCGCCAGCCCGGCGGCGGCAAGGTCGTGTCATTGTGGGACCCCAACGGCATGCCGGTCCGCGTCGTCCACGGAACCGAGCACCTACCAGCGTTGCCCGAACAGCAGCCCCTTTCACTCAACGTCGGGGTCGATCCGATCCGCATCAATACCCCCCAGCGCCCGCCCCGCGAACCGGCCTGCGTGCAGCGGCTCAAGCATCTGGTGAAGGAGACACGCACCTTCAACAAGTCGCTCGGCTGGTACCTCGACACCCTCGGCATGATTGTCAGCGACTTCATGTTCCTCGACAGCCAACGTGACCGCGGGCCCGTCATGGCCTTCGTCCCGCGTCTCGTTTCCTCGCCATGGTGAAGGCAATGCTGCCCCGCTGACGCCCCGCAGGTCGACTTCGCATGGCTGACGAATCCCCACTCCCAACCGAAGGTGACGTACACCTCGAGTGCTTCTCGGCGGCGAAGTCTTCGACTACCGCGCGACCGCCACGGCAGCGCGGAACTTCATCCGGGATTGGCAGCAAAAGCATTCCGAGAAAATCGAACTGCTTGCCGACAACCTCGATGGGCTCCGCAGAATGCCGTGCGAACGGCTGTTCTTCAACTGGTGAACGGCTCGCGGGCCGCGGTGCCCAGCACATTGTCGACACATGCACCAGGCGCATGCAGCCATCGGAACGTGAGAAGAGTCTGCCAAAATTCTGAGAGTCGCTCGGGGGTGAGCGGGAGCCGACTCTACGAAACTGCCACCGGAATTCCTTGCCGCCGACGCCATCGCGGATTCGATCGCTCCTCCGAGGCAGAGGCCACAGGACGGGAAACAGTTCCCGCGAAGGAGTAGGTGCCGCCCCGCGCGGCGAACGCCACCAACCGCGCGCCCTCCGTGGTGGAGCTGTCGCGCCAGCGGCTCGGCGGCCGAGCCATCTTTGTCGCTGCCGAATAGTGACAGACCATGAGCTCGGATAGTACGATCTCGTTTCGGATAGAACGAAACCGTTTCGTACCCAGCTGGAGGTTGTGGTGACTGCAGAGCCGGCTCGCAGGCCGCGGGTGACAACCGCGCGAGAGCTCGAACTTCTCGAGGCCACTGTGCACGTTCTGAGAGAGACGGGCTACGAGGCACTCACCATGGACGCTGTGGCTGCCCGAGGCCGGTGCAGCAAGGCGACGCTGTATCGAATGTGGGGCACCAAGCCGAAGCTGGTCGCGGCCGCGCTACGCGCTACCCAAGCGATCCAATTCGACGGGATCGACACCGGCACCCTGACCGGCGATCTCCTGACAGTATGCGAACGGCTGATCGTGCACGCCGAGAAAGAGACGCTGCTGTTCGCGGCGCTGATGCACGTCGCGCTGCTGGATCCCGAGCTCGCGACGGCCATCCGCGAGACGCTCTTCAAGCCTAACGACGAGCAACTCCACGGCATCGTCGAGCGGGCGGTGGTCCGCGGCGAACTGGCCGCGGTTCCACCGTCGACCGATTTCCTGCCCGCGCTCATCGTCGGCGGACTGCTGCTACGGCCGATCCACGCAGGCAGCTACGCCGACGCTGCCTTCGCCCGACGGTTTGTGACCGACGGACTACTCCCGGTGCTCGGGCACCAAGACCTGCCCTGAAGACCCCTACACGAACACCTTTTTGAGAACGCCCTACCAAGAAGTAAGGAACCCGTCATGTCCTTGCCCTCCGTTACCGCCGGTTCGACCGGCATACCCGAATCCACCGGCGACGGTCCGCGGCGCCGCTGGGGGATCCTCGCCGTCGTGGGGATCGCCCAGCTGATGGTGGTGCTGGATGCGACGATCGTGAATATCGCGCTGCCATCCGCCCAGCTGGACCTCGGCTTCTCCGACTCCGCACGACAATGGGTCATCACGGCCTACGCGCTGGCGTTCGGAAGCCTGCTGCTGCTGGGCGGGCGGATCGCCGACCTGTTCGGCCGCAAGGCGACCTTCCTCGTGGGCCTGGTCGGGTTCGCCGTCGCCTCAGCCCTCGGCGGAGCCGCACCGAATTTCGAAGTTCTCGTCACCGCCCGCGCCGCCCAAGGTCTGTTCGGCGCACTCCTCGCGCCGGCCGCGCTATCGCTGCTGACGGTCACCTTCACCGATCCGGCCGAGCGTGGCAAGGCATTCGGCATCTTCGGTGCGATCGCCGGCGGCGGCGGCGCCATCGGGCTGCTGCTCGGTGGCGTCCTCACCGAGTATCTGGACTGGCGCTGGACCCTCTACGTCAATCTGGTGTTCGCCGTGGTCGCCCTGGCCGGCGGTCTCCTGCTGCTGCGAACAACGCTGCGCGACACCACCGCCAAACTCGACCTGTTGGGTACCGCCCTGGTCTCAGCTGGCCTTTTCGGCCTGGTATACGGATTCTCCAACGCCGAATCCCACGGCTGGAGCTCAATAGAGACGTGGGGTTTTCTCACTGGCGGCGCCGGCCTGCTCATCGGATTTACCGGGTGGCAGACCCGAGCCGCCAACCCACTGCTGCCGCTGCGCGTCGTATTGGACCGTAACCGCGCCGCCTCCTTCCTAGCCGTCATGATCACCGGCGCGGGCATGTTCGGAATCTTCCTGTTCCTCACCTACTACATGCAGCAGACACTCGGCTACAGCCCCGTCAGCACCGGGCTGGCGTTCATGCCCATGGTCGCCGGACTCATCGTCAGCTCCACCCTCGCCTCGACCGTACTTCTGCCCCGAATCGGTCCCAAACCCACCGTGCCGTTCGGTATGGGAGTCGCCGTCGCCGGCCTCGTCCTGCTCACCCGACTCGGCCTCGACAGCAGCTACGCCACCGACATCATGCCGTCGCTGATCATGCTCGGCCTCGGATTCGGCCTCGTCATGGCCCCCGCAATGAGCCTCGCCGTCGCCGGTGTGGACCCGGCCGACGCAGGCGTCGCGTCCGCGACGGTCAACACCGCCCAGCAGATCGGCGGCTCCATCGGCACGGCCCTGCTCACCACCATGTCCGCCTCGGCCGCCACCGAATACATGACCGGGAAGAACCCGGCGGACCCCATGGTCCTCGCCCATGCCTCTCTCGAGGCCTACGATGCCGCCTATTGGTGGTCCGCCGGCATCTTCGCCGTCGGCCTCGTCCTCAGCCTGCTGCTCTACCGCCGCGGCGGCTACATCGCTACGGGCACAACCGCCATCCATATGTGAACCCGATCAGTTGCCGTAACACCCAACTCCACCGATCGATCTCGGGGAAGCTCTTCCGCACAACGAACTACCGACCGACACGGTAAGGAGAGATGAGAAGCTACGCGTGGCTGCGGCGCTCACAGCGCCCAGCACCGTAGCTTCGATCTCCTACGTCGGCTTCGAGAAACTGACGATGCCGATTCCCAAATCCCCAGTCCAACAAGAGCTTTGTGTGCTCGTCGGCTACCATTTCCAGCAAACATTGCCGGATCGGCGGGTGGTCATCGACCTGGCCGGGCGGCTGCGTCGACCGCGCAACAGGTGAGGCCGTACGGCCCGATCTCCCCCAAGCACGTGTAGCGCCAGCTCAGCAATCCCGGCCCCGCTGTACCGAATTCGGGCGCGCTGCTGTCTCGGTTGTGCCATTTCACATACCTACCGTCACCGGTTCCGCAGACCGGATACACACAGCTAGCCTCGGCACATGTTGAGATTGGCCAGATTGAGTCGGCGTCGAGTTCTGGCGATCGGGGCAGCCGCAGCAGGAGGACTTACCGCGACGGCCGCCAATGCAGTGCGTGCGCGTGCACAGGCTCCCGAGGACAACACCCGCTACGCCGGGTACTCACCGCAAGACATGGCCAAGCCGTACGCGCATTTCATGGCCGCCCGAACCGCCCCACCCCAGCCGGGGGTTGTCGATGCCTACGCCAAGCCTGCAACGCCAGCCGAACAGATCCCCGACTTCTCGACACTGGTCACCGAACTCTCGCCGACGGGGTATTCGCCGGTCGAAACCGGTTACGGACAAACAAATTCCGGGACCGTGTGGGTTGCCGTGCGCACTGAAATGCCCCGGGTGACGGCGGCCATGTGGGATTGGTGGTTCGGCTGGCACATCGTGGAGTCGGCGCGGTACAAACTGTGGCATCCCGATGCACACATGTTCAGTGAAGCCGCTGTCGACAACACTGATCGGCCGTTACCCGATCGCGCGAAGTACATCGATAACGTCAGCTACGTCGACGAGTACATCGGCCCGAAGCTCCAACAACTGGCCATCGCGTTCCGCGACCCGGTCAGCTACGGGTTCACCTTCCCCGACGAGCACACCATGATCCTGGCGCGGGTAGGCAGCAGTGTGGCACCAGTGGATCTGGGCTGGCTCGCCCATCAGGTCCGGCCCGTCCCGGGTGGCTGCGAGATGCGCAGCCGCTTCTACCTCGAGGTCTACGGGACCCGGACACCCGACCTCAGCCACTCCGCGCGAGCGGTCGCGCGCGGCGCCGCGATCGACATCCGCGACCTGATACCCGGCTTGGACCTTGCTCGGGACCTGATGCTGCACTGCGGCCAGGAGATGAACCATCTCGCCCAGTTCCTGCCCGAGCTCTACAACGAGTTCCACAGCGGCACCTGACCGAGCGGACCATACTGGCGGATCCACGTATCCAGGGAGTCCAGCGGGATTTGAGAATCTTTCCTCTCAAATATGAGTATCGCCGCTTCACCGCAGCGGCGACGCGTCGATCGAAGGAGGCACCCATGGCGCCCGACCTCATCGCAAGCCGGTCCAACGCCTGTAGTCCAGCCGCTGCGGTGGGTGGCAATTACACCCCCGTTGGCAGTCCACAAGAGCAGCAGGCCGCCTCCATCTCAGGCGGCGGCCCCGATACCGCCCCTGACATCATTCTCTAGCCCTCGTTCCGGGGCGACAACGTCACGGTCACCGCCTATACAGCACCAGCGGGCGGACCGCGATGAACTACCGCAGACCCCGAAACCGGTATTCGATTCACCGCAGCGCGGACCGGACAGGATTCACAGTATTGGAGAAACTCGCGTACGAGATGCGTCTGGAGACACCGCATCTGGACCACTACCGGTTGGATTGGGTCCCGAAACCGGATGTACGACTGGCGGGATGTGGGTCCATGCCGTGGTCACCGACCCATCCGGCCAGGACTGGTACTCCCAGTATTCGGGTAACGACTGGTTCGAGCCATTCCAATACGTCGAGAGCGACGACTGCGTGCAGTTCGTCTGATCGGCGCCTGCGCCGCATCTGGTGTCCGTTTCGCGAGTGCACCAGATGCGGCGCGATTGCTGATCGCCGCCCATATCGTCACAACCACTGACGCTTGTCGGAAACAACAGCAGCGCACTGAGAGTCACCGATGACATCACACATGGCGTCGGAGTCTGCCTGCCGAGACGACCGGGACCGCGTTGGTCTCTATCGGGCTGAAATGGCTGGCCACGGGCCGTGAGGCGAATACTGAAGTGTGACAACAGGATTTGATCAGTAAGTGACGCCGTGCGCACACGTTTACCCTGCAAACGCGCCACCACAACGCTGTCCGCCTCATCCCATTAACCACCGCCGGTAGGAATTCGGCGTGGCGCTCGTCAGCCCCTATCGTCGAGCGCGATCGTCCAGGTGGACCGCCGCGGGTATGCGGCGGTTACCGGCTGCGCAATCGGGAGAAATGTTGCCAGGCGACAAATCTTGTGATGGCTCGAGTAAAGCCGATCACGATCCGGAATGGGATACCGGAGTGGCGTCGGGCCTGGAGGACACCAGGGTGGCCGAATTGGGGCCGAACCGGAACGGCAATGGCAGGAATTCGACGGACATCGTGGGGTCGACGGCCCTACCGAGCGCAACGAACGCCGAACGACTGTAGGCGCGCAGCATGCTGATGAATCCGTCGTGCACCACGCGCCTGAACGACGGACGCACCAGCATCACCACCAAGGCAAACGGCACCACCAACACCGGCATAAGAATCAACCCCAGCGTGGAAGGACGTTTGAGGTCGTTCACCAGAAACCGCTTACCGACCCGAGAACGACGACTTGCTGGAGATCTGCGACCGAATCATCTGTCTGCGTGAGGGCCGCACGACCCAATAGCTGGCGGCGCACGACAAGTCGGCGGCGGCCCTCGACAATGCCGTCACGTGACACTGGTTCGAAGTGCAATAGATTGGGGCCCGGTCCGATTAGGACCGGGTCCCACTCATGGCACAGACTGCGGCCAGTACTCGATGACGTTCTACTGTCAGCGCGGATCGACGAAGATGTCGTAGTCCAGCGGTGCGGCTCCGCCGTATCGACTCAGGTCGGTAATTCCCGCTTCGGCGAGGACATCGACGTCGATCACGCTGCGACCGCTGAACTTCTGCGGGTCGGCGAAGACGACCATCGCCGCGTCCGCCATGATCTGCGGGCTGCGCGCGTGTTCGGCGGACTCGGCTCCGCCCAGCAAATTCAGCACGGCGGCCGTGGCGATGGTGGTTTCCGGCCACAAACACGTACTGGCAACCGGGATTTCGGCGTATTCGGCGGCGAAACCCAAGGCCAGCAGCGTCATTCCGTATTTGGCGAGCATATAGCCGGGATGCTTGCCCAGCCACGCTGCCGACATGTTCAACGGCGGCGACAACGTCAGTATCTGCGCATGCAGCGACTTGCGCAGGTGCGGAAGGCACGCGCGGGTCAAAGTGAACGTGCCACGCACATTCACCTGCTGCATGAGATCGAATCGCTTCATGGTCAGGTCTTCGGTGCCGGAAAGGTCGAGCACGCTGGCGTTGTTGACGCAGATGTCGATGCCGCCGAACTCACCGACCGCGGTGTCGACGGCGCGTTCCACATCGGAGTCGTCGCGGACATCCCCGACCACGGCGACCGCTCTACCGCCTGCCGCAGTGATCTCTGCGACTGCGGAGTGCACGGTGCCGGGCAGGCGCGGGTGGGGTTCGCCGGTCTTGGCCAGCAGCACCACATTGCCACCGCGTTCGGCGAAGGCAGCCGCGATCGCGAACCCGATGCCGCGGCTGCCGCCGGACATGACCATGGTTCGACCAGCGAACATGTTGTCGCTCAATATAATTCCTCTCGGTTTGGCTGTATGTGCCGACATCGGAAGGTCGGCCGGAAAAGAGCGCAGCGCGTGTTCGTCCTCGCCGCGCACGAACACGCAGGGTCGATCAGTGCGGATCACACGGGCGGATGCGCTGCGCTGGGAGTCGGCAATTGCGGGGCTACGAACCTGGACGGCTCTAACGAGCGGCCGCGAAAGAAGTGATGCGGCCACGGGCGTCCGCGCCGTCGGCGAGTCGTGCGATGGTGGCTGCCTCGTCGTCGAGATGTTCGGCAAGCGATCGGGTCGTCGACGCACGGACCAATCGCCGCGCCTGCCCGAGCGCCTCAGCGGATCCGCGAGCCAGCCCGGTGATCAACATTCGCATGTGGTCATCGAGTTCAGCGCTGGGGACGACATGGGTGACCAAGCCCCATTCCCAGGCGGTTTCGGCGTCGACGACCCGATTCGTCGTCAGCATCTGTAGTGCGTGGCCAACGCCGACTGTCCTTGGCAGCCAATATGTTACGCCGCAATCAGGGCTCAACCCAACACCCGAATAAGCGGTCACGAACCGAGCCGACTCCGTGCAGACGACCAGATCGGCCGCTAGTACCAATCCCAGCCCGCCGCCCGCCGCAGCGCCTTGCACCACGGCGACGACCGGAATGCTCAGGCGCGACAGCTCGAGCAGCGCGGCATGCATGCGGCTGGCCAATTCGGTGATGAACTGCCCGGTGCTGGGTGCGGCCGCCATGGCCGTCACATCACCGCCGACGCAGAAGTTACCGCCCTCCGCACGCAGCACGACGACACCGACCTGGTGCGACCGTCCGATCTCGGTGACTGCGGCGGCGAACCCGCGCGCCAACTCCATATCGATCGCGTTGGAGCAGTGCGGGCGGTTCAGCACGATGTGCGCTGTCGCACCGTCGATATCGAGAAGTACCGGGGCGGTTGTGGTTTCCGGGTGCGGGGGTGAACTGGTCATCGCGAATGGGCCTTCGGTTCGGGCAGCATGGATCAGAAGTCGACCTCGAGCGTTGGGCTCGTCGGCCGGGCTTGACAGGCGAGGATGTAGCCGTCGACGACATCGTCGGGATCGAGTGCGTCGATGCGGCCGAGGTCGACCGTGCCCGCGGTGAGCGCGCACATGCAGGAACCACATTCACCCTCGCGGCAGGAGAACGGCGCGTCGATTCCGGCGTCGAGCAGCACGTCGACGAGATTCGCCGTCGGCGGCCACGACAGGGTGTGGCTTTCACCGTCGAGTCGCACCACCACTGTCGAAGCGTTCCCGGTGGCGGCCAGTGGTGCGGCGGGTGCGAACGGGTCGCCACTGAGGGAGCTGAATTCCTCGGCGTGAATGCGCGAGCGGTCCATTCCGATGTCGGACAACATGTTTCGCACCGCGGCCATGAACGGCGCGGGACCGCACAGGTAGGCGTCGCGGCCGGGAAACCGCCGGGCGAACTCGGCCAATCCCGTAGCGTTTGGCAAGCCGCGATCGGTCTCGAGCCAGTGCTCGACGGACAGTCGGCCGTCTGCGGTATCGCGGAGCCGGTGCAACTCGGCATCGAAGATGACCGACTGGTCGTCGCGGTTGGCGTAGAACAACGCCACGTGACTCTTGGATTGCGCGAGAACGCTTTTGAGGATCGAGATGACTGGAGTGATGCCACTACCCGCGGCGAACAGCAGGAAGTCATCGGTGAGATCACCCGGGGTAAACGTGCCCGAGGGCGGCAGCACATGTAGTTGCGCACCCTCGACGATGTTGTCGCACAACCAGTTCGAACCGTACCCATCGGCCGTTCGCTTGACCGTCACCTTCAGCTCGTCATCGGTATGCGGCGAACTCGCCAGTGAATAGCAACGCGCCACCGAGCCCGTGCGCGCACTGGGAATGCGGACCGTAAGAAATTGGCCTGGTCGATAACTGAACTTCTCCTGCAGTTCTGGCGGGATATCCAGGACGATCGACTTCGTATCGGGCGTCTCGTCGATTACGCGCCGCACGCCGACGGGGTGACCGAGCAATCGAGGAATTGTATGAGTCATTTCGGCATCCTTCGGACGCGACGGCCCGTCTCCGAGCCGGTATTTGTGTGACAGCGGAGGTTCAGTTCCGCTTCGGTCGGGCGATTTCGCCCGCGGGTGCCGGCAGTGCACGGAACCAGACTTCGCCGACCGCCCTGCCCAATTCGTCGATGCGTTCCCGCTTCGGTGTCGAAGCGACCAGACCGACGTGCACGTAGGCCATTTGCTCGGTCATGCAGCCCAGCGTTTCGGCGAGCAGCTCGACATCGGTCGCGCCGATCTGGCCGCTGTCCTGCAAGCGCTGCAACCAGCGCTGGATGCGTTTGACGAAATCGCCGCGCAGGTTCAGCCACAGTTGCGCGAAGCCCTCGTTCGAGCTGGCGGCCGCCGCCTCACGCAAGAGCCGCAAAACCTTGCGGTGGCGCGAATAGGCGTGCAGATAAGCGACATTGACATCGACCAGGACAGCCAGTTCGTCCTCGGTCGACAATCGACGCGACATGGACTGAGCCAATTCCTGCAGACCGGGACGCAGCACGGCGAGGAAGACATCGTCGAGGCTGGTGAAGTGCCGGTAGAAGTTGCCCTGCGAGATATCGGCGCGATGCGTGATATCGGAAATACGGGTGCGGGTGTAGCCGTACTCGCTGAAGCATTCGGTCGCGGCCTGCACGATCTTTTCGCGAGTCTGTTCACCGCGGCGGTTGGGGCGCTTGGTCACCGACGCATCCGCGTCGAGCAATCCGGCATCGCTGAACGCGTCATCGACCGTGCGCGGCGCGGGTCGTACGTCGGGTGCGGGTTTCCGCGCCATCGTCCGCCTTCCGCCGGGTTGCTCGTTTGCGACAACGCTATCACTAACCGCGGCCTCGTCGTCGTTGCCTGTCTGGAGCCGCTTACGCGTCACCACGGGGCTGGCGGATTTCCGCGCTGATCCGGTAGCCATTGCGACTCAAGCCCTTTCGAGGATTCCGGCGAGCGCGGCCAGTGGATGGCCGTCGGGCACCGGAGACGGTAGGTAGGACAGCAGTTCGGTCAGATACTCATCGCGCTCGACCGTGGTTGTCTCGGTGGCGTCACCTTCGAATACTGTGCCGGTGGCACCATCGACCGTGACCGTCTTTCCGGTCAGTGTGTCCACTGTTCCGGCGCCGCAGCCGACGACACAGGGCAGTCCGATTTCGCGGCAGACCAGCGCAGCGTGGGAGGTGCTGCCGCCGAACTCGGTGACCACCGCGACGGATTCGAACATCACCGGCACGTCGTCGGGTGCCGTGGCCGGACGCACCAACACCACAGCGACACCATGCCCGGCGAGATCACGGGCGAGGTCCAGATCGTGCACCGCCTGGCCCACCGCCGCACCGGGACCGGCGGCGATCCCGGTGGCCAGCACCTGCCGATCGGCGCGCACCGCTCCCGACTCCGCGATCCGTTCCACCTGTTCAGCCGAGATACGTTGCAGCGCTTCCTCTTTACCGATCACGCCGGAGCGCGCCAGTTCGACGGCGATGCGCACGGCGGCGGTCGGCGAGCGTTTCCCGGTGCGGCACTGCAGGATATAGAGGCGGTCGCTTTCCACCGTGAACTCGATGTCCACCAGATCGCTGTGCTCGGCCTCCAACACCGCCGCGACCCGCTCCAGCTCCGCGTAGAGCGCGGGCCGACCGGTGTGCAAGGTGTCCAGTCGGCTCGGCGTCTTCTCGCCCGAAACCACATCCTCGCCTTGCGCTCGGGCCAGCCATTCGCCATAGAGCACCGCGGCGCCGGTCGCTGGATCGCGGCTGAACATCACTCCGGTGCCGGACTGTTCGTCTCGGTTACCGAACACCATGGCCTGCACGGTCACCGCGGTCCCACCGCCTGTCCCCAGCCCGTGCCTATCGCGGTAGGCCCGTACGCGCTCATTGGTCCAGGAGTCGAACACCGCGCCGATCGCGGCCCGCAGCTGCTCGTACGGGTCCGCGGGCGGCTCGACGCCCTGTCCCTTCGACACGATCGAGGCGTAGCTGGTCCGGAAGCGGGTCCAGGTGTCCTGAGCCCAAGGCTCGTCACCGGTCTCGGCGGCCAAGACGTCGCGCAGCTCGGGAGTCAGCCCGAGGTTCAATACGGTGTCCATCATGCCGGGCATGCTCTGCGCGGCCCCTGACCGCACCGAAACCAGCAATGGGGACGGCCCCGCGCCGAAGCGCCGCCCGGTCTGGGCTTCGACTTCGCGCAGTTGGCGCAGTACCTGCTGCCACACCTCGTCGGGCAGCGCCCGGCCGTTGTCATGGTACTTCGCACACACATGCGTCGGTAATGCGAACGCGGGCGGCACCGGCAGGCCCATGGCCCGCATCTTGTTGATGCTGTAGGCCTTTCCACCGAGAGTGTCTTTGGTACCCGGTGTGACACCGTCGAGGGCCACGGCATCGGGGAGCGGCGAGGGTGGGTTCATCGGGAGAGTCCTTTTAGTGCGGGGAAGGGAGCGGAGCGGGTCGCGAAGAGACCGCCTTCGACGGGGATATCGATGCCGTTGACCCAGGAAGCGTCCGGCGACAATGCGAACGCGACGACGGCCGCGATCTCATCGGGCAGCCCGTGCCGTCCGACCGCGTCGGCGGAGCGCGACATTGCCTCGGCCCCCATGCTGGCGGTGAAGTCGGCCAGGATCGGGGTTTCGACCGGTCCTGGGCTGACCGTCAGTGCCCGGATCCGGCGCACGATCAAGTGAGCGGCCAGCGCGCGAGTCCAGTCGACGAGCACACGTTTGGAGGTGTCGTAGGCGGCCGAACCGTCGATCGGGTGCGCATGTAGCCACGCGTCCAGATCGGTGGGACCGTCGGCGACGGCGAGTTCGGCGATCGCTTCCGGGGGTTGGGTGTTGCGCTGTGCCGCGACCGATGCCACGTTGACGATCGCGGCACCGGCCGCCATCCGCGGTAGCAACTCTGCCACCAGCAGCTGGGGTGCGAACACGTTGACCGCCAGCACAATTCGCGCAGGAGCCGTGCCGGCGACACCGGCGATATTGGCCAGACCACCGATCGACGCAGGCAGCTGACGTGTCGCCTCGCGAATCGAGGCCGGGTCGGCGAGATCGCACCGCACCGTCGGCACACCGGGCACCAAGCACTCGTTGCGGTCGATGCCGATGACGTCGATCGAACTCGCGCGCAACCGCTGCACCAATGCCAATCCGATACCGGAGGCGGCACCGGTGACGACGATCGGCCCGGTCATGCCATCACCGCCCGAACCTCGGTGAACTCCTCGATCCCGAACATACCTAGCTCGCGGCCGTATCCGGAGTTCTTCATCCCGCCAAAGGGCACTGCGGGACGGTTCCGGGTGCGTACCCCGTTGATCTTGACCTGTCCAGCCCGCAGCCGACTCGCCACCGACCGTGCTCGATCGGTGTCGGCCGACCAGATCTCCGCGGACAGACCGTAATCGGTGTCGTTGGCGATGCGGACCGCGTCGTCGACGTCGGTGTACGTCTGGATCACGATGACCGGTCCGAAGATCTCCTCCCGGACCGCTTGGGCATCCTCGCCGAGTCGGGCGATGACGGTCGGGTCGACGAAGTACCCGTGATCGGTTGTCTCCGAAGGCTTTCCGGTTCCAGTCAGCAGGGTGCCACCCGCGACGACGGCACCGCCGATGTAGCCGAGTACGCGGTCGCGCTGACGCTCGGACGCCAGCGGGCCCAGGCGGGTGGCAGGATCGGCCGGGTCCCCGAGGGTGTATTGCTCGGTGTGGGTGCGCACCAACGTCGCCACATCGGCGAGCGCGGCGGCGGGCACGAGCATGCGCGTGGTGGCATTGCAGGCCTGACCGGAGTTGACCAGGCCACTGGAGAGTGCGCCGACGACTGCGGTGTCCAGGTCGGCGTCGGGCAGTAGCAGCACCGGTGACTTGCCACCCAGTTCGAGCGTGCAGCGGGTCAGCGTCCGGGCCGCCAGGCCAGCGACGGTTCGACCGGCGGCGACACTGCCGGTGAAGGACACGTGACCGAGATCAGGATGGACGGCCAGCGCCGCGCCGGTCACCGGGCCGGTGCCGGTGACGGTATTGAGAACACCTGGGGGACAACCGGCCTCGACAAACAGACTCGCCAGGACATTGGCGTCGAATGGTGTCAGCTCGGACGGCTTGAGTACCACGGTGCACCCGGCGGCCAGTGCCGCCGCGACTTTCGCGACGATCTGATGCACCGGAAAGTTCCACGGGGTGATCGCCGCGACGACGCCAGCGGGGCCGCGTTCGAGGGTCGCACCATCGATCGGCTCGACCCACGGGAACTCACGAGCGAGCCTGGCCATCGAACGCAATACCGAGGCAGGCAGTTCCGACTGGGTCACCTGCGACAGACGCAGCGGCATCCCCATCTCCTCGGTGACCAGCCCCGCGATTCGGTCGACGTCGCGGGTGAGCAGGTCCGCAACGCGCTCGAGCAACTCGGCTCGTTGTTCTACATCGCTATCCGCCCAGCTCGGCAAGGCCGCCGCCGCGGCCTCGACCGCACGATCGACCGCGTCCGGGCCGGATTCGGCGACTTCCCCGATCTGCGCCTCGGTGAACGGGTCGATCACCGGGGTAGCAGATCCGCTCGGGGTGATCCACTCCCCCGCGACGAGGCATTGCGCCCGCCCGTGCTCAGCCATCGATGCGCTCCAATTCGACCGGCAGGGTTTTGATCCCGCGAAAGAAGTTGCTGCGCAGGCGTGCCGCGTCGCCGACGACACGCAGATCGATGCCGCGCTCGACCAGTCTGGTGAAGAACAGCTTGGCCTCCAGCCGGGCGAGGTGGCTGCCGAGGCAGGCGTGCTCACCCCAACCGAAGCCGAGATGCTCGTTCGGGAACCGGTCGCCGATGAACAGGTGCGGATCGGTGAACGCACGCTCGTCGCGGTTGGCCGAGCAGAACCACATCACGACCTTGTCGCCGGCCTTGATCGTCTTGCCGTGCATCTCGATATCGCGGGTCGCGGTGCGCCGCATCGACAGCACCGGGGACACCCACCGCGTCATCTCCTCGACCAGCACCCGGATCCGGTTCGGGTTCTCGCGGATCGCAGCCCACCACTGCGGATTCTGATGCAGCGCCAGCACACCGCCGCTGAGCAGATTGCGGGTCGTCTCGTTGCCCGCGACCATCAGGATCAGGTAGTACGCATCCAAATAGCCACGGGCAAGCGGCTTTCCATCGATCTCGGCAGCGGTGAGCACGCTGACCAGATCATCGGCAGGACAACCGCGGCGCTGGGTCTCCAGGTCCCGGAAGTAACCGAAGACCTCGTCACGGGCGCGCACCGCCGTCTCGGGCCCCTCGGAATAATCAGGGTCCTCCGAGGCCATCTGATTTGTCCAGCGCAGCAGATGCGGGCAGTCCTCGACCGGGGCGCCGAGCAACCTACCGATCATGACCAACGGCAACTGCGCGGCGATCTTGGCGACGAAGTCCACCTGCCCGGCGCCGAGCGCCTCGTCCAGCAGCGTGTCGATCACGGCGGTGATGTCGGATTCGAGCGACTTGACCTTGGCCGGGCGCACATGCGGAGTGACGATCTTGCGCAGCGGACCATGTTCGGGCGGATCGACGTGGTGAATACTGCGTCCTCCTTCCCCCTCGGCCCGGCGGCTCGCGATCTGGGTGCCGTCGACGACGGTGAAGTTCGCGTGGTCGGCCGCCACCGCCTTGACGTCGGCGTAGCGAGTCACCGACCAGAATCCGGGGCCGTCGGGCTCGGCGTTCCAGTGCAGCGGATCGGCATCGCGCAAGCGGGCGAAGACCAGGTCGTCCTCGCCGCGCTCGAAGGCGCGCAGATCCATCAGGTCGATGTCACTGCTGGTTACCATCGGTGCTTCCCAGCCTTCCTTGCCTCAACAGTCATTTGCGACTGGATCTTCACTAAATCATAGATGGCCGGATTTGAAAACATCCCTTGTAGATCCGCCTCTACCCAGGTTAACCTGAGACTGAATAAGCGACTAACTGTTCACAAATGAGGTGTTGTGTACCCCCCAACCATCGCAGCCGAACGCCCCGATGCCGTCGCGTTCGTGATGGCGGCGTCCGGAACGTCGTTGACCTACGCCGAGCTCGACCGCAAGTCCAACCAGCTCGCGCACCTGCTGCGCGATCGCGGTGTCGCTACCGGCACGTCCTTGCTGCTGGTCATGGAGAACCGGATCGAGTGGCCGATCGCTGTCGCCGCGGGTATGCGCGCGGGTCTCTACGTCACGCCGATCAATCGTTATCTGACGGCCGGCGAGCTGTCGGCCCTTCTGGAGGAGGCTGATCCGGCGGCCATCGTCACCAGTGCCACCCTGCGTGAGTCGGTCGCCGAGGCACTGGCGGGCCGCGACGGAGTCGTGCGGTTGTGCGCCGACGGGGCTGGCACCGGTTTCGAGGATCTGGCGACCGCGATGACCGGCCAGCCGGTTACACCGATCGCCGACGAGTCGCTCGGCGCGCGGGTGATGTACAGCGGTGGCACCACCGGACGCCCCAAGGCATTCCGCCAAGAACTGCTCGGGATCCACCCCGCCGAGGCGCCGGTGCGCCATGCGGGGCTGTCGACCGTCCTCGAGATCGACTCCTCGACCGTTTTGCTCTCGCCCGCACCGAATTACCACGCGGCGCCGTTCACCTTCCAGCTGATGGTGCTCGCCGCCGGCGGCACCGTGGTCTGCATGGAGCGTTTCGAGGCCGCCGCCGCCATGGCCGCGATCAGCCGCTACCAGGTGACCCACTCACAGTGGGTGCCGACCATGCTGCTGCGGCTGCTTCGACTGGAACACCGCGACGAAATCGCCTTGGCCCCGAGCCATCGAGTGGCTTTCACCTCCGGGGCGCCGTGCCCGGTGGAGGTGAAGGAGCAGATCAACAAGTGGTGGGGCCCGATCCTGCACGA
This sequence comes from Nocardia sp. NPDC052112, assembly GCF_040680135.1. Taxonomy (NCBI): domain Bacteria; kingdom Bacillati; phylum Actinomycetota; class Actinomycetes; order Mycobacteriales; family Nocardiaceae; genus Nocardia; species Nocardia sp. NPDC052112. The sequence goes on along the minus strand of NZ_JBFAWD010000017.1, from coordinate 189,454 downwards.
GTACTACGGCGCGTCCGAAGGATACGGATACACCTACATCTGCGCCGACGACTCACTCACCCACCCCGGATCGGTAGGAAAACCCCTGGGCGCCACTCGAATTCGCATCGGCGAACGAGACGGCGCACCCGTTCCGACCGGAACGGTGGGACGCGTCTTCTTCGAACGCCGCGCCGACTCGGCCTACCGCAACGCCGACGAGACGAGCGACGGCTCCGCCTGGCGCAGCATGGGCGACTCCGGATATGTCGACGACGACGGGTTCGTCTACCTCGTCGGCCGCGAGAGCTTCATGATCATCTCCGGCGGAGTCAACATCTATCCCGAGCAGATCGAGGAGGTGCTCGTCACCCATCCCGACGTCGCTGACGCCGCGGTTTTCGGTGTACCGGACGCGGAATTCGGCGAACAGGTCAAGGCCGTGGTGGAACTGCGTCCCGGACGCGTGGCCGGTCCGGACATGGAGCGGACACTGATCGAACACTGCCGTGCCACGCTTGCCCACTACAAAGCGCCGAAAACTGTCGAGTTCATCGACGAACTCCCCCGCACCCCCGCCGGGAAACTCAACAAGAAGAACCTGCGCGCCGACTACCTCGCCGCCCGATAACCCTCACGCGCCCAACGATATTCGAACTTCAGGAGGCAACTGATGCCCGACAACTTCGACGTGCTGCATGCCCTACGCGTCAAGGGCCTGTCCAGCGACGCCGTACTCGCCGAGATGTCCGGCATTCCCGCCGCCGATCTGGCCGACCGGCTCGCGCCGCTGATCGAGGCCGGACTGGTCGTGCGCAGCAACGGCCGACTGACCGGCTCCTCGCTGACCCCAGCCGGACGTACCGAACACCTCACCCGCCTCGCCGAAGATCCCGGCACCACCGGTGCACGCCCGCAGATCGAAACCTTCTACCAGGCCTTCCTACCGGTCAACGGCCAGTTCAAGACCATCTGTCACGACTGGCAGATGCGCTCGGAAACCGAACCCAACGACCACACCGACACCGACTACGACCAAGGCGTCATCGCCCGGCTGACCGAGGTCGACAAGGTGCTCGAACCCGACCTCGCCGCCCTGGCCGATGCCCTGCCCCGCTTCGGCCGCTACCGCACCCGCCTCAGCGCCGCACTCGATCGCGTACGAGGCGGTGACAACGCCGCCTTCGCCCGCCCCATGTACGACAGCTACCACGACATCTGGATGGAGCTGCACCAAGACCTGTTGCTGAGTCTGGCCCGCGAACGCGGGCAACACGACGAGGGCTGATCCGCCTCCGGCGGCGAGGACAAGGATTCCGATATGCCAGAACCCGACCAACAGTCGCGGGGGCACTGCCGCGTTCGAATCCTCGACGCCGGCTTGCGGCTGGATTTCCGTGCGACGATCGCGCAGGCCCACAACTTCGCCGACGCCATGGGCAAGTGGTCATCGGAGCTGAGCGTCTGTGTCGATCACGACAGCGACATCGACCTGCCGCCACTGCCATGTGCGCGGCTGTGGAGCCATCCACGATTCGCCCTGTGACCTGTACGCCAGCCTCCTGAGGAACGTCTACGCACGGACCGAATACGCCGCAAACGAAAAGGGGCGGCACCGGCTTTCGCCAGTGCCGCCCTTCGACGTGCTACCGCGCGGCCATGCGTATCGCACCGTCGAGCCGGATGACCTCACCGTTGAGCATCGGATTCTCGACGATATGCCGTACCAGCGCCGCGAATTCGGCCGGATCGCCCAGCCGGGACGGGTGCGGGACCTGAGCTCCGAGCGACCGGCGCGCCTCCTCCGGCAACGTCTGCAGCAACGGGGTATCGAAAATGCCCGGCGCCACCGTCGCGATCCTGATCTGGGCGCGCGCCAACTCGCGGGCAATCGGCAATGTCATCGCCACGATGCCACCCTTGGACGCCGCATAGGCGGGCTGGCCGATCTGCCCGTCGAAGGCCGCGACCGAGGCTGTGTTCACAATGACGCCCCGCTCCCCCTCGACCGCGTCACCGGCCGCCATGCGCTCGGCGGCCAGCCGGATGACATTGAACGTGCCGAGCAGATTGATCCGCACAATACGCTCGAAAGTCTCCAGCGGCAGCGGGCCGTCCTTGCCGAGCACCTTTCCGGGCGGGCCGACACCTGCACAGTTGACCACAGCACGCAGCGGCCCGCGTAGTTCTGCGGAATCCAGTGCGGCGCTGACATTTTCGGTGTCGGTCACATCACCGGCGACGAAGGTGACGCGATCGACGCCGAGTTCATCTCGGACCTGGATGCCGGGCGATGAGGGCAGGTCCAGGATGACCACATGGGCGCCCGCGTCCGTCAGTGCCCGCACGGTGGCCAGGCCGAGCCCCGAGGCTCCGCCGGTCACCAACGCGACACCATTGTCGATTCTCACTACATAACCTCCTGTGTATCGCGGCCGCGATACGTCGTGATGACGGGTCGAGTTCGCCGGATGGGCAACCATGCGGATGACTCGATCCGCGCCGTAGCCGAAATCCGACGTCGTATCGGAAGTGCCTGGCGCTCAAAGTCTCTCGATGATGGTGGCGTTGGCCATCCCGCCGCCCTCGCACATGGTCTGCAGGCCGTAGCGACCGCCGGTGGCTTCCAGGTGGGTGAGCAGCGATGCGAGCAGGCGTCCGCCGGACGCACCGAGGGGATGGCCGAGCGCGATCGCGCCACCAGCCGGATTCAGCTTGTCCGGATCGGCGCCGAAATGCCGCTGCCACAGCAGCGGCACCGGCGCGAACGCCTCGTTCACTTCGTAGGCGTCGATATCGTCGATGGACAAACCTGCGCGCTGCAGCACCTTCGCTGTCGCCGGGATGACACCGTCGAGCATCAGCAGCGCGTCACTGCCGGTGACCGCGAACGAGTGGAACCGCGCCCGCGGCCGCAGCCCGAGCGTGGCCGCCTTCTGCTCGGTCATGATCAGCGCCGCGGACGCGCCGTCGGTGAGCGGTGAAGAGTTCCCAGCGGTGATCGACCAGGTGATTTCAGGGAACCGGGCCGCAAGGGCGTCGTTCCGGAAGACCGGCGCCAAGGCACCGAGCCTCTCGGCGGTGGTGGCCGGGCGAACCGTTTCGTCGGTGCGTACCGTGCGCGATACACCGTCCTCGACCACGTCGACGGGGATGAGCTGCCCAGCAGCCTGCTCGGCGGCAACGGTAGTTGCCAGCCGGTGCGAGCGCGCCGCGTACTCGTCGAGGGTTTCGCGGTCGAGTTTCCACCGTGCGGCGAGCAGTTCGGCGGCAATGCCCTGTGACACCAAGCCATCCGGGTAGCGGTGCCGCAGCGGCGCCACGTTGGGGTCCTGGCCCATCGCGGAAGAGAACATCGGCACCCGGCTCATCGATTCCACACCGGCGGCGATCACCACGTCACTGGTGCCGGACATGATCGCCTGCGCGGCGAATTGCGCGGCCTGCTGGCTCGATCCGCACTGGCGGTCGATGGTGGTGGCCGGCACCGATTCCGGGAATCCGGCCGCCAGAACCGCGGTGCGGGCGATGTTGATGGCCTGCTCACCGCCTTGCGACACACAGCCTGCGATGACGTCATCGATCACAGCCGCATCGATGTCGTTGCGCGCCACCAGCTCTCGCAGAACAGTCGCCAGCAGTTCCGCCGGGTGCACACTCGACAGGGAGCCGCCCGGCTTGCCCTTGCCCGATGGCGTGCGCACGACATCCACGATCACGGCATTGTTCATAGGGATTTTCGTCTCCTCGAATTCGACTGGGCCGAACCACTTCTCGCGGTCCTGCCGACGGTGATCACAGACCGATCAGGCCGGATACGTAACTGGTGGCGCGGGTGGCGTCGTAGGCGCGGGCGATCTCCATCTTTTCCGCCTCCTGCGAGCCCTCGGCGTGGGTGGCGAGCACCGACTGATAGCCGCCGAAATCGCCGGTCAGCACGTCACCGATCAGGTGGATCAGCTTGAGGCGGCGCTCGGCGGGAACCGCGGCGGCGAAGTACTTCTCCAGTACCGCCCGCACCTGCGGGTTGTCCCAGTCCTGTCCGCCCGGGCCGGTGGCCACCAGTCCGCCCGCGAGGTCGAGGACGGTGGCGGCCGCGGCATGGAACCCGTGCGCGAAGTGGTATTTGGCCATATTCACCGCGAGGCGGTCCGGCAGCTGCACACCGTTGGCGCCGGTGATCGAGCGCAGTGCGGCGAGTTCGGACATGCCGCGGACCGTTTCGGCATAGGAGATCAGTTCGGTCAGCTTGCCACGCACATGAGCGGCCTTGCCGATGCCGTTGGCCTCGGCGACCAGGTGGGCGGACCCGACCATGATGTCCAGCAGCGGCAGTTTGTAGTTGATCGCGGTGAACCGGTGGTAGTCGACGAACGCGATCGCGAGCGGTCCGGCGAGTTCGGGTTGCCGATTCAGGAAAACCCTATCCTTGGGGATCCGGACGTTGTCGAACACCGTAAGGCTTTCCAGCATCTTGTGTTTCGAAGACACGGGGTGCTCGAGGCTGTTGCGCTCACCGTGCAGATACGGCGAAACGTACAACGTCAGGCCCGGTGTATCCACGGGCACAGCGAAGCTGATCGCATAGTCGGCATCGGCCGGGCCCATCGCGCGGGTGGGCAGCACGATCAGCTCATCGGCATTAGCGCTGAACGAGGTGTGCACCTTCGCACCACGCACGGTGATCGAATCCGCGTCCTCGTCGACCACCCGCAGGTAGAGATCGGGATCCGCCTGCTGATGCGGCGGCAACGACCGGTCGCCCTTCACATCGGTCTGCGCCACCGCCAACGCCGTGTCGTCGCGGCAGCACTGCTCGTAGAACGCGGTCGCCTTCTCCAGCGACTCCCCCGACAGCGTGCGCAACAAGCCGAAAAGAGCGTCGCTGCCGACCTCTTTCAACACGATCGTGCCCGCACCCAGCGAGACCACAGACTCGATCAGCCGCGCCCGGGCCGACAGATGCTCGGCGTTGCGCGGAATCCGGTAGAACGCTGTGTAATCGAACTGCCCATCGTTGGCGATCGCCAGTTCCGGCTGCTGGTCGGCGATCTCGTAGCACAGTGCCGAATGGTCTATCGCGGAACGGAATTCGTCGAATTCGGTGACATCCTTGACAGGCTCACCACGGTAGATGACCTGCCGGTTGTCGCGCAGACCCGCCCGGTATTGTGCGGCTGAACGTATTCCCATGAAACTCTCCCTGGTCCGAGGTATGACTCAATCGGTGATCGACACCGCGGCGGCGCGGATCGCAAGTGCGGCCTCGATTGCCGCCGCGGCCTCGACCGCGTCGCTGTTGTTATCGGTCGTCACCCCGCGTAGCGCGCTCACCGCGACGAAGTCGTCGTTGACCGCCGCCGAATCGGTTCCCACACCGAGCTTTTCGGTGTTGTCGTAGCGAAGCAGGCGAACCGACCCCGCGGATCGCTCGAGCGACAGACCCATCAGGCCACGTGGGGCCAGGGTGGTCATCCGCACTCCCTTGATCGCGGCGAGGTCGATATCGGGGACATTGATGTTGAGCAGCGTGTTCGGCGCACTGTGTTCCATCCACCCCACCGCGGCGACCGCGACCGCCGCCGCGGTATCGAAACGATGCGCGGGAGCGAACCCGCAGCTCACCGCGACCGCCCGCATCCCGAGCGCGACCGCGGACAACGCGGCGCCGACCGTGCTCGAATGCAGGACCAATCGACCGGTGTTGTGGCCCGGATTGATTCCGCTGATCACGAGATCCGGTGGCGGACCGAACAATCCGCTGCGAAATGCCAACACGGCGAAGGCCGGCGGAGCATCGAATCCGATCACTCGAAGATCCGGCAGGCCGTCGAACCGAGTCTCTTCGTACGCGATATCGGTTCCGTGCTCGAGCGTGCCCAGGGACGAGCCACTACCGCTGTGATCCGACAGCGGTGCCGCGACGTCGATCCGATGGCCGGCAGCGTGCAACTCCTGCGCCAACGTAGACAGGCCGAGCGAGTCGATCCCGTCGTCGTTGGTGACCATGATCCGCATCCCGTTGATCCCTTCTCCGGCACTCCGCTCGGCGCCTATCACCGACTTCAGACTGATTGTGACTACTTGTTCACATATTTGTCCACTCGCAATTCGCCCTGGATGCCATCCCGGGATCACCCTCGAATGAAGAAATCGGTAGAGTTATCCTGCGTTTAATGGTGATTTACCAAGCATCCGCCGACGGACGCATCGGTCACCGTTGCCCATTTTCCTCCTCGCAGAGACTTGACAGCGTGACTGCAATCACAGCAAACTGTGAATGTACAGTCGCTAACAGACCGCAGCGCGATGCTCGCGCGACCCCGGTCGTCTCGTGGAAAGAAGGCTTCCGATGGCCGAATGGCCCATCAACGACGATGCGTCGAAGGTGTTTCCCCTGTACTCACGGGCCAATGTCGGGGAGATCTTCCCCGACCCGATCAGCCCACTGAACGCGTCTGCGGGTTTCCAGCACAACCTCGAACCGGGCTGGCGCGATGCCTTCGTCGCGTGCCGGGTATGGAACCAGGACCTCTATGACGCGGCCGTGGACAAGAACATCATCCCGGCCTTCGGTAGCTACCTCTACATCAACATGTCGCTGATGCGGCTCTTCGGCGTACGCGTCCCCGGCATGTCACCCGAGGCGGTGGATCTCCAATATTTCGGCGATATGCCCGGCATCCCGAGCTACGAGAGCGAGCGACGCGACTTCGACGAGAGCCCCGAGCACGAGGCGGCCGCCGGCGCATGGCTGCTCGAAGAGGTGATCGGCGCGACCACACTCACCGCATATGACAACGACCGCCGCGCTGTTGTCGAGATCCGCGCGAACCGACCCGATATCGTCACGCTGACCGATCAGCAACTGCGCGAACGCATCACCTCGTTCGACTACATCCTGCGGCCGCTGTTCCAGCACCACATCGAAGCAAGCCTCAAATGCGGCGTAGGACTCGGTGCGGTAGCCCAGATCGCCACCGCGCTCGCACGACCCGATCTCGCCCTCAGCCTGGTCAGCGGCATCGGCGACGTCGACTCGACCGGACCGTCCACCCGGATGTGGACCCTGAGCCGTGCCGCGCAGGCGCCCGCCGTCGGCACATTGTTCGCCGAAGGAGTCGCGGGACTGTACGACCGCCTCACCGCCAGCGACGACCCGGTAGTCAAGGAATTCACCGGCGATCTCGACGTCTTCCTGCGGGACTGGGACTTCCGCGGCCCGGCGGAGTGGGAGATCCGCGCGGCGACCTGGGGCGTCAAACCAGAAATCGCGCTGGCCACCATCGACCGGATGCGGCACGTCGGCGATGACGAAGCACCGGATGCCAAGAACAGCGCACGAGTCCAGGAACGCGAGTCCGCGACGGCCGCGATCCGCGAACTGGTCGCTGCCGATGCCGAACTCGGTGCGCAGTTCGAAGCGACCCTTGCCGCGGCCGCACTGTGGCTACGCGGCCGAGAACGGGCCCGCACCACTGCCGCAATGGTGATCCACGAAATCCGGCTGCCCGCACTGGAACTCGGTCGGCGAGGTGTCGCAGCGGGGGTGCTGGACACCGCAGAGCAGATCTTCATGCTGTTCGCCGACGAACTCGACGACTACCTCACCGATCCGCAACGGTTCACCACAATCCTGCGCGAGCGCGAAACGGTCTACCTCGATCTGTTCGACCGCGAACCACCGTTCGTCGTCGCGGGCCAGGCCCCGGCGGTCGACACATGGCGACGCCGCTCCGAGAAGACCAGCACATTGCTCGCCATCGGGGAAACCATCTCCGGCGTATCCGGCTGCTCCGGCATCGCCCGCGGCCGCGCCCGCGTGCTGACCTCCGCCGACGACCCATCCGCACTCGAACCGGGCGACATCCTCATCGCGCCGATCACCGACCCCTCCTGGACTCCGCTCTTCGTCGCCGCAGCAGCCGTGGTCGTCAACGTCGGCGCACCGTTCTCCCACGCCGCCATCGTCAGCCGAGAACTCGGCATCCCCTGCGTCGTATCCGCCAACGACGCCACCACAAGAATCCCCGACGGCGCCCTCATCGAGGTCGACGGCACCAACGCCACCGTCACAATCCTCCCAGCTGGGTAACTCGACCGCCCCCGGTCGAAAACCCCACCGCGCCGCGTCACCGGACAAGCCCCTACTGGTGCCGCGGCGCGGACCTGCCCCCAGAACAGAGCTGTCGAGGATCCGCGACGAACATTCCCGGCGCGTACTGGGGTGGGCAATCGCCGACCACATGCGCGCTGAGTTGGTCGTGCACGCCGTGGACCGGGCCGTGTTCGTTCGTGGTGGCCGCTGCCGCGGCACGATTCTGCACTCGGACAGGGGCAGCCAATACACCGCTGCCGCGACCGCCGAAGCCTGCGCCCGGCACGGCTTGCTCCGCTCGGCAGGAGCCACCGGGATTTGCTGGGACAACGCCGGCGTGGAATCGCTGTGGTCGACATTCAGTCGGGTAGCGGGGACGCATTACGGCGTCCCCGCCCCCTCAGAACCGTACGTGCCGGTTGGCCCGGCATACGGCTCAAGCAAGCCCCCGAGGGCGTTCACGGTTATGCGGAAACTGTTGTGCCCCTGCGTTGTCGAGCGCGCAGGGAACGGTGGCAGGCGGTGTGGACGAGGCGGGTTCGGGTTCCGTCCGGCTGCCCGTGGTGGGTGAGATGGTCAGCGGCGATAGCGCGCCGGATGGTGGCCAGCCACCACCGTTCCCATTCCTCGGGTGATTCGGGTGGCTGGTCGGCGGACAGCACAGGATCCCCGCACAGAGGGCAGCGCCCGTCCTGCTGGGTGAGCAGGTGCAGGTTGTAGCTGTCCAATGCGGGCTTCACCTTCCGCCGCCGCGCCACCCAATAGTCACGCAGCTCGGGATCATCCGGTGATGCCGAACCCGTAACCAGCTGGTGCCGGACGATATTCGTCCACGCGAACCTGACCAGGTGAGGAACCCCGCCACCACTGCTGCGGTGGTCGCGGTCCCCGAAGACCCAGCGGTCGTTGCGGAACTTGTTGAACGTGCCGAAATAGCGGCGAGCGATCCATCGCCTCGGCTTGCGAGGATGAGTGCGGCAGGCCCACCGGAAAGTCAGCCACCACACATAGTGATTCAGCGCGGCAAACACTCTGCTGGACACCACTGGCCGGTAATAGGCCGCCCAACCCCGGATGATCGGATTGAGCCGGGCGATGACCGCCGCCGCGTTGGAGCCGCGCAGCCCGCGCATCTCCAGCGCGAGCCGTTTACGGATACGCTTGACCGCGTCCCGGCTCGGTGTGATCAGCAGCTTCGAGGGCCGAGGCCCGTGCTGCCGATACCGGCGGATGGTGACGCCAAGAAAGTCGAAGCCGCCGTCGGACTCGACATGCACGATGCGTGTCTTGTCCTGGTTGAACGACAGCCCACTCGGCGTCAGCCATTGCGCCAGCCTCACCTTGACCTGTTCGGCCTGCTGCTGCGAATAGCAGCAGACGGCCAGGTCGTCGGCATACCTCACCAAGACCGGAGCACCGGCCGCCGTCCGCCCGGCGGTGATGCCGCCGGTTCGGTAACGCACTCCTGCGGCCTCCTCCAGGCGCGTTCATCAGCAACGGGCTGATCACACCGCCCTGGGGCGAGCCCCGGTCGGTCGGTGCGAATTCCCCGTCTTCGAGCACACCGGCCCGCAACCAACCCTCGATCAGATCCCTGGCGGGGAACGAGCTGAGGCGATCGAGCAGCGCGGCGTGTCCGATGTTGTCGAACGCGGTCGAAAGATCGGCATCGAGAATCCACACCCGTTGGGCGCGTGGCCCTTTGAGCGTCAGATACAAGGCACCGATCGCATCGGCGCAACTGCGGCCGGGCCGGAACCCATACGAACGGGGCTCGAACCGGGCCTCCCACTCGGGCTCTAATGCGTTGCGGACCCGGGCCTGATGACACCAGTCCATGATCACCGGAATGCCCAGTGGCCGCTGTTCGCCGTTGGCCTTCGGGATATACACCCGCCGGACCGGCACCGGCTCCACGACGACCGTGAACGATGCACCCGCACCGCCACCTCCGCGCGGGCCTCGGCGGAAAGCGCTGTCTGTCCGTCGATTCCGGCCGTCCGGCGTCCTGCGTTGCGCTGGGCCTCCTATCGAGAAGCTCACTCACACACGCGACTTCGCGTCGCACAGCACGAATGCTACTACCGGCACACCTACGCCACCAAGACGGAATTGATTGCCGCAGTTGACAATTGGATGCACTTCTACAATCATCGGCGGCGACACTCGGCGATCGGGATGCGCTCACCGATCGACTACGAGCAGTCCCTCAAAACTACCCCCGAAGCAAGCTAACCTTGTCCACTTTCTCGGGGGAACCCCACCTCGCGCTTTCCCAAGTTCGCGTAGCGCTGAATACGCCCTTTCGACGCGCTGAAAACGTATAGCGCCGCTCGTCCACCTGAACAAACATTCGATCGGCTGGAAGTATCCAAAGCCGGCAGCACTAGCCGGGTTTCGGCCGACATCCCTTGCTGCCGGCGGATCTCGACCGCCCGAATCCGAGGGAGCCGGGCGGTCGCAGTAACACCGGAGGAGCGAGTCCTCAGAGATCACCCAGCGCGTGCAGCTTGTTGTACTGGTCGACCGCGGTTGCGATGCCGACCGGGGCTCCGACCATGGCACCGCCGACGATCGCTCCGACGCCCCCGACGGTTCCGGCGCCGAGGAGGCATCCGAATACCGCGGCGGGTACGGACAACATGGCCAGCGAGGTCGGCACAGCGACCAGCCCGCCGGTGACCGCCCCTATGGGGCACCCGATCAGCGCGCCGCCGATACCGCCCACCATTGCTCCGACGCCGGTAGCCAGACCGAAATTGGTCGCGACAACCCCGATCGCTCCATTGACGTCTGCTCGAGGATCGCGAGGGGCATCGTCGCTGACCGCCGCGGCCGGTGCGACGGTGCCAGCGGCCGTTTCCACGGTCTGGTTTTTCTGTGGGGCGGGCGCCTCGGACGGTGTTTGCGCGCCGACAGCAACTTGCTTGTTGCCCGGCGATCCGAATACGAGGTTCCCTTGGGCATCCTGGATCCTGTAGGCCCCGGCGTCGGTGGTCACGTTTCCGAACGGGCTGGAAATCTGCGCGGACTGTGTTGCAGCATTTCCTTGGTATTCGATCCCGGGCAGGATCTGCACTCGGACAGTCGTGTCCGGTGCCGAAGGGTCTTGTGCCGCAGCGTTTCCCGAGGTTGCCGCCATCGCGGCCAATGCTGTTGCCGTCAGCGCTGTCGCTGCGGCCACTCGGTTGAGAGTTCCCATCATTTCCCTTTCTTTTTGGCAAATATTTCGATTAGACGTTCATTGCGTTTTCCGTCGCTGTCCGAACAGTGGCAGCGGCACGTTCGGTGAATTAACTGGAATTCGGCATCGGTGAGCGAACGCGTTCCAGCGTCAACCAGCTGGTCAGCGCACGCTGAAGGTTGTTTTGTTCACTTACTCGATGTGTCCGCGCAGTGGATCGCTGCGTTCACTTTCCGGCGGATTCAGGCTTTGCGTAGACGAAAGCCGTTGCATCAGAAAGATTTTGAAGGGAGTCGGCAAGACTTCGAGGAGTCGCGGCCTGGGCGTTTCGTCATCTTCCGGTTTGGGCGGCAGGGGTAAGCCGAGCCCAGAGTTCGGGCGCGGTTACTTCTGTTCAGCGGTGTCGGATAGCTCGGTCTCGGGTTTCGACGGCGGCGTCGGATCATCCCAGATCTCCGGGGAAATCACGTCGTCGAATTCGCTCGCGGTGTCGCCGGCGCCGAGGAGTTCATAGCGTTCGGGGTGGCGGCGCCGCAGGTGTAGTCCGTACAGCGCGCCTCCGATGGTGGCGACGACCAACAACCAGGGAAGGGCTCCCACCACCGGGCTGTCCTTGCCGGAGACCAGCGAGAAGCTGTCGACGATGAGGATCAACGCGGCGACGAGCCCGATCCCTCCGATCGCCGGGGCGAGCAGGGTCTTCCACCAATGGAAGCCGGAGTCCTTGCGGAAGAACAGGATCACCGACAGGCAGGCGCCGGCCTGGATGGCGACGATTCCGACCACCCCGAATCCGAACAGCACCGAGCTGAGGTCCAGATACGGATCCCATCCGATCATCCAGCCGCCGAAGATGAAGGCGGCGCTGATGATCAGCAGTGCGATCACCGCGTGGTGTGGGGAGGCGAACTTCGGATGGCCGGCGCCGAGCCAGCCCGGCAGCAGCCGTTCCTTGGCCAGCGCCTGGGTGTAACGGGCGGTGGCGTTGGCAATGGCGAGCGCGACCGCGAACTGGGCGACGAGCATGAGCACCGCCATGGTGGAGGTGAGCCAACTGCCGACGTATTCATCGCTGATGGCGAAGAAGAAGTCGCCGACCTGCCGTGAAGCGGCACCGGATACCGAGTCGATGCCACGGGCGCCAACGGCCAGCCAGGTGGTCAGGCAATACACCACGGTGATCACGCCGACGGCAATGTAGGTCGCGCGCGGGATCGTCCGCCGCGGATTGCGGGCTTCCGGTGCATACAGTGCGGCCGATTCGAAGCCGACGAAGGACATGATGGCGAAGACCAAGGCCACCCCGACACCCGGACCGAACGCCACCGACGGGGAGAAGACGTGGGTCGGCAGCAGGTGCACGCCGCCCGTGGCGATCATCACGACGTCGAGCACCACGAGGCAGGCGACCTCGGCGGTAACGAACAGCCCCAGCAGTGCGGCACTGAAATCGATGCGCCGGTATGCCGTCACTCCCACCGCCAGGAACAGCAGTAACGCATACAGCGGCCACGGAACGTGGATTCCGAGTTGCTGCTCGAGAATGAGGCTGGCGTAATACGGGGCTATGCCGAAGCATCCGGCGAGGAAGGTTGTGTACGACACCAGCGCCAGCCAAGCGGCGGCGACGCCGGCGGGCCGTCCGATACCCCGCGTGATGTAGCTGTAGAACGCGCCAGGACGGGTGATACGTCGGCTCATCTGGGTGTATCCCACGCAGAACAACAAGATGAGCAATCCGGAAATGAGATAGGTCGCCGGAAGGCTGGCCCCTCCGAAGGCGAAACCGAGGGGGGCCGTTCCCACGATGGTCGCAAGCGGTGTCGATGCGGAGATGATCAGGATAACGATCCGCATGGTGCCGAGGGTGCGAGTTGGTGGCGGCGCTGCAGGCCTGTCGTGAGTCGTCATCGGCAATCCTCGATCGGTCGGGTCCGCGGCGCGGACATATGAAGCTACAGGCGACAGCCGCCACAGCGGCTGGAGGCACGGATGGTCGCCCGTGGTGGTTGGTGGGATGCGCAGGTATCACCCATGGGGGCTACGGGTGAGGAAGCACTCGGACTGCGAGTCACCCTGAACCAGGGTGACCGTTTTCATACGTACGTAATTTAATGATCCCGCTCACATTGTCAACCCCCAGGCATCGATTCGACTCGGCGCTTGACGGCAGGTAATCCGCGCCATACGATCCGATTTATCAATACGCTCGTATTGAAAAGACCGATGTCATCACCGCCTGAGGAGCATCCGTGTCCGTAGCGACAGATATCGCCGTCGCAGCCCGTTGGGACGGCAAACCACCGACCTCCGCCGAGGAGATCCTGCGGCGCATCGAGAACATCGCACCGCTCATCCGCGACCATGCCGACGCCATGGAAGAACTGGGACACTTCACGCCCGAGGTGAAGCAGGCGCTGAGCGAAACAGGCGTCTACAGTATGGGTTTCCCGCGCGAGTGGGGTGGCCCCGAGGTCCGTATAGACGACCAGATCCGCATTCTCGAAGCGCTGGCTCGTCTGGATGGATCGGTAGGTTTCGCGGTCAACATCATGGCCGACAGTGGCCTGTATGCCGGTCGTCTCGATCGGTGGGTTGCCCAGGAGATCTATCCGTCGATGGAGATGTCGACGGCCGGATCGTTCAATCCGCCCGGCAAGGCGGAGGTGGTCGACGGAGGCTATCGGTTGTCGGGACGCTGGCGCTTCGGTACCGGCAACATCGACGCGGATGTGATCCTGGGCCGATTCCGTCGTCACGTCGACGACGTGCCGCAAGTCGACGAGAACGGCGACCCCGATCTCATCGTTGCCTGGTTCCCGAACAAAGGCATTATCCGCCACCAGAACTGGCACACCACCGGCATGTCGGCCACCGGTAGCTGCGACTACGAGATCTCCGGAGTCGAGATCCCCGCCTCGCACAGCTACCGCTACGCCGACCAGTTCTACGCCTCGCCGGATGTGCCGCCGCTGAGCCGCCATTACGGCACCCTCACCGGGAACCAGGTCGGTGTCGTGCTCGGTGTCACGCGCCACGCATTGGACCTGCTGTATACACACCTGGACAAGGCAAAGACCAAATGGGGCTCCCAGGTCAAGGCCTCGTCATACATCCAGATCAAGACCGCGAAGATCGACGCGCAGTACCAGGCCGCCCGCGCCTACGCCCTCAGCACCTTCGGCGGGATCACCGACTCCCTGCTCGCCGGTGAGGAGTTGACCACCCAGCAGCTCGCCGACATGCAGTCCGCCCCGGTGCTCGCGGCCGAGCTCTGTCTCGAAGCCGTCAACGCGGTACTGGACCTGGTCGGTGCCACCGCAACGTTGAAGTCTCTACCCTACGACCGGGTGTGGCGCGACCTGAGCGCGGCGATCCGCCACTTCTACTACCGCGAGGTCCACCTGGAACTGCCGGGCAAGCACCTGCTGGGGATTCCGGTCGACATGTCCCAATCCGACTGACCCCAGTCACCCCGAGATCTGCCGAAGTCTTTCTATTCAGGAGTTATTCATGAGCGTCACCAGCCACACCAGCGGTTACCGCCCGCCCAACGATGTCTCGATGGCCGAGCTTTTCCCAAACCACGACGGTCTGCGCCCGGCCGCAGTCGACCAACTCGCGAGCCGGACCATCGCGCTGCACTGGACTGGCGGCGGCATCAGCACACTAGCGTTCGCCCTCGACACCGTCGACATCGTCACGACCACGCCCGGAGACTGGACATTCCTCGACGGCACGCTCGAGGTCGAGGCCTTCCCAGTGGGGCAGGGCCTCATCGGCGCCGTCATCGCCGACCCGCGGGTGCAGTCGTCGTACTTCGCAGTCATCGGTGCCGATCACGCCGTAGTGGTCCACACGCGCATGGCCTCGGGCCCGACTGGAGCGGCCGAGGAAACCCGCGTCCTGCAGGCCGGGGTCGACCGGCCCGCCGAATCGGAGCTCCCGCTCAGCTCGGACCTTGTCGGTAAGCGCGTGTACTGGCGGTACAGCGACACCCACACCTTCGAACATCTCTACCTCGAACCCAACCGGTATTGCTGGCACGGGCTCACCGGGCCGGAAGCCGGCATGGGTGGAGTCGAGCCGACCTCGGCGTACAAGATCGCCGACAATCTGTACCTGTTCACCTGGTCGGACACATCGGTGGCGTTCAACGGCACCATCGTCATCGACACCACGAACGACGAAATCACTTCCAAAGGAAGGCTTTTCGGCTGGGAAGCGGCCGAGAACATCGGAAAGCAGATCATCGTCGGCGCGACCGGTCGGGTGCTGAACACCACCGACCACAGCGACCTGTGACCGCCGTGGAGCAGGTCCGCAGCGGCGGCCTCGGCATCTACGATCTGCACGGCAGAAATGCTGTCGTTGTGGGCGGCAGCAGTGGCATCGGCGCAGCGACCGCCGTTCGCCTCGCCGAAGTCGGCGCCACGGTCGCGGTCGGGTACCGCTCCGGGCGCGAACGCGCTGAGAAGGTAGTCGAGTCACTGCCTGGCGAGGGACATTTCACCGTGCCGATCGACATCCTCGACACCGCGGTTCTCACCGCGGCCGCCGAGCAGCTGGCATCTGTCTTCGGCCGCGTCGATGTACTGATCAATTCCGGTGGCACGACCGTCCGAATCCCCCACGACGACCTCGATGCACTCGACGACACCACATTCGACCAGATTCTGGCGGCCAACGTGCGGGGGCCGTTCGCCACCGTGCGCGCTCTGCGATCGTTGCTGGAGGCTTCCGGAGACGGCGTGGTCGTCAACGTCTCGTCGATCTCGGGATTCACCGGATCCGGCAGCAACGTCGCCTACTGTGCGTCCAAGGCGGGGCTCGACAGCCTGTCACGCTCGCTCGGGCGCGCACTCGGGCCGACCATCCGCTTCGTCAGCATCGCCCCGGCCGCGGTCGACACCGATTTCGTTCCCGGCCGCGATCGAGAAGCCGTCGCCGCACAGGCCGCCAGCACCCCGCTGAAGGTCCTGGCCGATCCGGACGACGTCGCGGTGTCGATCCTCGGTGTAGTCACCCACCTGCGCCTGACCACTGGATCGCTGGTGGTGACCGACGGAGGTAAATGGCTGTGACGGTCATCGATTTCGGCCGTGCGGTGCTGCCTTACGGTGTATTCCGTCCACCGGGTGCCACGCCACGAGCCGGTGTGGCCGTAGGCACCCAAGTACTCGACCTGACAGCCCACTTCGACGATCCGGTTTTCGCCCGGCCCTCGTTGAACGCCTTCATGGCGCGAGGACGAGCATTCTGGAGCGAGGTCCGCGAACGGGTCGAACAGATTGTGGCCGGTAGTGGCGACCGCGGCCTGCACGACCAGCGCACGGTCGAGGTACTGCTGCCGATCGAAGTCGCCGACTTCGTCGACTTCTTCTCGGGCATCGAGCACGCCACGAACGCCGGCCGGATCCTGCGTCCGAACGAGGAGCCACTCAAACCCAATTGGCGGCATCTGCCGGTCGGCTACCACGGTCGCGCGGGCACCGTGGTGGCGTCCGGCACCACCGTTCGGCGCCCGGTAGGCCAGCTGCGGCAAGGTGAGGACATCGTCGTCGCCCCAAGCGAGCGCCTCGATATCGAGGCCGAACTCGGCTACATCGTGGGCACCGGATCCCAGCACGGAACACCCGTTCCCACCACGGCATTCGCCGAGCACGTCTTCGGCGTGGTTCCGCTGATCGACTGGAGCGCACGCGACATCCAGGCGTGGGAGTATCAGCCCCTGGGGCCGTTCCTCGCCAAGTCCTTCGCCACCAGCATCGGCAACTGGGTCGTCCCGCTGGAGGCGTTGTCGCGGCACTGGGTTCAAGGCCCCGAGCAGACACCGGCCGTGCAGCCTTACTTGGCGGTCGCGGAACCGCGGAATCTCGCCATCCACCTGGATGTATCGATCAACGGACATCAGCTCTCCCAACCTTTCGCGGCAGGGCTGTACTGGTCACCGGCGCAACAGCTGGCGCACATGACCCGCAACGGTGCATCACTGCGCACCGGTGACCTGTACGGCACCGGGACAATCTCATCATTCGATCCCGGCGGACAGGGTTCGCTGCTCGAGCTTTCCTGGAACGGCACTCGCCCGGTACAGCTCGGCGAGGACACCACGCGCCGCGCCTTTCTCGCTGACGGCGACGAGGTGGTCATCTCCGCCGTGGCCGGGCCCGAGCGCCTGCCCCTCGGGGAGGTTCGTGGCACCATCACGCTGGCGACAGCGCTCGAGCCGAGTTCCTGATCGACTCCCGGACAAGCGCTCGGGGGCGGTGCTTCGGCACCGCCCCCTCGGCCGTGTCCGGGCACTCAGTTCGCGTGGACGGGTTCGCTCCGTCTGTGGGCCGGGGCCAGTTCTGCGAACCGCTCGTCCACGATGCGTTCTATCCGCGCCACCGACAGATCCCACGGGCGATAAAGCTCCTGCACGCAGATCCCGTCGCACAGTGCCAGCAGACCCACCGTCACATCGTCGACATCATGGCGGGTATCTATCACACCCGCCTCCTGAGCCGCCGCCACCCGCTTGCGCAGCGCGAGCACGATGTCGCCGTGTCCTTTCTCCGCCGATGCGCGCAGTGCTGGATCTCCCAGCGCCAAACCGAGGAAAGCGAACCAGATCTCGCTCTCGGCCGAGATCTGGGGTGTGGTCGGCAGCAGAGCCATGATGGTGTCGCGCAGCATAGTCTCTGGGGTCGACGATTCGGCAACCTCAGCGAATCGGGCCGCGGTCTTGGCCGCGACCAGATCGAAGGCATGCTTCAGCAACGCGGTCTTGGTGGGGAAGTAGTACTGAACCGCCCCACCACTCCATCCCGCGACGTCACCGACCCGCCGCACGGTCAGCGCAGCGACCCCCTCCTCGGCAACGATCTTCCACACGGCGGCGGCCAATTCCGCACGCCGCTGATCGTGATCAACGATGCGTGGCATAAATACCGATCCTACCGGGACGTGCACAGTAGAGGAGGGTCGGCGGACGGTAGTCCGCCGACCCGGCATCACACGCTCGTGGCGTAATGATGAGTTTTGGGGTGGGCAGGATCGAGCAGTGGTGCGGATTCGGTGAGCCAAGCGGCGAAATGGTCTGTCCGACGGTGCCGTTCGAAAGCGTCCTGATCCCGGAAAGTCGTCACCAATTGAACGACACGGTCGTCATCGATATCTGCCAGCACCTCGAATCGGAGGCAGCCGCCGTTCTCGCGGGTCAGCGAGGCCTGCGCGTTCGCCAGAGCTATGGCCGTCAGCATGCCGCGGGCGCCGGGGCGGGCAATAAGCCGCGCGATGACGGTGAGGCTCACAACGCGGCGATGGGCAGAATGCCGAGACTGTGCAGGACGTCGACTTTGTTCCACGACGAGTACTCCTCGACGATCCTGCCATTCTCGAACCGGTTGATAGTGATGCCGACTGCGGTCACCGGCTTGCCGGTGGGCGGGACGCCGAAGTAGGTGTCGCTGTGGCGACCGGTCGAGGTCCACCGATAGGCGACCCAGTCCCCCTCGGCGACCGTGACATCGACGGTGGTGGTCAGATCGGGGAAGGCGCGGTAGAGCGCGCCGAGGGTGCTCTTCCATCCGTCGAGGTCCTGCGATCCCGCGCCGACACGGCGGACGTAGCCGGCGTCGAAATAGCGGTCGAGAACCGAAATGTCGTGCGTCTTTTCCAGTTCGACCCACATCTGTTCCACGCAGGCACGGTTGTGTGTGCTCATGGCTGTACTCCTTCCAGCGCCGGCACCAACTCCGGCACGGTCGTGCTGTCGAAGAAGCGCCGATCGACATAGAGCAGCGGCCACTTCTCACTCGTGTGCGCCTCGAGGATCCGTCCGACGAATATCGAGTGGGTGTGGGCGGGAATGCGGGATTCGATGCGCAATTCGAAGGACGCGGCGACACCCTCGAGCAGCGGCGCTCCATGCTCACCCAACTTCCATGCAACCGAAGTGAACTTGTCGGGGTTGGAGCGGCCGAAGGTCTGCGCGACTTCTGCCTGGTCGTGGGCGAGGATGTTGACCGCCATCCGGTCCTGTTGGAACAGGCCCGGGTACGAGGCCGCGGTGGCGGCCACACACACCAGGACCATGGGCGGATCCAACGAGAGGCTGGAAAAGGCGTTGACCGCCAGTCCGAAGGGGCGACCGTCGATCGCGGAGGTCACGATCGTGACCCCGGTCGGGTAGTAGCGGTGGACACTCCTGACGCGATCGGCGAGATCGGCCGAGGTGCGGGGATCAGTAGACGATGTTGACAACTCGTTCCTCCGTATTGGCGTGTAGACCCGATAGGCCCAGTTCGCGGCCGATGCCGCTGGTCTTCGTGCCGCCCCAAGGCAGGCGGGGATCGGGTGCGCCCCAGGCGTTCACCCACACCGCGCCGACTCGCAGGCGGCGAGTGAGCGACAGCACCGTGGGTATGTCGTGAGACCAGACGACCGCGGCGAGCCCGTATCGGGTGTCGTTCGCCAGGCGTATGGCGTCGTCGACATCGTCGAAGGGAATGATCGTGCCGACCGGCCCGAAGATTTCCTCCCGCGCGATCGTCAGATCGTTTGTGCCCACGAAAACGGTCGGCTCGACGAAGAAACCGGGGCCCTCACGATGTTTACCGCCGGTGACCAGGGTCGCCCCCTGCTCGATGCCCGCCGCGACGTAGTCCATGACGCGATCACGCTGGCGGGCGTTGATGAGACTTCCCATGGTGGTGCGGGCATCGAAGGGATCACCGAGCCGCTGTGCGGCGGCCTGCTCGCGCAGCGCCTCGGCGACTTCGGAGACCAGGCTCCGGTGCACGAGTACGCGGGTGCCGGCCGCGCAGGTCTGCCCGCTGTTGGCGAACAACGAGGCTGCGGCCACCGGGGCAAGCTCGGCGACGTCGGCCCCGGGAAGCACGATCTGCGGCGACTTCCCGCCCAACTCCAGCGTCACCTGCTTGAAGCTTTCCGACGCTGCGCGGGCGATGATCCGGCCGACATCGGGACTGCCGGTGAAGGAGATCTTGTCGATGCCGGGGTGTTCGGTCAGCGCCGCCCCGGCGACGGCACCGAGCCCGGGGATGACATTCAACACGCCAGGCGGAAAGCCGGCCTCCGCGACGAGTTCGGCGAGCAGCAGCGAGGTCAGCGGAGCGTCCTCCGCGGGCTTGAGCACGACCGTGCAGCCCGCCGCCAGCGCGGAGGCAAGCTTCCAGCTGGTAATCATGGTCGGCGCGTTCCATGGGGTAATCGCAGCGACCACACCGACAGGGACCCGCTCGGTGTAGGAGAACCGCAGCTTGCCCATGAAATCGGGAACAGGAACCGTCGCGCCGGTGATCTTGTCGGCCCAGCCCGCGAAGTACCGGAAGGTTTCGATCGCCAGCGGCACATCGACTGCAAGGGTGTCAGCGTAGGGCTTGCCCACCTCCCTGGCCTCGAGAGCGGCGAAGTGTTCGGCATTGGCCTCGACCAGCTCCGCCAGCCGGATCAGCAGCCGCGCCCGTTCCGCACCCGACATACGCGACCACTCACCGCCGTCGAACTGGTGCCGCGCCGCGGTGACGGCGCGATCGACGTCGGTCGGCGCCGCCGCTGCCACTTCACAGATTTGGGTCTCGGTACTCGGGTCGATGACCGAAAAGGTCTCGCCCCCTTGGGAATCAGCCCACTCCCCTGCAATGAACAGCTGGGTACGGGGCAGGTCGGGGTAGCCCATTCCAGACTCCAAACTCTTGACGCCATCGTTTAAATACGCTTGTATGAAAACACAGTGCGATCGAGCTGACAAGCACCGTCACGAAACGATGAGAACAGGAGGGCCGAGAAGTGACCGGAATCCGTGAGCGTCTCGACGTCGAGGCGATCTCGGCGCAGCCACAAGCGGCCAGGCACTATCTGCCGGGGTTCGGAAACCACCACGTCACCGAGGCGGTGGCCGGGGCGCTGCCCGAAGGTCGAAACAGCCCCCAGCGCGCTCCGTTGGGCCTGTATGCCGAACAACTCAGCGGGACCGCCTTCACTGCGCCGCGCCACGACAACCGACGCACGTGGGTGTACCGGATACGCCCTTCGGCCGCACATCCGCCTTTCCGCCGGATCGATTCGGGCATGATCCTGGCCAGCCCGATCACCTCCGCCGCGCCGGAACCGAATCGGTTGCGCTGGGATCCGCGGCCTTTCCCCGACGGCCGGGTCACCTTTGTGGAAAGCCTGTTCACCCTCGGCGGCACCGGAGATGTCCGCAGCCACGACGGAGTGGCGATCCATCTCTACTGCGCAACGGCCTCCATGCGCGACGAATACTTCGTCGACAGCGACGGCGAACTGCTGATCGTGCCACAGGAGGGCGCGCTGATCCTGCACACCGAACTCGGTGTGCTCGACGTCGGACCGGGCGATATCGTAGTCATCCCTCGCGGCATCCGGTTCCGCGTCGTTCTCGGCGACCAGCGCGCGCGTGGCTACATTCTCGAGAACTACGGGCGCATGCTGGCCCTACCCGAACTCGGTCCGATCGGCGCCAACGGCTTGGCCAACCACCGCGACTTCTTGCATCCCACCGCGGCCTACGAGAACCGCGAAGAACCGGTCACCGTCATCCAGAAATATCTCGGAAACCTGTGGGCCGCAGACTACGACCACTCCCCTCTCGACGTGGTCGGCTGGCACGGGAACTACGCCCCGTACAAATACGACCTGTCCCGATTCATGGTGATCGGCACCATCAGCTTCGATCACCCGGACCCGTCGATCTACACGGTATTGACCTCACAAAGCGGCGTACCCGGCACCGCGAACGCCGACTTCGTCATCTTCCCGCCGCGCTGGCTGGTCGGAGAGACCACCTTCCGGCCGCCGTGGTACCACCGCAACATCATGAGCGAATTCATGGGGTTGGTTCACGGCGTCTACGACGCCAAAGCCGACGGATTCGTCCCCGGCGGCGCCAGCCTGCACAACTGCTTCACCTCACACGGGGCCGACGCGGCGACCTATGACAAGGCATCCACGACCGAACTGGTCCCGCAGAAGGTCGACAACACGCTGGCCTTCATGTTCGAAACCCGGCTCCCGCTCATCGTTTCCGAACAGGCGATGGCGGCCGCCTACCGCCAGAGCGACTACGACGACGTGTGGGCCGGCATCGGCCGTACCTTCACCCTCTGACAGCGAGCCGCCGCACCCTATGAGCGGGGTCCGGCGGCCCCATCCGGCTGCATGCCCGCACTCACGAACGAGCTGAACTCAATGGACACCATGAGCGACAACATGTACCGAACCGCCTTGGGACGGTGCTACATACACGTTGCCGCGGCGGCGCGCTACCTAGCCGTCGCCACCGAAGGCGCACCCGCGGTCCGATCCCGGCTGTGCTTGCTTCTCGAACTTGCCGAATCGGCGCAGAGCCTGATCGAAGCCCTGGTCGATGTCTCGACTCTGCCGCAGCGCGAACGGATTCTGTTCGAAGCCGAGCGGGCCGGCGCTGCCGATCCCTCGCTCGACGAGATAGCAACCCGATGGGCAATCGAGTGCGGAACCTTCACGTCCTCGCTGCGCGAGTTGACGACCGCAGCGCCCGAGAGCGATCGCCGCCTGCTCGAAGCCGTCCACCGGCACGCCGAGTACTTCTTCGCGCTCTGCCAAGCCGACTCCGCCGAGCGTTACACCTGCGCTATCGCGGACTTCTTGGCCCGCCAGGAACTGCATCTACCCGTTCACATTCGATGACCGCGACCAGGGGCAAATCGCCATGACCGCCACCGAGCCGGCTTCCGATAACCTTCGCCACCCGAGTCGGGCCCACACCGTCCTCGTCACCGTCGACGTCAAGCCGGACAAGATCGAGAAGTTCATCACCGGCATCGCCGCCAACGCCCAGTCTTCCCTACACGGCGACTACGGATGTCTGGCATTCCACGTACATCAGGATCAACAGGTGCCCACCCGATTCTATCTCCACGAAATCTATTCCAGCCGCGAAGCTTTCGAGATTCGACACCGCAGCACTGGTCACTACTGGGACTGGCGGGCGGTGGCGGCCGAGTGCATCACCGACGGAGGCCTGCAGATCACGGCCGCCGACCATATCGACACCTGGCGAATCGCCGGTATCGGTCCCGAGAACGGGGAGAACTGAACCATGGCCACTATCGCGGTATTCGGCGCCGCAGGCGCCGGGGGGCGGCGCATCGCCACCGAGGCGACCTCACGAGGACACGATGTCTTGTCGATCGTGCGCAACATCGAACGTGCTCAGGCGGATTCGCGCACCAAGGTGATGCGCGGCGACGGAACCGACGTCGAGTTCATCACCGGCCTCGCCGCAAACGTCGATGCCATCGTCGTCGCGGTGGGCAACCCTTCCCGCAGCCCCGTTCTCGACGTCGCCCAGACGATGGTCGAGGCGATAACCTCCCTGGACTCACTACGCCCACGTCTTCTGCACATGGGTGGGGGCGGCAGCCTGCTCACCCCCGAAGGCACCCGAATCCTGGACGCACCGAACTTTCCGCCGGCCTTCCTCCAGTCCGCGCGTACCCAGGCTGCGGCGCTCGACTTCTACCGCCTCCACGCCGCCGACTGCGGCGTGACCTGGACGTTCGTTTCGCCGCCACCCGTGCATTTCGAACCGGGTGAACGGCGTGGCACCTACCGCACCGCACTGGACACCCCCGTAGTGGGCAAGGACGGGAAAGCCGTCCTGTCCTACGAGGATCTCGCCGTAGCGATGGTCGACGAGATCGAGAACGCCCGCTTCCTGAACACCCGGTTCACCGCAGGGTACTGAGCCGATGTATCGGACGAGAAGTTTGATCGTGGCGACCGAACGAGCGGCCCGCTATGTCAAGCAGTTCGTCGGGCATTGGGGCGAGCACACCGAGCGGATCGAAGACGGCGAATCGATAGTCATGTACTTCGACGCTGACGACCGATACGGCGCGTACACCGTGCACTTCGAAGCCGACGAACACGCCCTCACGATCCGGGTTCGGTCGCAGACTCGCGCGACCACCGACGCGATCGCCGAGGTTGTTGCCGACCATCTCGGTCGTTTCGCCCGGCGCGAGAACCTCAACATCACCTGGACACAGTGAAAGGAATCGAGTGAGTACCAAGGTCTTCCCCGACGCCGCCACCGCCGTTGCCGACATCGGCACCGGCGTGGCACTCGCAGTCGGCGGATTCGGTCTGTGCGGGATCCCGGACGCGCTCATCTGCGCGCTTGCCGAGACCGACGTACACGACCTGGAAGTGGTCTCCAACAACTGCGGCGTCGACGACCACGGGCTGGGAATACTGTTGTCTGCCAGGCGTATTCGCCGGGTCGTAGCTTCCTACGTCGGGGAGAACAAAGAGTTCGCTCGACAGTATCTGGCCGGTGAACTGGAAGTCGAGCTGACCCCGCAGGGAACCCTCGCCGAACGTCTACGCGCCGGCGGCACCGGCATCCCCGCCTTCTATACCCCGGCAGGCGTGGGAACACCGATTGCCGAAGGCGGACTGCCATGGCGCTACGCGGCCGACGGCTCGGTCGCGGTTGCCTCCCCACCGAAGGAAACCCGAGTCTTCGGCGACACCACATACGTTCTCGAACACAGCATCACCAGCGATTTCGCCTTGGTGCACGCCGTCCTCGGGGACACCGCAGGAAACCTCGTCTTCGAGAAATCGGCGCTCAACTTCAATCCGCTCGCCGCCATGGCGGGCCGGATCACCATTGCCCAAGTCGAACGATTGGTGCCCGCCGGAGATATCGAACCCGCCCGCGTCCATCTGCCCGGAGTTTTCGTCCAGCGGGTCGTCCACACCGGCCCTCAGCCCAAACGCATCGAAAAACGCACCGTCACAATGGAAGAGGTCTCCGACCGATGACCACCACAGGATGGACCAGAGACGCCATGGCTGCGCGCGCCGCCACCGAACTGACCGACGGCCAGTACGTCAACCTCGGCATCGGGCTCCCCACCGCCATACCGGCACACTTGGGCAACGACGTCAAGGTCACCTTGCACTCCGAGAACGGCATCCTCGGCACCGGCGCCTACCCCCACGAGGACCAAGTCGACGCCGACCTCATCAACGCCGGCAAGGAGACCGTCACCGTCCAGCCAGGCGCCGCCTTCTTCGACTCCGCCCTGTCGTTCGGAATGATCCGCGGTGGCCACCTCGACATCGCAGTCCTCGGCGGCATGCAGGTATCACGCCACGGCGACCTCGCCAACTGGATGGTGCCCGGAAAAATGGTCAAGGGCATGGGGGGAGCGATGGACCTCGTTCACGGCGCCGCCCGGGTCATCGTGCTCATGGAACACACCGACAGGGACGGCAATCCGAAGATCGTCGACACCTGCACCCTGCCACTGACCGGACGCCGCGTAGTCGACCGGATCATCACCAACCTCGCCGTCATCGACGTCGTCGGCGACGGCGCACTGGCACTGCGTGAGCTAGCGCCCGACGTGACCACCGCACAGGTCACCGCTCTCACCGGGGCACCGATCGACCTCACCGAATTCCGCTCAGAAAACGAAGTACCCGCCTGAACGATTCCTCTCCGGCAACTCGCGCAAGTCACGAATGTGCTGGTACCGCGTCCAGGCGAACAACATTGTCCGCCAGTGCTGATCGCGACCGAATCAAAAGCCGCCGAGCAGGAGTCCGGGCCCCATCCCACCACACGAGCAGCGCGCGCAAATGTTCGATGTCGGTAACACGTCGTGCTGAATTCGCGGGGCCCCGCGATTAGAATCTTGGCTCAGCGTATTTACTCCCCGTAGATGGCGGCCGACCTCGGCCGGGCTCCTATAAACTGGGTGGCCCGAACGGCCATCGCCTGGATCGTGACGGCGGCGCCGCCGTCCTTCGGAATTCCACGATCGCGCCGGTATGCCACGGCGCGGCGCGACTGCCACGAGTCGAGCACGGCGATGACTGCCAGGCGTAGTTGTTCCCACGGGTTGGTGGGCGGCGCAGTGCCGATGACGCGTTCGAACTGTTCCTCGAAGCGCCGGCGGGTGTCGGCGGCGTAGTCCGGGTCGCCGCTCCGGTCGGCCAGTGCTTGTTCCACCTGATCGGTCATGCCGAGGTTGAGAACGGTGTCCATCATTCCCGGCATGCTCATCGGCGCACCGGAACGTACCGACACCAGCAGTGGATGGTTTCCACCACCGAAGGTACGGCCAGTGGACTGTTCCAGCACGGACATCGCAGAGGGAATCTGGGCCCACGCCGCTGCCGGAAGTTGCTGACCGTCCGCGTAGTAGGCGCGGCATACATCCGCGGTCAGCACGAAGGCAGAGGGCAGCGGAATGCCGAGCTGACGCATACATTCGATACTGAATGCATTGCCGCCCAGCAACTCTCGGCTCAGTCCAGTGGCCCCGTCGAGTATACGGACCGGGGCTGAGGTCGTCGCTGTCATCCCGCCCGGCCCGCTGTCGCTTCGGCCTGCCGAGTGAGCCCGCACAGTCCGATGAGGTCCTCATGCAGTTCGAACCAGACAGTGTGGTAGCTGTCGGCCAGCGGATTCGCCAGCCAACGATGATCACCAGCGACAGTCGCGTCGAGCGCAAAGACGAAGCGCTGGGGACGGCAGCAGACGAGGTGGGATCACAGCCATCCGCTGCAGCAGCGGAAGGAATCGCGCATGTAGGTCGGCCAGCCGCCACACGATTTCACCGTGGCGCATCGCTGAGGCGAATGCGGCGAGCGTCATCGCTGTGGCGAGCACAGCTGTCGAGACGACGTAGGCAAGGAACATGGCGGATTCAGCTCCTTTGCCGGGCGAATGGTCGAGTGGACTTGCACCTGCTCAGATGACACCTGCGTCATGCAGCTCGCGGCATTCGACGTCGCCGAGTCCGAGCAGGGTGCGGTAGACGTAATCGTTGTCGGATCCAGGTTCGGGGGGCCCTGCGTTGCGGACACTGCCGGGTGTGGCACTGAGTTTCGGGACGATGCCAGGGCCTCGAACGGTCCGTCCGACGCGTTGGTCATAGTGGTCGACGATCATCTGTCGTGCCCGCATCTGTGGGTCGGCGACGACCTCGGCGATGGTGTTCACGCGCCCGGCGGGCACACCGGCCGCGGCCAACAGTGTGGTGAGTTTGTCGGCGGTCCGCGCGCTGGCCCACGTGGCGATTATGTCGTCGAGTTCGTCCTGGTTGCGGCCGCGGGCGCGGTGGTCGCTGAAGCGGGGGTCCGCTGCCAGGTCCGGTTGGCCCATAACCCGGCACAGGCGCCCGAACACGCTGTCTTGGTTGGCGGCGATCACCAACCACACGCCGTCGTGGGTGCGGTAGAGGTTCGATGGCGCGATCCCCTCGAGACGGGTGCCAGAGGGTCCGCGGGTGATGCCGCCGATGTCGTAGTCGGCGATCGCCGATTCCTGGATTGCCAAGCACGCTTCGGTGAGCGCGACATCGACCACTTGTCCCTGCCCGGTCCGGCTGCGGTGATACAGAGCCGCCAGCACACCGTGGGCGGCGAACATGCCCGCCAGGCTGTCGCCCAGCGACAGCGCCAGCCGGGGCGGGGCTTGGCCGGGGTAGCCATTGAGGTGACGGAGCCCGCTCACAGCTTCAGCGACCGAGGCGTAGCCGGGCAGCTGCGCTGATGGTCCGGTCTGCCCGTACCCGGATACTCGGGCCAGTACGAGCCCTGGATTGCGTTCGTGGAGAACGTCGTAGCCCAAGCCCCAGCGTTCCAAGGTGCCCGGCCGGAAGTTCTCTACGACGACGTCGCTGTGTGCGACCAGTTCCAGCAGCAACTCCCGTCCACGGGCCGCACGCAGGTTCAAGGTGATGGATTGTTTGTTGCGGGCCAGGGTCGTCCAATGGAAGTGGTGCCCGTCGAGCTCGGCTTGGCCCCAGGTGCGCAGCGGGTCACCGGCAATCGGGGATTCGATCTTGATGATCTGCGCACCCAGGTCGCCGAGCAGCCGAGCCGCGAAAGGCCCGGCGATCAGCGAGCCGAGTTCGAGTACTCGGATACCGTCCAAAGGTCCGGTGATCTGTTGTTGTGCGTCCATCGAACTCCTGTATCGCAATTGCGGCGGTGCATGCCTGCACGCAGTCCCCGGCTCAGGTCGCGGCGTCGAAGGCTGTCGGGTCTATATCCCGATGTGAACTGTTTTTTCCTCGGTGTCGGCTTCGATGCCGCTGCGGCCGAGTTCTCGGCCGATGCCTGAGCCCGCGCGACCACCCCATGGCAATGCTGGATCCGGCACTCCCCACCCGTTGACCCACACCGTCCCGACCCGTAACCGCTCGGTGACGGCGAGCGCTCGCGACAGGTCGCTGGTGTAAACCATGGCGTTGAGCCCGTATTTGGTGGCATTGGCCAAGTGGATCGCTTCGTCGATGTCTTCGAAACTGATCACGGTGGCCACCGGTCCGAAGATTTCCTCGCGCGCGATAGTCAGATCGTTGCTGCCGCGGAACACCGTAGGTTCTACGAAGTAACCACTGCGAGCGACACGTCCTCCTCCGGCGAGTAGTTCGGCGCCCTCCGCACGTCCGATGTCGATATAGCGCAGAATCTGGTCCAGCTGGCGGCCGTTGACGATGGCGCCCATCGTGCTGGCGGACGCGAACGGGTCTCCGATCTGTGCGTTTTCAGCGGCGTCGATAAGGCCTTCGATGACCTTGTCGACGATTGATTCGTGGGCCAGCACCCTGGTTCCGGCGGCACAGACCTGGCCTTGGTGATAAAAGTTGCCCATCGCGATCCACGGCATCGCTTGGTCGAGGTCGGCGTCGTCGAAGACCAGCTGCGGTGCCTTTCCGCCGAGTTCCAGGGTTACTTTGCGGAAGGTATCTCCGGCGAGGCTTTGAATCTGTTTGCCGACACGGAGGCTTCCGGTGAAGGAGATCTTGTCGATGCCGCCGTGACCGGCCAGCGCGGCTCCGGCCACCGTTCCCAGGCCCGGCACGATGTTGAGCACGCCGTCGGGCAGTCCGGCGTCGGCGAGCAGCTCGCCCAGGCGCAGGGTGGACAACGACGCGTCCTCGGCGGGTTTGATCACGGCCGTGCATCCAGCCGCCAACGCCGGCGCCAGCTTCCAAGCGGCGATCAGTACCGGGTTGTTCCAGGGGGTGATCGCTCCCAGCACTCCCAGCGGTTGTCGGATGGTGTAGCCGAATCGTCGCTGGGGCCCGAAGTCGGGCAGCTGGACCGTGGTGCCGGTTACTTTGTCCGCCCAACCGGCGAAGTGCCGAAACGCTTCGGCAGCCGCAGGGATGTCACCGCGGACCGAGTCGTGGAACAGCTTGCCCATCTCCACCGCTTCCAATGCGGCCAGGTTGTGTGCGTCCTCCTCGATCAGCTGGGCGGCGCGTGTGAGAATTCGTCCGCGTTCGGAGCCGCTCATCCGCGACCATGGTCCGCCCTCCAGTTGCGCGCGGGCTGCCGCGACCGCGGTGTCGACATCCTCGGGTTGTGCCGCGGCGACGGTGGTGACCAGTTCTTCGGTGGACGGGTTGAACGACTCGTAGGTCTGCCCGGCATGCGCGCCGATATGTCGGCCGTTGATGCGTAACGTCGGCTCGGGCAGATCGAAGGCGGGGGTGATTGCTTCGGAGGTCATGGGGGTCTCCACAGGGGATTTACGGGGGTCGAGCGGTGAGCGAGGCAGGTCAGCTCGGTGGGGTGAACAGCCGCTGCAAATCTGCCCACGATGTGTCGTAGTGCGGTTGGCGGTGGGGTGCGGCGTGGGCGAAGTCGGTGATCACCAACGGCCAGCGGGTTTCGAACATGAACGCCAGTGATCCCTCGATCTTCTGCGGTGTCAGTTCCGCGGCGCTGGCTTTGCCGAATGTCTCTTGGTCCGGACCGTGGGCGGACCACATGTTGTGCAAGCTGGCTCCGCCGGGCAGAAAGCCCTCGGCTTTGGAGTCGTGAACGCCCTGCACCAATCCCATGAACTCGGTCATCACATTGCGGTGGAAATGCGGAGGCCGGAAAGTGTGCTCGGCGACATTCCAGCGTGGGGGAAATGCCAAGAAGTCGACGTTGGCTTGGCCGGGGGTGTCCGACAGTGAGGTCAGCACCGCGAAAATCGAGGGGTCCGGGTGATCGAAGCCGATCATGCCGACGGCGTTGAAATCGTTGAGATCGAAGACGTAGGCGGCGTGTGATCCGTGCCAGGCCACGACATCCAGTGGTGAATGGCCGTAGTCGGCGGCCCACAAGTGCCCCCCGAACTTTTGGACGACTTGCACCGGTCCGGTGTTGTCCTCGTAGGCGGCGACGGGGTAGTGGAAATGGCGGGCATGAGCCAGTCCGTTGGCACCGATCGGCCCCAGTTCGGGCAGCGTGAACGGCGCCCCGTAGTTCTCGCACACGTAGCCCACGGCGAGAGGATCGAGCAGTTCGACCCGGAATCGGATGCCGCGTCCGATGACCGCGAATTGGGTAGGCGCTACCGCCAGCTTGCCGAACTCGGTGTGTATCAGCAGCTGGCCCTGCTGAGGCACAACCAGCAGCTCACCGTCACTGTTGCCGAAGTAGCGCGACTGCATCGATCGCGTCGCCCGGTAGAGATGGATCGCGACTCCCTGCCGTTGCAGTACATTTCCGTTGGCGGCCAGGGTGTAGATGCTGTCGAGGAAGTCGGCCTCCGGCCACGTTTCGGGCAAGGGGTTCCATCGCAGCCGGTTCGGGTCGGCAACCCCGTTGAGCACCGGTGCGCTGCGAAACGTGCGGTCATCTGCACGCGTGAACGGCGGATGCTTGGCCGAGGGGGTGATGCGGTAAACCCAGCTGCGTCGATTGACCACCCGTGGCTCGGTGAACGCTGTCGCCGAGAGTTGCTCGGCGTACAAACCGAACGGGGCTTTCTGCGGCGAGTTCTGATGTACCGGCAACGCGCCCGGTACTGCTTCGCTGCAATGTTCGTTGCCGAAGCCGCTCAAATACTTCAGACCCGCGACCGTATCCCGGGCGGGATTCGGCTCGGGAGGTGCAGCAACTCTGGTGATCGTCATTGTGGGTGACTCTCCGGATCGCGACGAGAATGGGCCCCGGCGGCGGGCGCTGTGATACTCATGTCAGAGCGACGAGTTCGTGCAGGGTGGTGCCGGTATATTGTTGGGGACCGCTATCGGTGTGAACAGTCAATTCAACGGCGGACTCGAAGCGGAAATACGCCGGGTGTCCGATCGCGAAATGCATCAAAGGCTTGATCAGCCGGGACCGCACGATGGGGAAATCGTCGATGAGGTCGTGGGCGTGAATGACCGACTGAACGGTCAGCCGCAGATCGATCCGGCCAGGAACCTGCAGCTCGATCCATTCCGGATATTCCCGGTCAGCGATCGGGTTGTATCGACCAGGGCCTTCGGTCAAGACCATTTCGCCGGTCGACAAGACGATGTCGGCGTCTTTTGCCAACATCAGCGGGGCGATGTCGTGGGAACCGTGCTGTTTCTGGGTGCGAACGTTCGCATACAGCAGCGTGTATTCCTGGACATACAGCCGTCCCCAGTGCCAACGGTCGATGACTTTCTTCATGTCACCGACACCCCAGTTGTGGTCGGCATACCCCTGCCCGGTGACCGTGAGGACTTTCCCGTCGATTTGGACGGTCCCGGTCACTCGGGCGCGCGGTGCGCCGACGACCCAACCGAAGCTATCGGTCGCACCGAAGCGGGTCTCACCTTGTCCTGGCATCCAACTGGGCGTCTCGTTGTGGAATTGCAAGTCGAATACCAGGTCGTCTTCCACGAAATGAACATGGTGGATCGGCAGACCGGCTGCGGGGAACTCGGTGCGAGCGGTGTTGGACCCGATGCGGACATCACAACTCGATGTGGAGAACGACGCCGCTGCCCGCGGATATCGCTTGGCCACCTGACGTCGTGAACCGTCCGGGTTATAGACGATCATTTCGACCCATGGACGGGCGTTGGGCAGATCCTCGGGTCGACGTTTCGTGAGAAACCCGATCACAGTGTGCCCACTGTCGAGATGGGCATCGAAGTACCAATGCTCGAAGGCGAGTTTATTCGACGAGGGATGCAAGCCGTTGTGGCGCGCCTGCACAGTGGTCAATGTTCCGTCCAGACGGCCGGGACCGTTCCATGCTTCGATGATTTCGGTGGGGGTCATATGTCTTTCCAGTCGTCGGCCACGTCATCCCTATCGATCACGGCCAGGAGAGTAGGTGGGGAGGCTGCCATCCCCGCCGCGCAACTGCACGCGGCGAAGGACGCGGCACCGATCAGCGCCGCAGCGCCCCGCTGGCGTCGAATTGGGCTTGCCGGCCTTGCATTTGGGCGCGGTACCAGTTCTCGCGGTGCCAGAGCATGAGCTTTTCGTGGATTCGCGCAAACGGCGGAAACAGCCGACGTGCCAGCTCCACCACGGTGATCAGCGGGAATCGTGCGATCGGAATCAGGATCCACGGAAAAGCCGGCGGCATGCGGTAGCGGCGCCGGGTCCGCGGGGCCATATACATCGCCGAATAGACGGAATTGATACGGAAGTTGTAGATCTCGCGTAAACGGGTCAATCCGCGGTGGCCGTCGCGCGGCGCGAACGCCATCGGGTAGGACTCGATGAGTTCGGCACCGTGGTGTCCGGCATCGTAGGAACGCGACGCGATAGTCATCGCCAACACCCGCAAGGAGTCGACCACTGATTCCGGATACCACCGCAGCCGAACCCCCAGCACATAGCCCATGTACTTCTGGAAATGCAGCAGGGCGCGGATCTCGGATGCAGTGGTTTGGTATCCCAGCAACCACAACCCCAGCCCTGGAGTAACGCTGCCGCCGAGAAGGGTGAGCAGTTGATAAGTCTGGCTGATGGGCAGCCCCCATTTGTCGATATCCCATTCCGGATGACCGGCGACCCTGGCGCGGACCGAAACATGCATGACCCGAACCTTCAATGCGGTTGCCCGCCCGTTCGAACCCGGTGTGAGCAGAGCTCCGGGTTGCGAGACGTCCATCCAGAAGCGGCTGGTCTCGAGGAATCGACGCAGTGCACTGTCGCCTGCATAGCCCCCGGCCAGCGACAACGGGGTCGCCACCGCTGATTCGGTGTACATTTCCAAGGTTTCGGCACCGGCGAAACTGAACAGCATGGTTCCCCACCGCCGCCAAATCGCGGCCCCCTGTTCGACGAGCTCGGGCTGGACCCAGTCGGGTACGGTCTCGAACTCCGCGAACAGCGCTTTCATCGACTCCGGAGCCTCCGGCACCGAGTCGATGCCACCTGACAATGCGGCATCGAGCATCTGCCGTCCGCGCTGAGGCCCGATCTCGCCGTGCATGACCTCCGCGACGAACCTCTCAGCGACCGGGTCACCGGCGAACAGGTCTTCACACAACGCAGCGGCCTGGCTCTCAGTGGGAAAAAGCGCACCGCCGGTGATGGTTTTAACCAGTCGTTGCAGGCGTTGAACTTTCGGCGAGCGCAGCGATTCCCAATAGCGGAATGCGCTCGGACATTTCACTGGAGGTTCGCCGCCGCCGACCTGGCCGCGGGCCGTCGACGATGCTTGCACTGACATGGTGGCTTCTCCTTGTCCACGATATGCCGAGACCGGCTGTCCGGCATCGACATTCAGTCGGTGAGGCCGCGCGCACGCAGCCAGGTCAGCAACTCGGCGATGATCTGGCTGAGGCCTTCGGGTTTATCGACGAGATAGTGGTCGAGTTCGGCGATCTCGATAATTTCGGCAGACGGGTCAGCGCTGGCCGCGTGCATCTGCCGTGATTCACTGACGAACGCGGCCTGGTCCCCGCGTAGAGCCATCACAACCGTGGGCACCTTGACACTGGTCAAATCGCTCAGCGCGTCGGCGCGGGAATGGCTGATACTCCAGGTACTCAGCCAGCTACGGGCGGTAACGAACCGCGCCAACCCACCCGCGCTCCAGTTGGCTGCGGCCGAATCGCCGTACATGCTGCCGGGTTTGCGGTCGCTGGGATCCAAGCTCACATCGACGAAGCGGGGATCGGCGACGGTGCGGTGCACCACAAATGCCCGATCCGAGCCTGCATGGATGTCGGTCTGCTCGAGTTGCTCGAGCACCCAGGCATCGATGCGGTCGATACGCCGACGCTGCGCAGCGCGATAGCGGGTGACCCATCCCGCTGACAGTGGAAGCCCACGCTCAGGCGCGTACAGGTCCAATTCGGGGTCGCTGCGATAGGGGTCGTCCTCTCGCACGACCGAGGGATCGATCCAGTTCGCCAAGACCCGCGCGCGACCAGGGTGCGCGCCGACAAGCATGATGCCATCGGCTGGCACCAGGTCCTCGAACGACACTGCGTCGCCACTGGGAGTTGCGGTGACCGTTGGGTTCTCGGCCTGGCCCTGATAGAACGACGCCAATGAGCCGCCGCCGCTGAAGCCAAGTAGCACCACCCGTTGGAAGCCGAGTTCTTCGCGCAGCCACCGGACGCCCGCGCCCAGATCCTGGGCTGCACGCTCCATCAGCAACGCGGCCTCATTGCAGGCGTAACGGGTGTTCAGCCCCATGATCGGGATGCCGGCCTCGGCGAACCCGTTCAGCAAGAAATGAGACAGGAAATTGGACGAGGGATGCGCCATCACCACCGCCAGGTCGCGCGAAAACCGTGGAGGCGTCACCAGATTGCCGTGCAACGTCGGGTAGTGGCGGCTGAGTCCGGAGTGGATTTCCACTTTCCCGTCAGCCGCTGGGCTATAGGGAATGCGCTGGAAATGCTCTTCGACGGCGCCAGACGACATCGGCCCTCCTGATCTTCTCGCTCGGCATGGATGCGATCCGCATCACACTGCCGAACCATACTATACAGTACACAAGACGGTACTCAATCGTATGGAAGTAGGCGAAGCGTATGGCCGACAACGACGCCGAGTCGATATCGCCGCCGGATCAAGCGAAGCCACCGGGGCGGTGCCCTGGTGCTGCCCGAATCGGTCTCAGCCGTCTACGCGGGGGCGGGCAGCTGACGGCACGCTCGGGATATCGCCTGGCCGCGGCGGCATTGATCGCAGCACTGGCGGCGAGCACGGTCGTGCTGGCCGTCCAGCATCGAGACGACAACCGGATACGCGCCGACCGTGCTGCTTTCTTGCAAGCCGCTCGCCAGACGGTGCTCAACTTGACTACGATCTCCGCCGACAGTGCCGATGCCGATATCGCACGAATCCTCGATGGTGCCACCGGCGGGTTCCGCGACGACTTCGCCGCGCGCTCTGTGGGGTTCACCTCGGTTGTCAAACAGGCTCATGTCTCGACCGTCGGCACCATCACCGAAGCCGGAGTGGAGTCTCTCGACGGCGATCGAGCCAAAATTCTGGTCGCGGCATCGTCCAAGGTGAGCAATTCCGCAGGCGCACAGGAGGAACCGCGCATATGGCGGCTACGACTCGTGATGCAGCGCACCGAAGGCCGTATCCTCGTCTCGAACGTGGATTTCGTCCCATGAGGCCCGATATCAACGACACCACCGCCGACCCGGACATCGAATCTTCCGCTCCGCACAGCAGCACGCCCGCCGACATCGGCGCTGTTGAGACCGTCGCAGCCATCGATCGCGCAAGCGAGCCCACTACTGACATTCCCTTGCCGCCGCCCTGGCGTAGCCCCGCCCGGCGATGGCAGGTTGCGGTGGGCACTTTGCTGGTCGGGCTGGCTGTATCGACAAGTTGGCTCGGGGTGATCTGTCGTAACGATCGCGCCCAAGCCGATGCTCGCGCCGGGGTAGCCCTAGCGGCCGCAGACGCCGCTACTGCGGTGCTGACCTACCACCCCGACACTGTCACCGACGATCTCGCCCGCGCACGGACGCATCTGTCCGGTGACTTCGCCACCTACTTCGGCAAGCTCGGCACCGATGTGGTGGTCCCGGCCGCTCGGCAGCGGCAAATGTCCTCAACCGCGACGGTCACCGCGACATCGGTGGTCTCTGCCGATACCGCTCATGCGGTGGCTCTGGTGTTCGTCAATCAGGTCACCACCGCTACCGATCAGCAACAGCCGACGGCCACATCGAGCAGTCTGCGCCTTCAACTGGACTGGATCGACGGCCGATGGCTGGTCACCAAATTGGACACCGTCTGACTGCGCCGTATTCAACCGGCCGCCCGCGTTGTGACGATGGTCGGCCAAAGAACCTTGTCATGACGGTGGTGGTGCCAGCAGCACCGACAGATCGACGGGTTTGCCCCGCCGCGACCCGGCTAATCCGGGCTCGGTATACAGCCGACCGTCGCCGCCGAGATAGCTGCCGTCGAGGGTGTCGTAGGTGGTGACGCTGGCAGCGGGGTGAGTGAGCGCGCCCGGTGCCAGCGATGCTCCTGCGGCGGGCGGCGCAGCGGCGGGAGCTGTGGCGGTCGATGGTGTCGTGTCACCGGAAGGATCGCGGCACAGTTGCACCGTGGCCGCGCGTCGGCCCGGAAATTCGATGCACGGCAGGTTACGGGCGCCGCGGACAGCGCGCGGATCATCTGGTGCCACCTTGCAATACAGGTTGGCCGGCGTCACGGGGACGTCGAGATCGGTCGGTGAGCGTCGCTGCTCGGGCGGCAGGAACCCTTCGATGCACGGCGGTGGATCGTTGAGCTGGTTGGCGAAGAAGGTGTTCTGGGCGGGATCATCGGCGTTGGGCAGCCCCGCTGACTGGGTAGCAGCCATCAGCGGCGGATACAGCACCAGGATCTGTTCGAGCGACGGATTGTAGACCGCGGCGACCTGCTCCACGGTGACCATGTTCGACAGCAGCAGCGGAAGGGTCGGACGCAGATCCTGGAACAGCGCCGAGATCTCCTGTGCGGTCGGCGCTGCTTTGTCGAGCACTCCGCGCAGATGAGGGTCGCTGTCACGCAGTTGCGCGGTCAGCGCGGCCATCGACTCCGCCCATGAGCGGATCGCGTCGCCGGTGACGGTCTGGGTGTCCAGCAACGGGCCGAGTTGATCGATCAAAGTACCGGTAGGGCCGCTGACCTCGGAGGCCGCGCGGGCGAGCTGGTGCAGTGCGTCGAGCAGTCGGCGTACCTGGGGAGCGACTCCGTTGACGGCGATGAATGCCTCATCGAGAACGGTGCGCAGATTTTCCGGACCGATCGCGGTCAATGCTGCCTGAATCTGGTCGAGTATCGGGCCCACTTCGATCGGTGTGGACCCTCGCGCGGCCACGATGACCGATCCCTCCGACAGGTATGGTCCGCCCGAACTGCGCGGTGCCAGATCGACATACTGTTCACCGACCGCGGACATGCTACGCACTGCGGCGTCCAGGTCGGCGGGAATCTTCGTCGAGGAGTCCAATGTGAGGCCGGCTCTGGCACCTGTCGCGGTATCGGTCAACGTGCTCACTCGCCCGATCGTGACGCCGCGATAGCTGACATCAGCATTGGCATAGAGACCGCCGCCCTCATGAAGATCCAGGTACACCGTGTATCGGCCGAGTCCGGCGCGTTGCGGAATCTGGGCGAACTCGACCCCAGCGATGGTAAGAGCGACCACCGCGATGACCGCGAAGATCCATAGTCTGCGAGGGAAGGGGCGTGTGGGCTTCCACCTCATCGTGGGCTCCCCGGTGTGGAAGTGGCGGGCGGGTTCAGCAACTCCGGCAGCGGCAGGGGTGCGTTCTGATGGGAGCCGGGAGCGGTATGGCCGATGATGGCTTCCAATCCGCTGAGTATCCCTTGCAGTGGGGTTCCCAGCAGCAGCGCGTTGTCCAGGGTCGACAAGGTCAGATCCAGGGTGACCTCGCCGTTGGCGTAGTCGCCGCGGACGGCGTTGGCGTAGGTGTCGATGGGGAACGGGTAGGTCAGCAGGTAGCGGGTGGATTCGGTGAGCGCCGATCCAGCGTCGGCCAGCCCGGCCAGCACCGGTTGCAGACTGCGCAGCTCAGCGCTGATGTCGGAGCTGGTGCTGGTGACGATCGTGGTGGCGGTAGCGCCCAAGGCGCCGAGGCTGGTCAAGGCATGGGTCAGGTCGGCACGGCGATCGCGGAGCAGGGTCAACGCGGGTTCCAGGCGAGCCAACGCGTCACCGATCTCGTCATGGTGGGCGGCCAACCGTGCGCTGAGCACGTCCAGCCCGGCGATGGCGGCCACGATGTCATTTCGTTGTTCATCGAGACCGTCGAGCACGGTGTGCAATTGATTCAGCAGCTGGCGTGTCGCGTCTTCGCGGCCGGACAGTGCTGCGTCGAGTTCACCGCTGATGTCGCGGATCTGGGCCAGCCCTCCCCCGCTGAGTACCAACGACACCGACGACAGTGTCTGTTCAGTGGTGGGGAAAGCACCCGCGCGAGCCAGCGGTATCTGGGACCCATCGTGCAGGGTGCCCTGCGCGGGTTCGGTAATCGGCGCAGCCAATTCGATATGGGTGCTGCCGAGCAAACTGGTCTGGCCGACCTTGGCGGTGGCGTTCTCCGGCAACCGGACACCGCCGTCGAGCGTGACGGTCACCAGAGCGTGCTGGTTGTGCAGGCTGATCGCGGCGACCGAGCCGACGGTCACGTCGTCGACCACCACCGGAGAGTTGCGGTCGATGGTAGAGACATCGGGCATTTCTATGCGCACCGAATACGACCCGGGCCCATGCCCGACTGTGCCCGGCAAGGGCAGCGAGTTGAGGCCACGCCATTGACAGCCACTGGTGGTGGCGACGACGGCGAAACCGACCAGCATCGTGCGTGCCGCTCGTCTGCCGGTCAACTGGCGCGGGCTCATCGGGGAACCTCCGGGACCAGCAGCTGTTGGAACGTCGGCGCCGCGGGCTGGGGTGTGCTGGCCCGGGCCAGGCCCGGTTCGCTGTAGACCAGTTGCCCCGGTAGCGCCCCGACCCCTCGGGATGGGTTCAGTTGCACCGGTACGGTGTTGGTGATCAACAGATTCAGCAGGGGCCCGAGGTATTGGACGCAGTGCTGTGCACCAATGTGAGCGTCAGTTTGCTCGGCCGCGGCGATCGCCGAGCAAATGAAGTTGACAGGGTTGGCGAAGTTGCTCAATGCCAGCGCCGAGACCACCGTGTTGTGAGCGGGTTGATAGATGTTTTGCAAGTTCGCCAACGCGGTGGGTGCCACGTGCAGGATCTGAGCGATCCCATCGCGTTGCTGGGCGAGGTTGGCAACGACCTGTGACAGCGTGGTTGCGGTGACCGAGAGTTTGTCGCGGTTGGCGGCGACGAAGTCGGCGACTTGTCCGAGGGCGGCGTCGAGTCGGGTGAGTGCGGTATCGAGGTCGTTGCGGTTGTCGGCCAGCAGTGCCCCGACCGACGCGAGCCGGTTGTTGATCGCCACCATCTGTTGCCCGCTCTGGGACAACGCGGTCACGAATACCTGCAGATTGGACACGATCGAGACCAGGTCACCGCGCCCCTCGGACAGGGTTTTCATCGCTGTCGACAGGCTGGCCAGCGTGTCGTGCAGACTCGCGCCCTGCCCGCGCAGGTTGGCCGCGGCCGCGTCGACAACCTGCCCGAGGGGACCCTGGGGGTCGGTGTCGGTCGGGCCCAATGCGGTTGCCAGCCGCTGGAGTTGGGCCTTGATCTGTTCCCATTCCACCGGTATCGCCGTGCGCGAAATCGGAATCGTCGCTCCGCGCGCTAAGCGGTCGCCCCCGCTGTAGGCGGGAGCGAGCTGAACGAACCGCGACGACACCAGGTTCGGCGACATGATGACCGCCTTGGCGTCGGCGGGTATCGGTCGGCCCGAGTCCAAGTGCATCCGCACGCGCACCTTGTCACCGACCGGTTCGATCGCCTCGATCCTGCCGACAGTCACGCCCATCACGCGCACGTCGTCACCGCGATAGATTCCGGTCGCAGCAGCGAATTCGGCGGTCACGGTGTAACTCGTGACGCGCGGAGCCACGGTGTAGGAAACGACGGCGAGCACGCCAAGGGCGACCAATATGGCCAGCCACCGGGTGCGCCTGCGTGATCGCGGACCGGTGTCGGTCCCAGCGGTGACTGTTCGCTGGATCGGATCGGTGTTCATCGGCCTTCCTGGGGAGCTGCCGGGGGGTTCACGAGTTGACCGAGTGCGGCTCGCACAAACGGCTCGATGAGCTGTCCGGGGATCAAATTTTGGATGTAGGAGTTGAAGAACGGCCCGCTGGCGACGGCTTCGCCGAGTTCGGTGACATAGGGCCCGAGACGTTGGATCGCGGCGGCGATGTTGTCGTTGTTGCGCTGCAACAACGACAACACATCGTTGACGTGATCCAACGTCGGGCCGAGTTGGGCTCGGTTGTCGTGGACGAGCCCGCTCAACTGGGTGGCCAACTCGGTGACATCGGCGAACAAGGTGTTCACCGCTGCCCGGCGAGCTTCGAGCTCACCCAGAACAGCGTTGGCGTCGTTGATCAAGGTGTTGAGTTGGTCGCTGCGCTGTGACAGCACGGCAGTGATGCTCGCTGCGTGTTCCAGCAGCTCACGCAATGATTGGTCGCGTTCGGCGATCGTGGCCGAGAGCCTTCCGACCCCGTCGACGGCGGCGCGTAGATCATCGGGAGTTTGCTGCAGGGTCTGTGCCAGAACCTGCATCGATCGGCTCAGCTGCGCGGTGTCGATGGCCCCGGTGGTGTCGGTGAGGTCGGTGAGAGCGTCGGTGAGGTTGTAGGGCGAATGCGTGCGGTCCAATCCGATGGTGTCCCCAGGGGACAGCGCGTTTGCACCGGCCGGCCGCAGCCGCAGATGCTTGGTGCCCAGCACTGTCGCGGTCGCGATCTGGGCGGTTGTTTCGCTGCCCAGTCGCAGTCCGGCATCGACGCTGAATTCGACCACAACCGCGGCACCGTCGATGTCGATGCTGCGTATCCGGCCGCAGTCGATGCCGGCGACCTCGACGACGTCACCGGGTTCGAGTCCGCCGCTGTCGGTGAACAGTGCACGGTAGGTACTGCGGCTGGCCACGATCGGCAGGTTGTCGATGTTGAGGCTGGTCAGCACTATGAGCGCGATCAGCACGGTGCCGAGTACGCCTGCGCGCACATAATTGCGGCCGTGGTGATGGATGGTCATTTCGGTGCACACCTTCCCGTGGTTTGCCCGAAGAGGGGGGTGGTGAAGGCGGCGCCGTCGGGACCGTTGAGTTTGATCCGGAGACCGCATAGGTAGTAGTTGAAGAAGTTGCCGTATGCGCCGAGGCGGCTCAGCGCCGCATAGGTGTCGGGCAACCGGCCGAGCACGCTGTCGAGAGTGCCGCTGCCGGCGTCGAGTTGGGTGGCCGTGCGGTCGAGTTCACCGATCGTGCCGGCCAACGCCGCACGGTCTTGTGCCAGCAGCGCGGCCACGGTCGCGGCCGAGGTGTCGATCTGTTCGAGTGCCTGTCCCCATCTGGTGCTGTCCTGGGCCAGTCCGGTGGCGATCTGTTGGATCGTGTCCAGAGCGGAGGAGAATTCGCCGTTGTGTCTGTCGATGCCGCCCAGCACGGTGTTGAGGTTGGTG
Source organism: Nocardia sp. NPDC052112 (assembly GCF_040680135.1). Lineage (NCBI taxonomy): Bacteria > Bacillati > Actinomycetota > Actinomycetes > Mycobacteriales > Nocardiaceae > Nocardia > Nocardia sp. NPDC052112. Next base: position 147,820 of record NZ_JBFAWD010000017.1, on the reverse strand, counting down.
ATGACCGTGCCGATGAGCTGGTCGCGATCGGCGAGAGTGCTGGTCAGCGACGCGGCGTGCGCGAGCAGTGACTGCACAGTACTTCCTTGACCTTGCAGGACCGCGATCAACTCGGCAGAAAGATGGTTGATCTGGTCGGGCTCGAGCCCGCGGAACAGCGGCTGGAAGCTGCCGATGAGCAGGTCCATGTCCAGTGCCGGAGAGGTGTGGTCGAGACCGATGGTGTAGCCCGCCGGTACCGGTGCCGGATCCCCGACGCCTTCGCGCAGTTCCAGATAGCGATCGCCGACCAGATTCTGGTATCGGATGACCGCCCGTGTGGCGCGGGTGGGGCGGTAATTGTCGTCGAGATCCAGTTCCACCTGCGCTTGGTAGCCCTGCCCGATTTTCACCGCGCCGACACGGCCTACCTCGACTCCGGCGACTCGCACGAAGTCACCGGCTTCGAGTCCGGAGGCGTCGGTGAACACCGCGTGATAGCTGGTGCGGTCATCGAAGCGGAACTGACCGAACACCACCACCAATCCGGCCAACACCAGCAGCATGCACACGGTGAATACGCCGGTTTTGACGGCCACTGCCCTGGATTTCATCGCGGTGCCCTCGGTGAGGTGGACAACAACAGGTCCAGCAGCGAGCCCGGCACCAGGCGTGGCGCGCCGGTGTCATTGCTGAAGGGATTGGCTCCGATGTCGGCCACCACATAGGGGGTGGGAACCTCGGACATGGTGACTTTCGGCAACGATCCGCAGCGCGGGCCGCCGGTGGCAGCGACTACCGGCAGGCTGGCGGGATAGTCGTAGGGATCCACTCCGAAAAGCAGGCTCGAGCGCAACTTCATAGTCGCGCCGTCGCCACCGGAGACCGGTTCGGCGAGTTTGCGGGCCTCGTCGGCCCCTTGCAGGAAGCAGGTGAGCATCGGTGAGTACTCGCCGAGCAGATCGGTCGTCGGCCGTAGCAACGTCAGCGCCGAGATCAACGGCTCGCTACTGGTGGCGAGTACATCGTTGCCGGTATCGGCCATCCCGATGATCGAAAGCAGGGTGTGGTCGAGTCGGTCGCCTTCGGCGACCAGAGTTGCGGCCGGGGTGGCGGCGTTGGTGAGTGTGGCAACCAGGTCATCGGCGGCGTCGGCATAGATGGTGGTGGCGTCCGCGGTCGCGCGCAGGTCGTGATTGATCTGGGGCAGGCGCGGATTGATCTGTGCCAGTACGGTATTGGCGTCATCGATCGCTCGCCCCAGGTCAGCACCATTTCCGCGCAGAGCTGTGGCAATCGCGGATAGGGTGGTGTCGAGTTTCTCCGGTGTGACTGCGGCCAGTACCGCAGTGAGCGATTCGAATACCGAGTTGATTTCCGTCGTCACCGATGCCGCCCGAATCACGGTTCCGGCGGAGATGGCCCCGCTGGTCGTGACCGCCGGATCGGTCAGGGTGATGTACTTCTCGCCGAAAATAGTGGTCGATCTGATGTCGGCGCCCGTCGCGGCCGGAATGGAGCCGGTTTTATCGCGATCCAAGCGCACGGTGACAACCGCGCCACGATCTGGGTCCTGATGGATGGCGCTGACGCGACCGACCTCCATGCCGTGATGTTTGACCAAAGCTCCGGTGCGCAACGCCAGACCAGCGCGACCGGATTCGATGGTGATCAGATCGCCGGGCCGGAACGCGCCTCGATACGAGTGGTACGTCACGGCGACCGCCGCCGCCAGAGTCGCGACCAGCGCCAGGGCTGCGAGCTTGTTTTTCATGTTGGTCATCTCGTATCAGCCCGCCAAGTGCAGTTGGCGGGCACTTCCGTACAGTGCCAGCGAAATCATCAGGGTCACCGTGACCACGCTGATCAGCGACAGTCGCACCGCGCGTCCGGTGGCGACGCCGACTCCGGCGGGGCCGCCACTGGTGTGGAATCCGTAGTAGGTGTGGATCAGCATCACCGCCGCCGCCATCGCGATGGCTTGGGCGAACGACCACAGCACATCGTCGGGGTTGAGGAAGGTGGTGAAGTAGTGGTCATAGACGCCGGCGGATTGGCCGAGGATCACCACCGTGGTGATGCGGCTGGCGAAGAACGCGGCCACGACACCGAGGGCATACAGTGGCACCACCACGATCGCCCCGGCCAGCAGGCGGGTGCCGACCAGGTACGGCACCGCGGGGATGGCCATCGCGTCGAGCGCATCGATCTCTTCACTGATCCGCATGGCCCCCAGCTCGGCAGTCGTGCCTGCTCCGATGGTGGCCGCCAAACCGACCCCGGCGGTCACCGGTGCGACCACACGGATGTTGACGTAGGCGGACAGGAATCCGGTGAAGGCTTCTACCCCGATTCCGCCGAGTGCGTCGTAGCCCTGAATGGCCACCGTCGCACCGGCGAAAAAGGTCAGAAATCCCATGATCACCACGCTGCCGCCCACCAGCGCGAGAACACCGGAACCCAGACTGATCTCCGAGATCAGGCGCAGCGTTTCCTCGTGGTACGAGCGCGCGGCTTTGCCCACCGATCCCAGCGCCCGCAGATAGAAGACCACCTGGGCGCCGACCGCATCGACTCCCCTGCTCAATGCGGCCAGTCGCCTGCGGACCGCCCGCCCCCCATCGGTTCCCGATATCATCAGTGCCCCCCAAGGGCGAGCCCAATCGAGGTCAACACCGTATTGGCGACGAACAGCGCCACCGCGGTGAACACCACTGTCTCGTTCACCGCGTTGCCGACACTTTTGGCGCCCCCGGTGACCGACAACCCACGATGGCACGCCACCAATCCGGCGATCATGCCCGACACGGCGGCCTTGAACTCCGAGAGCGCCAGCTCCCCCAACCCGACCAGTAGCGTGACACTGGAGGCATACGAGCCGGGCGAGACGTCTTGCAGATAGACCGAGAAGAAAAAGCCTCCGATCAATCCGATTGTGCACACGGCACCGTTGAGCAGGATCGCGACCACTGTCGAGGCCAGAACCCGTGGCAGCACCAGCCGGTGTATCGGGTCGATGCCGAGTACCTCGATCGCCGCGACTTCCTCCCGGATCACGCGCGACCCGATATCGGCGGCAATGGCCGTGGCCCCGGCTCCGGCCACCACCAACACCGTCACCAACGGCCCGATCTGGGTGACCGCTCCCAGCCCCGCACCCGCACCGGCCAGATCACTGGCACCGATCTCGCCCAACAGCGAATTGAGGGTGAACACGACCAGCACCGTGAACGGGATCGACATCATCACCGTCGGTAACAGTGACACGCGCGCCAGGAACCATAATTGTTCGATGAACTCCGACCAGGGAAAGCGTCTGCGAGCCAACGCACGCGCGGTATCCACGGCCAGCAGATAGAACTGTCCGACCGAACTGATCGCGGTACTCGCCGCGGTGGTTAGCTTTGCGACACCGGTGTGCACGGTGTCCGGTACGGCGCGGAGAGGACCGCGAGCGGTGGTCATCGGCTTTCCACCTGTTGCCGTGCGCGGTCTCGGCGGCCACGTTCGGCGTCGAGCAGGTTGCTGGTGCCGGTTCTGTTGACGGCGCGTTGAGCCAGCTCGGCCGCGGTCAGCACCGCGGGCAAGTTCACCCCGGAGGCGACGCCGCATCCGTCGAGCAGGTAGAGCAGTTCCTCGGTGGCGATATTGCCGCTGGCTCCCGGCGCGAACGGGCACCCGCCCAGTCCACCCACCGATGCGTCCAGCCGAGTCACACCGGCGAGCAATGCCGCGTACGCGCAGGCCAGTCCGGTGCCCGAGGTGTTGTGGAAGTGGGCACCGAGCGCGATGGGGCCGATCACCGCCCGGACCTGATCGACGAGATCCAGCACCCGTGCCGGAGTGGCGGTTCCGATGGTGTCGGCCAGGGAAATAGCGTCGGCGCCGGTATCGACCGCGCGGTCGGCGAACTCGACCACCCGCTGCGGTGCGACCGGTCCGTCGAACGGGCAATCCCACGCGGTGGCGATGATGACTTCCAGCCGACCTCCGGCACTGTGCACCACTTGGGCGATATCGCTGATGCGGGCGGCGGCTTCGGCGCTCGATCGACCGACATTGGCGTGGCTGTGCCCATCGGCGGCCGAGACCACGTACTCCTCTCCAGGCCCGCGGCCACCGCGCGGCGAGCCCCGGTGAGACTGGCGACCAAGGCCGAGAAGGTGAGTTTCGGCCAGCGATACAGTTGGGCGGCCAGTTGTTCGGCGTCGGCGTGCGCGGGCACCCGCGACGCCGATACGAACGCGGTCACCTCGACCTCGCGTACACCGGTCATCGAGATGGCTTGCAGCAACCGCAGTTTGGCTTCCAGCGGTATCGGCGATTCGTTCTGCAGTCCGTCGCGCATCGCGACTTCCCTGATCTCCACCCGCTGGGGCACCGGCATTCTCATCCTCGCACCATCCGATATCGCAGCATCATGTCGTGGTCTTCGTGATCGAGCAGGTGGCAGTGCCATACATAGCCCTGCAGGTCGGTCCCCGGCGGCGAACCATGCGCGGGATGCACCACCGGGTCCGGGTTCACAGATTGGTGCGACACGGGAGCGTGGGGGTGTGGTGTAAGGCGAGGGAAGGGCGCGTCCGGATCGAACCCGAGCTCCTCGCCGGTCGGGAAGCGGACGATGATGCGGGTCACGGTGCCGCCGTCGACGCGCACGATGTCCTTCCAGCCGGACTCCCATGGTGCCGGTGGTTGCTCCGGGCCGGCGAGAAAGTCCTCGGCCGACGGCGTCCATTTCACACCGACCGGTGGCTGCGGATGGGCCAGTTGGAAGTCCACCGTGCGCAACGGGGTGCGGCCCAGGATCCGAAAGGTCACCAGGTGCAGGTGAATCGGGTGGGGATCGGGGGTGATGTTGATGATGTTCCACTGCTCGACGGTGCCCTGGCGTGGCATCTCGATTTCCGGACTGGCGTAGGTGATGTTGTTCAGCGACATGATCGCCGGAGGATCGCGCAACTCATACGGTTGACTGACCGTCACGTTACGAATCACGGTCGGTGTCTCCAGCGGCGGCAGCACCGAGGGCTGGCGCGGCGCTCCACGTAATCGCTCGGGAATCGGTCCGGTGAAGCCATCGGCGTCGAGCACACGAAATCGGCAGAACACCGGCATCGCTACCTCACCGAGGATGGCCGCCTGGAAAACCGGCTGCTCGTCGTTGCACAGCTCGACGGATTCATCCGGGGCGAGGACGGCGAAATCGACCAGCAGATCGACCCGTTCCCCTGGCGCCAACCGCAGATTCTGTACGGCTACCGGCGCGTTCAACAGTCCGTGCTCGGTTCCGATCACCCAGAACCGCATCCCGTTGCTGAAGTACAGATTCCAGGTACTGAACGAGGCGGCGTTCAGTGTCCGGAACCGATAGAGCCCACGTTTGACCGGCATCTGCGGCCAGATCTTGCCGTTGACAACACCGATGTCGCCGACCGCCCCGCCCTCCCAGCCGCCTTGCGGCACGATCAGCGTGGACCGGATGCTCTGGTGTCCGTCGGAGGTGAACAACTTCTCCTGCAGCACCAGCGGAATCTCGAACTCAGCGGCGGGCAGCCCGGCGGGATTATCGGGTTCACCGGTATCGAAGGCGTCGCGCAGCAACAGCATCCCGGCCAAGCCCGCATAGACGTTCGCGCGGGTGATGCCCATCGCGTGATCGTGATACCACAGGTGGCCGGCGTCCTGCCGCAGTGGGAACCGATGAACAATTCTCTGTCCGGGAAACACCAATTGCTCGGGATGACCGTCACTCTCGGGTGGAGTCACACCGCCGTGCAGATGCAATGAGCTCGGGGGCGTGCTCCGGTATTTCTCCTCGACACCGTGCAACGTCGTGTCGATGTCGGCGGCGAACGGATGTGTGCCGAGGCGATTGACGAAGGTCGCGGTCAACGGCTGACCGGCCCGATGCTCGATCACCGGTCCGAGGTAGGACATGCCGTTGTATCCGAATGCGGGCGATTCGGGTAGATCGCGATGGAAACGGTGAATGGTGGTCGAGGCGGTCAGTTCGATTTCACTGCCATGCAGGATCGGCAGCCGGGGCAATTCGTCGACGAACCGTTCGACCTTTGGGGAGTGGAACAACAACGGACTGTCCTCCCCCGGCGGCAGCGGATCGGCGGCAACGAGCGGAGTCCGCGACAACGTCGCGCCCAGCACACCAGCGGTAGCTCCGTGTAGGAGGTGCCGTCGTCGAATCGGTCGGTCCATCCTCATGCCCTTCTCCGGTGGCCTCATCGCACACCCATGGCGGGACCATACCATCTAGTACAGTGAACGGTACTGAAAAGTAATGGTTGATCCGCGGTTCGTGGTCCGGGAGTGCATGTCGCGTCGGCCAGCCGCCCACCAGGAAGGAAACCGGTGACACCTCGACCGCGAATCAAGGCCCCGGCGGCGGTGGCGATGATCGCGCTGGTTTGTCTGGCAACCTCGCAACCCAGCGCGAGCGCCCAAGCCCCCGCGACAACGCCGTGCCAGCGCCCTGTCGTTCTGGTGCACGACATCGGACGCGATCAGAGCGAGTTCGACAATCTGTCGGCGGCACTACACGAAAACGGCTGGTGCCCCTTCACCTTCAGCTATGGCGCCACGGCGACGACAGCGCTGCTCAGCACCGCGGCGGGCCTGGTCGCCCTCGAAGAGGCAGCGGCGGAACTCGACCGATTCGTGGCCTCGCTGCCCGACTCCGCGAGCACGCCACCAGCATTCGTCGCTCATGGCTCCGGTTCCCTTGTGACGCAGTACTTCACGCAGCATTTTCCGCGGGGCCGAGCTCTGCAACAGCTCGTCACGATCGGACCGATGTGGAACGGGACCAACATCGCCGAACTCGGCACCCTCGAGCAGCTCAGTCGCAACGCGGGGACCTACGATGCCGTACTCGCGCTCGAGTCGCCGGTGCTGGACCCCTTCTGCGCAGGATGCCGGCAGCTCATTGCCGGTTCCACGTTCCTGAGGACGCTGCATCGCGACGGGGTACCGACACCTGGGGTCTCTTACACCAACATCATTTCGATGTCCGACGCACTGGTATCACCGCCGCTCTCAGCAGAGGTCCCGGGAATGCGTTCGGTAGTCCTGCAGGAGTTCGAACCGAGCAATAAAAGCGATCACTTTCACCTACCTGACGACCCCGCCGTACAACAGCTCACCCGCGCCGCACTCGGCGCACCCGACCCGCTGACCTACCATCAGAAGGTGAGTACCGCCGACGACACACCTACGGGCCGATGACAACCGACCTACCTCCCAACGGTGCCCCCCAGCCCGTCAGCGGTGATCAACACCATGGTCACGTCCAGCAGCGGTCGAAGAAGGCACAAAGTCAACGCCGCGCCAGCGGGCGCACGCCGCGGCTCTCATACGACGACTGGGTCGATGGCGCATTGGCCTTACTTGCCCGCGAAGGCGTCAACGCGATACGGATCCCGCGACTGTGCGAGGAACTCAGCGTCACCAAAGGTAGTTTCTACTGGCATTTCAACGACATCGAACAACTCCGCGAAGCGATGGCCGACCGCTGGACCACCGTACAGAGCGAAACCATTCGTGCCCTCGGCACCATTGATTCGATTCCCGTCGAACAACGAATCGAAAATATGACCGCCATCCTCGTCGACGCAAAAACCTGGGTCGTCGAAACAACCGTCCGCGAATGGGCCCGCAGCGATCCCCAAGTGGCGGCCGCGGTCACCGCCCTCGAGCAGCGGATCTTCGAAATCGTGAACAAAACCATGATCGACCTCGGCTTCGACAAGACACAGGCGCGTATTCGCGCCGGTGCGATGGTCTACCTCGGCATCGGTCTGATCCACGGTCGCGAAAACCTGCCCACCCCGACACCCGCAGAGGCCAAAGCCGTGATCGAACTCCTCACCAGGCCATGACCTGACGCGTTGCCGAGTCATGTGGGAACTGCGACAGCGACGGTTGCCCGAATTCATAGCGACACGCTGATTGTCCGCGCCGGACCGAGCGGCAGAGATTCATCACCTCGAGCACCGCGCGGGCCCAAATCCATTTCCAGCCTCGGTGGGCCTAGCACGAATCTGCGTCACCCGGAGTGTCCCCGGTTTCGTTCGATACGGGGTCATGCCGGTGGCCGACGCTGCGCGAGGGCCATGTCCACCGCATCGGTGACCAGCCCGGCATGCATGTGGTCGGACCGCCCACCCCACCACCCCACGATCGAACAGGTCGATGACGGTGGCTCGGATCATCCCAGCGGATGCCGTGGAGAACGGAGTGCACGAATCGATATCGGTCCGTCACCGGAGCCGCCAGCCGAGCAGCGCCTGCCCTCGAGCTCGGGCACGACGAAGCAAACGCCCATCCCGCAGCAAACCGATCGGTGCCTGAAAGGCTCGCCCCGTCAAGTTGCGAACTTTCCGGCAACTCCGTAGCTCGAAGGGCCCGGCATGCACGGCTCGCACAGGGTCGAAGTGGGTGACGAGTCAAGGGCGGGCTACTAGCACGGATGACCAACCTCGTGGTCGAGTCCGCCAGCCCTCAAACTAGCCCCATCGAAGCGTCGACATTGGTCTCAGGAGTGGATCTACGAGACCACCGACGGTCTACTCGGCCAGCGCCTGCTCTTCGGAAACCCGACATTGCTACCTGCGGCAACCAGACCGGAACCGTCACGCCACCGCTATTTGCCGATGACCAGCAGTTTTCGGTGTTGCAGGAGGTTGGCGTACTGGTCGATACCCTCTCCGGACACCAGTGCTAACCCCACGGGGGTGGCACCAATGATTGCGAGTTGTTGTTGGTGCTGGTAGCGGACTTCTAGATCCAGTGCCTGATACGGTCAGCACGGCGCGGATGTCACCGAGCGCGTCGATCAACTCTGAAGGGCGGCAACCGCGCGTGCCGCGCCGGCCCGAGGGCGAACATCAGCAAAGAGACGCCGAGATCGGTCACCGTGGTGACCGACGCGGCGTAGCCGGCGCGTCAGGCGACGGTACCGACTCCGTGGCGCCGGCCCGACCGCCTGTCTCAGACCCCAGGACCGATGGCGCGAGGTCGTCGAGGGCATTGCGCACTCCGCGGGCGAACACCTCCACGTCCGGGCAGCTGTCCTGGTCAGCGGCGGCAGTGAGGTTGAGCTGGCCGGCGTACGACAGGGCGGCGACGACGAGTGTCAGGTTGCCCATGGGCGGCAGTACTGGGAACACCTCCAGCAGCGGCGCGCCGGCGAGATACAGCCGCGTCGGCGGGCCCCGGACGTTGCTCACGACCAGGTTCACTGACCGCTGCCGCGGAAAAAGCCGGTACCAGATGCGCTGGCCGGCAACGAATCTGAAGATCCCGCTGCCCGCTTCGGGGCGGGCCTTGTCCTTCCGTGTGCTTGTCTCTGCGGCGATCAACGTGAGCCGGCGCAGCGGGTCCGGCTCACCGACCGGCAGCGGCACCATCATCCATCCGGGCGTGTTGCCCTGCGCTTCCCCGGGCCGCGCTTCGTGGTGGGAGATGGTCACCATAGCGCGCTGGACGAGCCCTTGGACATCCTCGCCGCGGCTTGCCAGCAGCTGGCGCAGGCCGCCGGCAACCGCGGTCAGCACCACGTCGTTGACCGTGGCGTGATGGCCATGGGCGAGGTGTTTGATGGGGTCGATGCGGCCGCGGACGATGGCCAGTCGGCGCTCTGGGCCTACGGGGTGGTTGAGACTGGTTCGTGGGGCAGGCTTTTCGGCGAGCACCTCCCGCCAGGCCGGCAACGTGCGGCGCGCCAGGCGCAGTGTTCTGCTCGGATGGACAAGGCCCGACCACCCGAGTCCTAATTCCTGTCGGCGGCGTCGCAGGTTGTCGCGGAGCAGTTCACCGGTGGACGGGGTGGGTGTCGGCGTCCACGGCGGTGCACCCTCGACGGGCGCGTCGGCGGTCCGGTCGAGCAGCGCCCCGAAGGCGGCCATCGCGGCGGGGCCGTCCGCGAGGACGTGATGCAGCTTCAAGAACGTGCCGACCCGTCGGTCCGGCAGGCCGGGCAGCAGCCACAGCTCCCACAACGGCCGGGCGGGATCGAACGGTCGCCGGGCCAGCTGCTGGCATGTCTGCAGCAACTGGTCCTGGTCGCCGGGCGCGGCAAGCGCTTGGACGTGGATGTGTGCAGCGAGGTCGAAGGAGGGCGCGTCGATCCACAGCGGCCAGCCCAGCCCGAGACGAGGCCGGTACAGCAGCTGTCTGAAGCGAGGCACCAATTGCATTCTCGGCTCGAGGTGTCGCCGGACCGCGTCGAGTCGGACGCTGCCGTTCTCGTCGAGCAGGCTTGTGCCGTCGAGGATGGCGAGCCCGCCGATGTCGGTGGACCAGCCGTAGTCGTCCCAGAGCAGCAGGAACAGGTCCGAAGCGGTCACCCGTTCCAGCAGACGGGTCTCGGCCATGACCTCACGTCCCTTCCTGGTGGCCTAGACAGCCGCCGCGGTTCCGAGGCCTTGGAGGAACGAGTAAACGGCGATTCCTCCGGCATGCTTGTATGCGAGTTCCCTCAGCTCCTGAGAGACCTCGCCGAAGGCGGTCATGCGGTGGTCATACGCGTACTTCTCGAAGAGAATCGCCCGCGCGTCCATGATGTGTGTGTTGTGCTCGATCAGCCCTTGTCCACCCGGGTACGCCTCGTGGACCTCGCACTCGGTTCCGTCCTCGCTGATGAACCAGTCGTAGCGAAGGGTCTGCGTGTCCTTCTCTCGCGTCAGCCGCATGATCTCGGCGGCTTGAGCCTTGAACCCTTCCAGTTGGCCTGGGCGGATCTTCAGGTGTGCGTGCAGTTCCAGATGTCCCATGACTCCTCCCGTCATTGACTTCGGGTGCGGTTGTTCTGACCACGGGTGGCGAGACCGTTGCCGTCCGTTCGAGTCCCCGCAGGAACGAAGAGACGGCCGGCGGTGCCCCATTCGCTCCTCGACGGGGTTGAGGAAGTTCTCCAAGATCTCACGGTCGAGGGTCGCGTGCTGGTCGGACGCGTAGTCGGGGTCGGCACTAGCCCAGTGTTGCCCGACAGCACGAGCAAGACCGGGTGTGTCCCAACAACACCCAATCATCGGCGAACGCCTCGTCCTCCTCGATGTAGCTGACCGGTGGGCGATATCCGAGAAGACGCCAGTGGCGCGTGGCACGCCCGCATTACCTACAACGGCACGGTCACGCCTGCGTCTGTCGATTCGGGAATCTCTCGCTCGACTTCGATCGAGTAGTCCGCGGCGAGCGCGGCGAGCGCTCCGATGGCGGCCACGGTGGGCGCGAGGAGGAAGCCGACCACGCCGACCGTCACGGGGACCTCCATCACAGTCTTGCCCTCGGAGTCCTCGATGACGATCCGACGAACGTTGCCTTCGTGGACAAGTTCCTTGACCCTCTCCACGAGGTGGGCGCCCTTCACGTCGATCTTCTCTGTCGCTTGCTGTGTCATTCCGTTCACCGCCTCCGCTGTGCTGTCGGGCAGACCACATCATCGCCGTCCCTGCGGCTCAGCCTCGATATCCGGCTCATGGCCGGCCCCCCTTTTCTTCACATCGTCGTCTTCGAGACCGCCTCGTGGCAGGGCCGAAGGTCCACCCCGCACCGGGCCGACCGGCCCGACTGCCGGGGTCGATTCGCCACCTGTTGATCGGTACCGCGCCGACCATCGACCTCTGGCACCACCATGAGCCGAGTGACCCGGACGCTCGGACGAGCCAACAGTGGTGGGCCATCGCCCGCGTCGCCGACCACGACTCAAACGAGGCCCGGCCCACCCGAATACGACGTGGCCCGCTTGGATATCGGGCGGCCACCTCGGTGCCCCTGCACTCTTCGACGCACTGGACCTACTGGAAGCGGACCTCGCCACTGTCGCAGTGGCCGTGCTCGACGTCGCCGATGATTCGTCTATTTTGAGTAACCCCAACCGGCGACGACAAACTCATCGGCAAGGGCGATCATGGCCCGCGATGTGCGCGAACCGTTATCGGGCGCCGAATGTGTCTACTATGACGGCTAGTGGATCGATTCGGTGGAGGAGTACCCGCCGTAGTCTCGCCGGTTCTGCTGCCGATCAGGCGGGTGCGGGTATCGAAAGCCAAGGGACAGGAGAACCATGTCGTCGAGGCAGTACCCCTTCTCCGCACCGATGAGTCGGCGCGGATTCCTCGCCGTTGGTACCGGTGCCGCCGCGGCCGTCGCGTTGGCGGCGTGCTCGAATACAACGAAGACTTCGCGCACGGCCGTGATGCCGGACTCCGAGGCTGTCGCCGCCGCCGAGAGCGAGCGCCGGGCTGTGAACGCGGCTGTTCGTGAGGTCGCGTTCAGCGTCGAGCCATCGACCGTCGATATCGGTGGGGTGCAGGTGCAGACCTGGACCTATGGCGGAAAGCTGCCCGGACGGGAGATCCGCTTGGCCCGCGGCGAGGTGCTGCGCGCCGATGTCACAAACGGACTGCCCGCACCATCGACGATCCACTGGCACGGGGTCGCGTTGCGCAACGATATGGATGGCGTACCCGATATCAACCAGCCCTCGATCGCGCCCGCGTCGACCTTCCGGTACGAATTCACCGTGCCCGATGCCGGGACCTACTGGTTCCATCCGCATGTAGGTGTTCAGCTGGACCGCGGACTGTACGCGCCGCTGATCATCGAGGATCCCGCCGACGGCAACGACTACGACGTGGAAGCCGTGATCGTGCTCGACGACTGGCTCGACGGCGTCGACGGCCGCGACCCCGACAAGCAACTCCAGCAGCTACGCGACGCGGGCATGTCCGGCATGAGCATGGGCGGCATGAACCAGAGCGGCATGAATGGCGGCATGAATATGGGTGGCTCGTCGACGATGTCGATGCCGACCGACCCGAACGCACCACTGGGCACCGATACCGGTGATGTGAAGTACCCGTACTACCTCATCAACGGGCGACTCGGCACCGACCCGGTCACCTTGGCCGGCAAACCAGGCCAGCGGATGCGTCTGCGCATCATCAACGCGGGAGCCGATACTCCGTTTCGGGTCGCCGTCGGCGGCCATCGGATGCGAGTCACCCACAGCGACGGATACCCCGTGCAGCCCGTCACCGCGAGCAGCCTGCTCATCGGCATGGGTGAGCGCTACGACGTCATCATTGATCTCGCCGACGGTGTCTTCCCGCTCATCGCCGCCGCCGAAGGCAAGACCGGACAGGGTTTCGCGCTGATCCGCACCGGCGGCGGCGCTCCCCCACCGCCCGACGTCCGCCCGGTCGAACTGGGCACCCCGCCGCTCACCGAAGATCGGCTCACCGCAATCGAATCCGTACGGCTGGCCAAACGCACCCCGGACCGCACACTCGATCTCGTCCTCGGTGCAGACAAGACCCGCTACATCTGGACCATCAACGGAAAGACCTTCGACGATCGCGAACCCTTGGACGTGACCGAAGGCCAGCGTGTACGACTGCGATTCGTCAACCAGACCATGATGTTCCACCCCATGCACCTACACGGCCACACCTTTGAAGTCGTCACCCTCGCAGGCACCGGCCCGCGCAAGGACACCTCGATCGTGGCGCCCATGCAAACCCTCGAGGTGAACGTCGACGCGAACAACCCCGGCCAGTGGATGGTGCACTGCCACAACGCGTACCACGGCGAAGCGGGCATGATGAACGTGTTCTCCTACGTGCACTGATCCAAGAATCATTGCGCGCCCCTGCCCATTCGGGAGCACCACAGCATCGCACACCGAAGATCTACGGTTCTGAGAAATAGATAACGATGCGCCGGCGCCCAAAAAGACGCGCCCAGCTCGACGCTGGCAACTCGAGACTGCTTTCCGACACAGACTCGACTGCTACCGGCACTCGGGTGTTACTCGAGGGGATCGACGTGCTCATTCCGCGTTCCCGATGGTTACCGACAGAGCACCGCACCTCATAGGTGCCGACGGTTCGACAAAGCAGGCATCCCCGCACCCGGATTCTTCGCACCGCTGGACGGAATCTTCGAAATCGGTCGCTGCGCCCTCATCCTCGCCGGACTCCCGACCCGGCTCTCAACCATTCCGATGATCATCGACATGATCGGTGCGCCGTTGATCACCAAACTGCCCACCCTGTGGAGCAACCCCCACTCTTTGCCAAAGACTCCGGGATTTCCTCCATGAATCCCGCACCGACCTCACCCAACTCTGTGGCAGTCTGTTCCTGCTCATCGTCGGCGCGGGCGCCTATTCGCTCGACGCCCGATTCTCACGCCTGCCCGTATCCGCCGTCGATGGGCCATCACCGGTTCGTGACCATGCACCGGCGCCCGTCTCAGGTGCAGCAGTTCGGATCCAGGACCAGGCACAGTGCGGCGAGTGCGTCGCGGCGTGCGCGGTGCAAGATGTTCATTCCTCGTCGTTCGGATTCGACCAGTCCGGCCTTACGGAGCTGACCAAGGTGATGGCTGACCGTGGATTCCGACAACCCGACACGGGTGGCGAGATCACCGCCGTTCTCTTCTCCATTGGGGCTGGTCAGCAGCAGTGACATCAGCTGCACGCGGACCGGGTCGGCGATGGCTTTGAGTCGCAACGCCACTTCGAGCGCGGCGGCCTGGTCGATAGGGGCGGCGGCGACGGGAGCGCAGCACACCGGTGCGGACATGTCGATCACGGGTAGCGCCTTGGGCATGGCTTCAACTCTACCGAGATTATTGACATATGTCGAAAAGGTGGCAGACTCGACATCGTCAGCTTTTCGACATATGTCTCACAACCGGAGGTAGTCATGTCCCGTGTCCAGCTCGCTCTAAACGTCGATGATCTCGACCAAGCAGTGCGGTTCTACTCGACCCTGTTCCAGGCCGAACCCGCCAAACTCGAGCCGGGTTATGCCAATTTCGCGATCGCCGAGCCGCCGTTGAAGCTGGTGTTGATCGAGAACCCTGGTCAGGGTGGCAGCGTGAATCACCTCGGTGTGGAGGTCGAGTCCTCTGACCGGGTGCGTGCCGAGATCGCCCGCCTGTCGGCCGCGGGCATGTTCACCGAGGAGCAGATCGCGACCACATGTTGTTTCGCCGCCCAGGACAAGGTGTGGGTGACCGGCCCGAACGCCGAGCGGTGGGAGGTGTACACCGTGCTTGCCGACAGCGAAACCTTCGGCACCGCACCCGAACTCGCCGACGCCGAGGCGGTCGAGGTGTGCTGCGGCACCGCCGAAGACGCCGCCGCCGAAGATGCGTGTTGCAGCGCGACGGCGAAGAAGGAAGCCGTCGCTTCGGGCGCCAGCTGCTGCGGCTGACCGAGTATTCCGATTGCGGGTTGTTCACCGGGTGTTCGTTTGCCTTCCGGATTAGATATACATCAATATCGATGCGTGTCTAATTCGGAGTTGCCGTTGACGAGCGTGACCTCGCCATCGTGTGAGGTCACACCCCTGGTGGGAAAGCCACTGCCGGCCGAGGTCGCCGTGGAGTTGGCCGCAGTGTTCAAGGCACTGTCGGATCCGGTGCGGTTGCGGTTGTTGAGCGCGGTGGCCAGTCACGCCGGTCAGGAAGCGTGCGTGTGTGACGTGTCCGAGGGGTTCGACGTCACCCAGCCCACCATCTCCCACCACTTGAAGGTGCTGCGCGAGGCCGGGCTCTTATCGAGTGAGCGGCGCGGTTCGTGGGTGTACTACCGGGTCGAACCCACAGTGTTGCAGCAGCTTTCGCAGCTACTCGATATCACGGCTCCGGCCGTTGTGGGCCCGCGGTGAGCACGCGGGCACGCCGGGTGATGGCCGAATTCGTCGGCACGGCGGCGTTGGTGTGTGTGGTGGTCGGCTCCGGTATCGCGGCACAGCAGTTGTCGGCCCACGATGTCGGTCTGCAGTTGCTGGAGAACTCGACGGCGACGGTGTTCGGTCTCGGGGTGTTGATCCTGGTGTTCGGGCCGGTCTCGGGTGCGCATTTCAACCCGGTGGTGTCGCTGGCGGATTGGTGGCTGGGCCGCCGCACCAGTCGCGGCACCTCCGGTATCGATCTCGCCGCATATGTCCTCGCGCAGGTAATCGGTGCCGGTGTGGGCGCGGTGCTGGCGAACGTCATGTTCGACCTGGACCCGATCCAGATCTCCGGTCATGACCGCATCACCACAGGGCATCTGGTCGGGGAGGTCGTCGCGACCGCCGGACTCGTCGCGGTCATCTTCGCCCTGGCCCGCAGCGGCCGCGCCGCATTGTCGGCGGCGGCGGTCGGTGCCTACATCGGGGCCGCCTACTGGTTCACCAGCTCCACCTCCTTCGCCAACCCGGCCGTCACCTTCGGCCGCATCTGGTCCGATACCTTCGCCGGAATCGCCCCGGCCTCGCTGCCCGGTTTCCTCGCCGCCCAACTCCTCGGCGGCGCACTCGGCCTGGCATTGATCGGCGTCCTCTACCCGGACCTGTCGGCCGTCGCCGACGACGTTGTCGTCCACCACGCCCAAGAACCTGAAAGGCCCGCACCACCTATGGTTTCCGAGGATGCCAAGCCCAGTGTGCTGTTCGTGTGTGTCCACAACGCGGGACGCTCCCAAATGGCCGCCGCCTACCTCACCCACCTCGCAGGCGACCGGGTCGAGGTCCGCTCCGCAGGCTCCCAGCCCGCCCAGCAGGTAAATCCCGTTGCGGTACAAGCGATGCGGGAAGTCGGCATCGACATCTCCACCGAAACACCGAAGGTTCTCACCGCCGGTGCCGTACAAGCATCCGACGTGGTGATCACCATGGGCTGTGGCGATGCCTGCCCGTTCTTCCCCGGGACCCGGTATCTGGACTGGAAACTCGACGACCCCGCCGGACAAGGCATCGACGCGGTCCGCCCCATCCGCGACCAGATCGAAACCCGCATCCGTGATCTACTCGACGAACTCGGCATACCGTCGGCCCCATGACCACCACGGGAGTACACATCACACTGATGCGACCCGAACACGCCGACCAAGTACTGGCCATCTACCAATTCGGCATCGACGAAGGCAACGCCACCTTCGAAACCACCGCACCCGCCTGGGAAGCGTTCGACAACAGCAAACTACCCGATCACCGACTCGTCGCTCTCGACACCAACGACCGTGTACTCGGCTGGGCCGCAGTGGTTCCCGTCTCCGACCGCTGCGCCTATGCCGGAGTCGTCGAACACTCCGTCTACGTCCACCCCGACGCCCGCAGCCGAGGCGTCGGCCTCGCGCTACTCACCGAACTCCTCACCTCCACCGAAGCCGCAGGTATCTGGACCGTCCAATCCGGCATCTTCCCCGAAAACACCGCCAGCCTCGCCCTCCACACCAAAGCCGGATTCCGCACCATCGGCACCCGCGAACGCATCGGCCGCCACCACGAACATTGGCGCGACGTCATCCTCATCGAACGCCGTAGCCCCACTATCCGATAACACCGGTGCGACAATGATCGTGCTGGCAAAAGCGATGGCCAGCACGTATCACCTCAAGGCACCCATGACCGCATCCAACATCGACCGCGCCGCACTATCCGCCGACCTCGATCGCGTCCGCCAGGACTTCCATCACCTGATGCACACCGTCGGCGACGACGAATGGGACAAGCCCACCACCGCAACCAGCTGGACCAACGAGCAATATGCCCGGCCTCGCATTCGTGTACCGGCCGGACATCGACGACGACCTCGACACGGTGCACGCTGCAGCCGTGCCACCTCATCGAGGATCGGGCGTCAGGCATTGCGGGGGTAGCGGGAACCAGCGCAGCGCTTCGAAGTGCGATGGCAGGCCGGTGGGACCATCGGGCACCTCCTCGGGGCGGGCCCCGACCAGGATGCGGGCCTCGTTCAGGTGTTCGGCCAACGCGGCCTCGTCGAGGGTCTCGTGGTCCGTCGAGTAGTGCAGAGTGCCGGCATTGTCGTAGAAGAGATCTGTCAGGCGTGACGGCGGCTGGTGAGCCCCCGCACGGTGGCGCCACAGGCCGGTGTCCGGACTGAAGATGTAGTCGGTGAGGAGACGGTGGCCGAATGAGGCCAGTAACTCCACGGCCGCGATCAGATAGTCGCGCACGGTGTCGGAAATGAAGTAGTTGAAGTTGATCCGTGTCCAGCCGGGTTTGATGCCCTCACAACCCAAAGCGATTTCGTCTCGGTAGGCGCGCGAATTCTGCGCATCGATGGCCAGGAGCCGATGCCCGTACGGGCCTGCGCAGGAGCAGCCGCCGCGAGCTTGGATGCCGAACAAGTCGTTGAGCAGGGCTACTACGTAGTTGTGGTGCAGATAACGATCGACGCCTGACCGGACACGGAAGGACACGATGGACAGTCGTCGGGCATAAGGGTGGCCGAGGATTTCGATGTTCGGGTGATCGCGCCACCGGGCAAAGGCATGACGCCACAGCCGCTGTTCTCGTTGCTCGATGAGGTCGGTACCGACGGCGTCTTTGAGCGCGAAGACGAGCCCAGCCCGGATCGACTCGATGATCGCCGGGGTTCCGCCCTCTTCCCGGGCAACTGGATCATCGAGGTATCGGTGACCGATCGGATCCACGAACGCCACCGTGCCCCCTCCCGGCACAGTGGGCACGGCGTTGCGCACCAACTCACGGCGCACCACGAGAACACCCGGCGTCTGGGGTCCGCCGACGAACTTGTGCGGAGAGAGAAAGATCGCATCCTTATGGTCGCCACGACCAGGAGCACTCTCGCGCACCCGGATCGGGACATAAGGACCGGCAGCAGCGAAGTCCCAGAAGGACAACGCGCCGTGTTCATGAAGCAGGGTGGCGATCCGATCGGTGTCCGATAAGACGCCGGTGACGTTGGAGGCGGCAGAGAAGCTACCGATGCGCAGAGGTCGGTCCGCGTACTGGATCAGCCGGTGCGCGAGTTGTCCCTGGTCGATGTGACCGCCTGCGTCTTCGTCGATCACCACCAGGTCGGCGATCGACTCCCGCCATGGCAACTCGTTGGAGTGGTGTTCGTAGGGGCCGATGAACACCACCGGTCGCTGCGAATCGGGGACCCGCCCACCCCACTGGTAGCGAGCGGCCGGCCCGGACGGTACGCGGAGCTCGAGAATGCCGACCAATTTGTTCACCGCCGCTGTTGCCCCGGACCCGCAGAAAATCACCAGATCGTTCTCGGTGCCGCCGACCGCGTCGTGGATGATCTGGCGTGCGTCCTGCCGCAGCAGTGAGGTCTGCAATCCGGTGCCGGAGCTTTCGGTGTGGGTGTTGGCGTATCGCGGTAACACTTGCCTGCGGATGAAGTCCTCGAGGAAATCTAGCGACCGCCCTGAAGCGGTGTAGTCGGCGTAGGTGATCCGGCGCCGACCATACGGTCCGTCCAAGACCTCGCCTTCCCCGATAACCCCTCGCCGAACCCGCTCGAGCAAGGGCGAAGTGGGAACTGGCGTCGCCCAGACATCCACGCTCGGCACCGTATCCATGCGGTCCCTCCTTCCACCGCGGGTAGCCAGCACCCCGGCTACAGCCAGCGTGCCCCTGTGCCATGCGCCGCGCCAGGGCCATAGGTCTTCTAGGACACGCGAACGGGGAAAGCGGCCCCAGCGCAGCAAAGCTCCCGACGGATTCGCTGGACCGTGCAGCCTGCCGCTGATCATCCTCGGTCTCGGCGTGCATTTATGGCTGGGCAGCACGATCGGACTCGATGTCGCGGGCTTCAGCCTTGCGGCTCACCTGATAGGTCGTCGGTGTCGGCGCCCGATGGATCCGCCGCCGATCCGAATATCCGCGCGACGACCAGCCATCCATTAACGCGGATCCACCGCCGTGGGCGCGGCATGCACGATAACGACTGGGCACGGATCATGTTGGGCGCATTGCTGGCTGGTCGATCCCAACATCAGATCGGTGAACCCGCCGCGGCCACCCGAGCCCGACGACCAGTATGGGAGGCATTGTCGCGCCGACGATCACATCTGCCCGGGGCACGGCCCGATCCTCGGCTTCGGCGGGGCGTTCGCTGATGTTGACCATGCCCGCAAACTTCGTTCTCCGGCTGCGGGTTTCGCTGGTGCTGCGGGGTTTACACAGCGTGCGCCCGGTGCGCCCGGTCGAAGGGCCAACGATTCGGATTATGCCGGTAAGCATCCGGCGGGTAAGGGGTCGCGCGCAGGGCGGCCCTAGCAGTCCAGCCGATCACGCGCTCAGCGGCTATAGGGACGTTTGGACGCTGGTCCGGCCGGAACGCCAACCGAGTGCACAGGTCACGGCAGCTCCGGATGTTTCGCAGCTTACTTCGGCGAGATGTCGCCCAAGTCCGCCTGCGTCCGTGCCGATCGTCCCGACACGTCGTGCCATACCGATCGGGAACCGGACTCGCCAATACGGTACACCTGCACCGTTGCCGCGACGCTCGCAGCGATCGTGAGGACCGCGACCATGCCGACAAGCAGCCGTGGCAACGCACGACTGCGGGCCTCGCGCACATGAACGACCGCCACCAGAGCCGCCACAATCAACAACCCGATGGCGAAATATATGAACGTATCGCCGAGGTGAGCATGCGTGTTCAGATCCGGATTCCGCCCGACACGCTTCTCGAGCCACTCACCCGCGTCGGTGGTAATCGGGGTCAAGATCACGACGACCGTAGCCAGTACGAGGCTGAGCCAGACCAGGCGGCGGCGCACAGCAGGCCATACCGCACACGCGGTCACCAGCACCGCGGTCAACGGCGCCAGGACCACGATGAAGTGAACAAGCAGGATATGGGCTGGAAGGCCGTTGAAGGTCGACATTGGGTACTTTCTTGTGGACAGGCGAACTCGCACAAGTGTTCTCAGCTTCGCTGAGAGAACGCTGAGTCTCAACAGTGAAAGTGCTCCGAGCCATCCGAAGGAAACTCGCACGATCGGCGACCAGCGCGACACAAACATCCGGGAATTGGCATGAGCGTGCGTCTACTCTCGCGACGTGGATCGCCCGCCCGGAGTGTGTCGAGTGTTGATGGCCGGGGATCCTTCAGACATAAACGACGCTCGCAGATGGCTGAACCTCCGCAAGGTGTTCGCGCAATACCACACAACAGCGAAGCCGTAGATCGATGACCTGCGGTTCTGTCAGCCGGTGGGCCTAACGTGCCACAACCCGAACACTTTGACGGTCGAAGGGCCCGCGATTCGGATCGTGCCGGTGGGTACCCGGCGGGTGTGAGTGGTCGTGAATCACGGGTGTAGTGCCTTCGAGACAACCGATCACCCGCCATCTCGAACAGCACGCCCCGTCTAACCGTAGCCAGACATCCCGAGCCTGCAGGTGCAGGGCACAGCCGGTCCGGTCGGTGATGGGTGGGATCAATGGTCTCCGCGTGCGGCGAGCCGGGCCACCGATCCCTCGGTTCGGTTCAGATCGAAACGAGCCAGAGCAGACGGTCCACCTTTACGCCAAGCTACGCCCGCGCTTTGGTGCCGAGACTGCCAGGAGCGAAACGAGTCCTGCCACTTGGTGTTTGCGTGAAGGATATGCTGCATGGAGTTGAGCACCGGGATCGACTGGCAGAACTTCACCGTGGACATCACGATGAACGGAACGATCGTCGCCAATGCCGAACCTGATCCCGGAGTCCTCTCGTGGTCGGGTTCGGCCTGGTACCACGTCAGTTCCGAGGACTACGCCGCCGAGGACTATCCCGACCCGAGGGCCTTCCTCGGTGGGAAGCGGCGGTCACGAAGGACTACCCGGATTTGGTGCGGGACCAGTACGACAATCGTGCGCGGTGGTGCGTGTCCGGATATCGCGATGTGATGACTATCACCGCCGAGGCAGGAACCGGTGGGGGTAGAAGTGCGTCGAACACCGGTGAGCATATTTCGCATCAGGAGGGTGTAGTGACACGGCACGCGAGAGCGCGGAGTAGGTTCCGCGTCCAAGCGTCCAGGCGCGGGTCATCGGTCGGCCCTCGGCGTCCGGGAATCTGAGATGGATTCCGCGCAGAACGGCGAGTTCCTGTTCGACTCGGGTTTGGTCGGTGACCTCGAACAGGCGCTGAACTCGGGCTTCCGGGAATTCCAGTCGATAATTCTCACCGGAATCGATCCGGCCGACGTGGTATCCGGCGCGCACGGCACCGGGGTGGCCGAGGCGTGTGTGGCCGCGAGTTCGGCGGTCGGTGACATGGTTCTCGGAATCGCCCTCGATCTCCTGACGATGAGCACCAATGTTCGCACCGTGATCGACACGGTGACCGCGCACGACAGCAAGCGCGCAAAGGACACGCAGCAACTGATGGGGGACCTCGGATGAATTCCGGTACGAATTCTTTCACGGTGTCGAGGGCGCGATCCCTCGATCTCGGCGTAATCGGATCGCAGGCCGACCTGTGGGAGTCGCAGTCGCAGGCCGTCGCCCGCACAATGCACGAGCAGAACAGTTCGGTCGAAGACTCGACAGGGTTCTGGCAGGGCGCGTCCGGCACCGGATTCCGATCCGCGTTCTTATCGTTGTACCAGGGCGGAACGGATCTGCACCAGGCTCTCGCGAACGGCTCGTCCGCCGCTCGCGCCGCCGTGAGTGCCCTGGAACAATCCCGGGCGGCGGTGAACACGGCGGTCGAGGCCGCGCGTTCCAGCGGCTACGACGTCGCCGACGACGGGACCTGCACGGTATCGGCGCAGTCCCGAAATACCTTGTTGACCAGTGTGTCGAATTCCGACCAAGCCGGAACCGGACTCGCGGCGCCGAAAGAGGACGCGGCCACCCATACCGCGACCGTGCAGCAGGCGCTCGCCCAGTTGAGCGCGGACGACGAATCCGCACGGAAATCCATCGAGAACGCCTTCGTCGGCATTCGCCAGGTCGATCAACGGCAGGACTATCCGGGGGCGGGCACCGGTGCGAACGAACGAAAGGCGTGCGCGGAACATCCCGTCGACTGCGCGAATACGAAACGCCGCGGCGCCCAGGATGTCCCATGGAGCGAATCCGAGAAGTACTTTCCGAGCAGTGAGGGATACAACGGCACCGACGACCGCCGCGATGCGTGCAGGCACTGTATCTGGATGGGGATGATGACCGCGTGGGGCACCGAGGGATTCGCCCGCGACATGGCCGATGCACACGAGACCGACTCGCCCGCCGCGCCCAACGATCCGCAATACAGCGAGGCGTCGAAGCGAATGGACCTCTACAACAACGAGACCGGCATCGCGGTCGGACTCCGCCACGACGACGATACCGAAGGCATTGTCAGCGAATGTGTTTCCATCGCGCGCAACGCCAGGAAGGTCCCGCAGGGCGCGGTCCCCGACGCGTCACAGAATTCCGGTAAGAACACCCTCATCTTCTTCAACGGCCCCGACTGAATGGACGACGATTCCACCGTGCCACCGCGCGACAGCCGATCCCCGATCGCCCGCACCGGCGAAACCGCAGTCCAGATCGTGCTTGGTTTCGCCGCGGGCGGACTCCTGTACTGGGCTGCTCTACTGATCGTCTTATGGGCCGAGACCAGCGTCTTCGACGCCGATCTCCCCTTCGGCATCGATGTCTGGTTCTTTCCCGTCTTCCCGATCCTGGCCCTGGGCGCCTACCTGCGCTACGCACTCCCTCGATTCGCGATCGCCTGGATCGCCCTCATCACGGGATGCCTGATAGTCGGCGCGGGATTCTCGGTACTACTCCTCACCTGGAGCACACCTCCGGACTGATCACCCACTCCCACGAAGCGCGGTCGTGGCGCGATTCCTCGTGAACCGCCGTCACCGGCGAGGGCGGCGGATCTTCCGACTGCGCGAGCACGTGCCGACAGACGTACTGGCCGCCACCGCGACCAGTAGCGAACGGCTGGGCTGGATCGACGAGTTCACCGTTGGGGAAGCGCTGCGCTCGTACTTCGATGCCGCTCACGCCGATCCGGACGTGCATACCGTGCTGCTGGACAACTTCCCCGGTTCAGCGAGCCAGGTCAACCAACTGCTCACCACCCTTTGGGCGTTGACACCACCCGGTCATATCGAGGCGATCGAAGTCGTAACCGACGCCAAGACGCTCGAGCAGCGGGCGAAGAACCGAAAGGTGTGCCACCAGTGCGAGCGTGATCCCATCCGCGATCCCCGACTTCCAGCCATACCCAGCCGGGATGACCCCTGGCAGTGCGCCCACTGCGGTGGCTTGTTGCATCCACGGCGCGGCGACTCACCCCGGCTGTTCAAGGCCAGGTTGCAGCGCTACCACCAGACGGCTGCCGGTATCCGAGCGGGCTTCACCGACTCCGGTATTGCCGTCACTCAGCTCGACACCACCAACACCATCGACGGGGCGGCGAATCTGCTTGCCCCGCTCCTTATTTCACGGAGTTCCACACGATGAATACCGTTCCATTGCCCATGCCCAGCCTCAAACCGAGCGGTGATGGGCGCGATGGCCACGCCGATTTCTTCCCTGGCTTCGCGGATCAGGGCGTCGACCACCGATTCGTCGGCTTCGAGATGACCGCTCGGCAGGTGCCAGGCTCCATCCTCGAAGCCGGTGTTCCGGCGCTGGCCGAACAGCACTTCAGACCCTCGGCGCAGCAGCAGGTGAACATCACCAGTCACCTTGTGCCGCTGCGGCTTTGCTACTTGGGCGAGTGCGGTCGTTGTGTCAGTCATCGTTTGGTTGTCTCCTCTCGTAGTGGTTGAACTGGTCGTTTGATGCATTGAGCCCTGAACGCACCGAGCCTAGATCTCCCGTCCTCCGTGCGATATACACCGAACGTATACCTATCGCCGCTGATCCCTTCCTTCTCCGCCATCGGGCTCGTCGGCGGCGATGCCTCCGGAATCGGTGCCGGTCTGCCGATGGCGACCATCGAGCAACCACCCGCACACACCGCGGTGTACAGCGTGCGGCCGGTCGCGGCGGGAACGAGATCACGCCGAACACCCATCTGCTCTACCAACCGGAGAGCTTCTGTGCCGACCGCCGACCGCAGCTGAGCAGGAGAATCAACCGTGCACCGCGACGCAGCCAGTGCGCTCGAACTCCTTGCATACCAGGGTTATCCCGCATCATGAGCGAGTGCCTGAGCGCCCCACCCCGTCCAGTTCGTCCTCCGACCACACCCATCGCTGATCCACCAACAAGGCCCCTCCACATGTTCGGTAGCCGTACATCTGCCGCCACGCATCAACCAACCATCGCGGAGGAGTCGATCCAGTAGCCGCGGATGTAGGCAAATACCGTCAGTACCAACCAGTTTCGTCACCCACGACAGTGGAAACGGTAGCCAGCGCCGAGAGATACTGCCTGCACTCACCCCCATGCCCGGAATGCAGACTCAGAACAAACGGTGCCCTTTGCCGATCCATGATGATGGGTTGAGTTCGGCGATCGTGGTTTCGATATCGTCCCGATTTCCATGTCGACCGACGCCTACCCTTTTGCCACCTGGCAACACTGCGGACGGAGCCGAGAAGTACTCGCGCCCAAGGCCAAGTCTGCGCGGGACGATCTGGGAAACAGCTCATCGGAGACGTCTGATCTACTGCTGGACAACATGATTCGGGCACAAGCCCAGCAATATTCGAGCACCGTTGACCGTTCGCTGCGATTGGAAATTGTTGCTAAGGTGCCCCCCGTCGGGTGCTCCGGCCGGGCGGATCCTCCTAGCGGGCGGGCGCATACTTTGCGAAATAGTCTGTTGCGTAAGCGTTTTCGAGGTTCATCTGGGCAGCGGCCGGTCCCCGAATGCAGATCCGGGTCGTCGGTACTGATGACCCGGTGGTCGGTGAAGTGAGGAGACACAAGGTGTCAAACAGTCCGAAACGGCGCGGAGCGCCACCTTCGACAGTGCTGGACGAGTTCGGATGCACCGAGGGTCAGGTGCCAGCGGAGGCCGTGGAGGCCTACCAGTGACACAGCCCGCACAACCCGCCCAGTCCCGCCCGGTGCGGCACGGTTCGCCGATCGACACCGACGGTCCGCGCGTCGCACTGTATTCCGAGGAGTTCGCGAGCGATCCGCACCGCGTGTATCGAGAGATGCGTGAGCGCTACGGTTCGATTGTGCCGGTAGAGTTGGCGCCCGGGATTGCGGCCACGCTGGTCGTCGATTATCGCACGGCGCTGCGGATTCTGCACGATCCGGAACACTTTCCCGCCGACTCGCGAGTCTGGCAGAAGGATATCGCGCCCGACTGCCCGGTGCTGCCGCTGCTGGAGTGGCGGCCGATCCCGACCCGCAACTCCGGCCCCCTGCACGAGCGCTACCGAAAGGCGATGGTCGCCGGTCTCGACGGGGTCGACCTGCTGGCGCTGCACACCACCGTGGGACAGATCGCCGGCCCGCTGATCAACTCGTTCTGCGAGGACGGTCACGCCGACATGGTCGGCCAGTACGCGTTCCCGTTGGCATTCGCGATGATCAATGCCATGCTCGGCTGCCCGCCGGAGATCGGTCAGCGAGCGGCGGCCGGGATGGCCGCGATGTTCGACGGTGTGAATGCCGCCGAGGGCGGTGCGATGGTCGCCGCCGCGATGTCGGATCTGGTGTCACTCAAACGGGCCGACCCCAGCGACGATGTCGTGACCCGGATCCTGCAGCATCCGGTCGGATTGGACGACGAGGAGATGCAGCAGCAGATACTGAGCGTCTTCGGCGCCGGCATTGAACCACTCTCGAATCTGATCGTCAATACATTGCGGCTGATGCTTACCGACGAGCGCTTCGCCGCCGGCGTCCTCGGCGGGAGCCTGTCGACCCGTGATGCCCTGGACGAGGTGTTGTTCGTCGACCCACCTCTAACGAACTACGGGGTCACTTTCCCGCGGCAACCGGTCCTGATCGACGACATCTGGCTGCCCGCACACCAGCCCGTCGTGATCAGCTTCGCGGCCTGTAACAGTGACCCGGCGATCAACACGGGCGAGTACACCGACAATCGCTCGCACTTGGCATTCAGCGCCGGACCGCACACGTGCCCGGCGCGGTCAGTGGCCTACCTGATCGCCCAGGACGCTGTCGACCAGCTGCTCGACGCGCTACCCGAGATCCAACTCGCCGTTGCCGGTGACGAGTTGACCTGGCGACCCGGACCGTTCAACCGGTCCCTGGAGTCGCTTCCGGTCGCCTTTCCCGAAACACCGCCGCTCCCCGTGTTCTGAGCGGCCACACCGGCCGGATAATTCGGTTGCCGGGTGTAGCGGCGGTGGCTGGTACGGGTGGCGACCGACATCAATGACCAGTGGCTGGGCGGCCTCGCTGGTGAGCGGGGTACAGCGCTGGCCGTCGAGCCAGTCCTGGTTTCCGTGGATGCAGCTCGGCCAGGCACCAGAGGCACCGTCCCTTCAGCGCAGAGGCAATCGAGGTGCGGCGTGGTGAGCCGAGTCGCCAACGGTACCGCCGAGTGTCCAACGACAACCCCTTTTCCGAGGCGCTGTTCAAGACTCTGAAATACGGTCCCGAGTTCCCTGAACGCTTCGGATCACTCACCGAGGCAAGACATTCATCGATTCCTTTGCCCACTGATACAACCATGAACATCGCCACACCGGCATCGGCCTGCATACACCGCCGATCTCCACTACGGGCTACCCGCCGACAGGGCAGTCGACCGGCAAGCGGTACTCGCCGCCGCTCGCGCGCGGCATCCCCATCGCTTCGCCGCCACGACACCGCCGAAGATCCTCGCGCTACCCGACACCGTTTGGATCAACCGACCTGCACAGGAGGCCGATACAGCAGCCATGAACACACTCGCAGGTCTCATTCAGCTTGAAAAATTCCGCGTGGGTCACCAGGCCCTTGAACGCATAGGGGTGAGTGTGACGGACTACCGCCCGGGGTGATCGCGGGCTTCGCGACGCGAATCGAGCCTGCACCTGCTCGAAGGTGTCTTTCGTGATGACCACGTCGTGTACGGGCTGATCGGAAAGGACCCAGTCGGGTTTCGCGTTCCATGCCAGCGGGTTTGATGGCCCTGGGCGACGTCGTCCACGTCGATGAGCGATTCCTGTTTGCGCTGCTTTGTTCCACACCTCGTGACCGGTGTAGCGGGGATCGGTGAGGATCGCCCGGATGGCACTCTTGGACCAGGCGGCACCCGACCGATGTGGGTTGCGTTTGCGGTCGTCGGCCGAGGGGCACAGGTCGCATCGGCTGTCAGGCGCTGCGCGACGGCGAAGATGCTTATCCCCGAGAGGAACTCGCTGTAGATGCGTCGGACGACCAGAGCGGTTCGAGGGTCGGCTTCGAGCCGGTGACGCCGTCTTTCCTCGGCGGCCTTGCCGGGGTTGGGATGAGGACCGGCGTCGGCGAGACGATAACCGTACGGTGGTCGTCCGCCGAGATAGCGTCCTTCGACCTGAGCCTGAGCCTGGGCCGCCATCGCCGCTCGGACTCGGATCTTGATCCGACTGCGTTCACCTTTGGACATGCCACCGAAGACCGACATGATCAGGTCGTGTGCCTCGGACTCGGGATCGATCGCCCCCCGACTTCGGGCACCCACAGTTCGACGCCGTAGTGGGTGAACACCGGGAAGGTCAATCCGAACTGGTTGCCGTAGAAGGCACGCTGCGGTTCTCCGATGACGACGGCGTCGAACCCTCGGTCGGGCTGCGCTGCCGAAATGCGCTGCTTGGGGGATCATGTGTCGAGGTTCTGCGGGTAATTGATCGGCCGTCGTTCGCCCGGAATCCCCCTGGCTCCGCAGCTCGATATGTAGGAAAGGTTCACTGTGACGGGTACTTTGGCGGCATCGGACTTTGATCCGCGCCTGGATGAGTTCGACCCGGCGCGACCGGAGGTGATCAGAGATCCCTACCCGTGGTTCGATCGGCTCCGTACGCTGGATCCGGCCCATCGCGGTATCAACGGTCTGCGATTTCTCACCAGGTTTGCTGACATCGATCAGTTGCTGCGTGACCACCGGACCTTCGTACGCGGCGACTTCGCCGAGGTATTGGCTCGCAATTTCGGACAGAACAGCCTGAACGATGTGATGGGCCGGTTCATGTTCGCGCTCGACCCGCCCGATCACACCCGGTTGCGGCGTCTGGTCGCGGGATCGTTCACGCGCGAGAAGGCTGAGCGGCTGCGGCCGAGGATGCGGGAGTTGGCGGCCGGACTCCTCGACGAGGCTGTGGCCGGGGGCGGTAACACCTTTGATGTCCTCTCGGAATTCGCCTACCCGCTGCCGTTGCAGGTGGTGTGCGAGATTCTCGGCGTGCCGCCGGAGGATCGGGAGATGCTGCGCTCGTGGACCAATGACATCACTCCGACCGTCGACTTCGTCATCTCGGACGAGGTTCGGGCGCGGGGTATCGAGGCGGCCGCGTTATTCAAAGGCTACTTCCTCGCCCTGATCTCGTTGCGACGCAAGCACCGAGGTGAGGATCTGCTCAGTGAACTGCTGGACGCGGAGGAGCAGGGTGAGCGGCTCAGCGAGCGCGAACTCATCAGCCTTGCGGTGACGCTGCTCATCGCGGGGCACGAGAATGTCACCAACCTCGTGGGCAATGGACTGCTTGCGTTGTTACGGCATCCCGGAGAACTCGATGCGGTGCGCCGGGAGTCGGGGCGGGTCGCCGAAGTCGTCACCGAGACGCTTCGGTACGACTCGCCGGTCACCTATGTTCCGCGACAGACCGCGAAGGCGACTCGGTTGGGCGACGTGGACCTGGCCGCAGGCGAGTCGCTGGTCGCACTATTCGGTGCTGCCAACCGCGACCCCGAGAAGTTTCCGGACCCCGGGGTGTTTCGGTTGGATCGACCGCGCAATGCCGAGCATCTCGACTTCGGCCGCGGCATCACCTACTGCCTCGGCGCACCGTTCGCCATCGTGGAGAGCGAGGTTGCGTTCGAAACGCTGCTTACACGACTGGGCGATTTCGGCCTGGCGATAGGAGAGGACGTACTGACCTGGCGGCCGACAATCTGGGCCCGAGGCCTCGAGCGGCTCCCGATCACCGTTACCGGTTGAGTCTGCGCT
The DNA here is from genome assembly GCF_040680135.1 of Nocardia sp. NPDC052112. NCBI lineage: Bacteria > Bacillati > Actinomycetota > Actinomycetes > Mycobacteriales > Nocardiaceae > Nocardia > Nocardia sp. NPDC052112. Next base: position 117,985 of record NZ_JBFAWD010000017.1, on the reverse strand, counting down.
GGTCAGGGTGGTGACGCTGAGTGCAGCCAGGACTCACTCGTAACGCAAGCCCAGGACGACGGTGCCCCCTTTCACCAACGGCATGTTCTGATCCTGCGTCGACTTCTTCGACGTGAGATCAGCGCCTTTCACGTTGCGGTGCAACAACTTACCGGACATTGATGGGCAGGTGACTCCGACCGGAGATCGAAATTCGGATCGTCCTCCCACACCGGGGCGGTGAGATCCAGGACGGTCCGGCGTACCCGCTGGCGGAGCCGGGCATTGCGTACCAGGCTGCCGGCCACCGCGGCGGTGAACTCCTGGCGTGTCGGTGCCGGACCGGCAATGATCGCAACCGCTCCGATCGCGAGACTGATGTGCCGGTCGGTGTCTTCCAGCTCCATGAAACCCGAATCCAGCGGGCCCAGTTCGCTCATCGTGGCCGCCTATTCCGGCAGCCGCCGAGACCCCGGCCATCGGCTGGGAAACTGCCTACACCAGGTAATCCTCATACCGGGGCAGCCTCGGTGTGAGATGCCAAGGTAACCGGATCCGGTGACGTTGGCCCCGACCACGCCTCAGCCCATCGCGAGGTCGCGACGACGGAAAGCGAACAGCGCGGCACCGAAGGATCCCAGCCCGATCGCCGTGATCCACAGTGCGGGCGTGAGAGCGAAGTGCTGCATCGGCACTCTGGCCAGCGCATGGAACGGGCTCAGCTGCAGCGACCAGTTCGGCGCTTTCAGGGCGGTGCCGAGTGCGTCCAAGGTGGGCTCGCAGGCCACGTACGCACAATGCCGGTGCGCCGCGACCGGATCCGACCAGGCATCCAGGCCCGCGATCCGCACCGTGCCCGCGGCCGGCCGATGTAGGCCGAGTAGCACTCGAATCGTCGTGGTCTTGCCTGCCCCGTTCGGGCCGAGGAACCCGTAGATCTCGCCGCGTGGGATGTCGAGATCGAGCCGATCCAGCGCCAAGGTCCGGCCGTAGCACTTCGTCAGCGCGGTCGCCTCGATGACGCCCATCGTGCACCTCCACCCATCCGGATCACACACGTTCATTCTCGGCCCGGTTGCCGACTGCGGGCCAGGGCTGGCGAAGCACCACGAAGTGTTCGGTCCGTTCCTGATGCAGTTCGGAGACATGCCTCAGTCATCGCACACTGGTGCCGAGGTGGGTGGGGCGTCGAATCCTCGGTCATCACGATCGTTGTCAGCGGGCTTCGGCGCGCGGCCTATCGACCTGAGGCGATGCGGAATACCGGATAGTCCGGGGCGATGCGCTCGAACTCGGCGATCGGGGCGTCGCGTCGTACCGGGATGTGTGGTCGTGCACCCGGTGCCAGCTGAAGGTAGTGCCACAGAATCGGGGCACGGCTTTCGGGCTCGACCGGCACCAGCCGGACCGTTTCGCGGCGACCGTGCCGCAGGATGGCTCGGCCATCGGCGGCGGCCAGATTGCGCACCCAGTTGACCTTCTCACCAAGCATTGACACCACGTAGCGTCGCCCCTCGAATTCGGTCAGCACGATCGGAAACCAGATGAGGCGACCGCTGCGCCGACCCCGGATCCCCACTGCCGCAACCCGACTGGGCATGATCCCGGCCGCGAACGCACGGGCCGAAAGCCAATTCTGGACGCGCGCGAGCAGATTCGGACGGCCGGAGCGATAAAGCCATCGCAGATAGTCGCCGTACCACCGCATGACCCGCTCCTTCGCTACCCACAGCGTTCGCTACTCAAACCAGCGTGCGCGCAACTATGTCAAGTGCCCAGAGCCGAAAGACCCATGTTGTCGTTGCTTATCAGCGACCGGCACGCGAAAAACGCTTTTGGAGTGTGTCGGCGACCAAGACCACAGGAACGGCAAGCAGCGCGGCGAGGATTCCAGTCCCGGTCGGGCCGGCCTGGCCGAGCAGGTGGGCTACCGGCGGGATGTAAAGGAACGCGGCCAGCATGGCGAGTTCGGCAAGGATGGCCCATAGAAGAAGTCGATTGGTGCGCAACGACATTCGCCAGAACGGCCGGATCGTGCTACGGCAGGCGAACGCGTTCGCCACCTGTCCGAATACAACCGCGGTGAATGCGGCGCCGGAAGCCGCCGCCAGCGCGGACCCGGTCGGGAAGGCTGCCCCCGGTCGCCAGCCCACGGCCAGAAAAGACAGCACGAACGCGGCAAGCGCGACCGTCGCTTCGACCGGGCCGAGCACACCGAAGGCCCGCCCGAACAGTTTGCGATCGAGTAGATGCCCGCGGACGGGCGGCTGGTCGAGGACGTGGCGAGCCGGTGGCTCGGCGCCGAGCGCCAACGCGGGCAGGACATCGGTGCCGATATCGAGCGCGAGCACCTGCAGCACGCCGATCGCCAGCGGAAACACACCACCGGACAGCGCCCAGACGACGAACGGCGCAAGTTCGGCGACATTGTCGGTGAGGTGGTAGGTGAGGAACCTGCGGATGTTGGCAAATGTCGATCGTCCCTGTTCGACGGCGGCAACGATGGTGCCGAAGTCATCGTCGAGCAGTACCAGATCTGCCGCTTCGCGCGCCACATCGGTGCCCGACTTGCCCATGGCGACACCGATCGCGGCCTCCCGCAAGGCTGGCGCGTCGTTGACTCCGTCGCCGGTCATCGCGACGATGTGGCCGCGGGCCTGCAGGGCTTGTGCGATGCGCAGCTTGTCCTCCGGTGTCACCCTGGCCACGACTAGGCCGTCGCGATCGAGGGACTCCGCCAATACCGTCTGGTCACCGGACAACTCGTGCCCCGTGAGCACACCGATGTCAGGACCGCTCAATCCCACTTCGCGGGCGATCGCCCGAGCGGTCTCGGGATGGTCACCGGTGATCATCGCGACCTGGATACCAGCGCGGCGGCAGGCGGCGATCGCGGCGGCGGCGCCCTTTCGTGGTGGATCCTCCAGTGCGACCAGCCCCAGCAGGGTCAGGTCACGTTCCGCGTCCTCAGCCGAGGTGGGCAGGTCGGTTACCGGTCGGACCGCGACCGCGAGCACCCGCAGACCGCGACCGGCCAGACGATGCAGTGCCTGCGTTGCGTCCCGTGGTACGGCGCTGTGAGCGAAGATCGCGTCCGGTGCGCCCTTGACGAGCACCCGGTCACCGACGACAACCGACATTCGGCGCCGCCGCGCGTCGAACGGGAATCGGGCACGCTCGGAACGACTTTCGCTTGCGCCGACGACTTCGAGGCGATGGGCGAAGGCATCCAGCGCCGCCTCCATCGGGTCGCCCCGCGGCACCCACTCACCGTTGTCGAGCACTACCCGTCCCGAGGAACAGAGCCGGGCGACCCGAGCCAGATCCCGTACCGCCGCCAGGCAGGTCGGTGGCGTGCAGACCACCTCGCCGGTCGGCTGATAGCCGTCGCCGCTGATCGTCGCCGCGCCGCCGGGCAGCCAGACTTCCACCACCGACATCTCGTTGCGGGTCAGCGTTCCGGTCTTGTCGGTGCAGATGAATGTGGTCGAACCCAGAGTCTCCACCGCCTCGAGGTGACGCACCAGCGCGTGCCGTTCGGCCATCCGCTGCGCCCCCATGGCAAGCGACAAGGTTACGGTCGGCAACAACCCACACGGCACAACGGCGACAGTCACACCGACCGCGAACAGGAAGCCGTCCGAGGCACGGGTGCCCAGCAGCAATGCCACCGAGAAGAACGCGATGCCCACCCCGATCGCCACCGCGGCGATGATGCGCGAGACCCGATCCAACTCGCGGCGTAACGGGGTCGCGGCCGGGCGTCGAGACTGGGTGAGTTTCGCGATTCCGGCCAGCCGGGTGCGCTCACCGGTTGCCGCCACTGTTGCCCGGGCCTCGCCTTCCACAACGAAACAGCCCGCGTAGACCCGATCCTCGACCATCGGGTGTTCCGGCACGCTTTCCCCGGTGAGCGCCGAGGTGTCCACCGCTAGCGCGTGCACTCGGTCGAGGTACAGATCCGCCGAGATCCGATCGCCCTGCGCGAGCAGGACCGCGTCGTCGACAACGAGTTGATCGGCCGGCACTTGGACCACCGATCCGTCACGCACGACAGTGACCTGACGCGGCAGCAAATTGCGCAGCCGTTCGGCGGCATGCTCGGCCCGCTGCTCCTGCGCGAACGCGAATACCGCGTTGAGCAACACCACCACGAACACCGCGATGCCCAACTGCGGCATCCCGGCCACCAGCGCCAGCCCACCAGCCACCCAGAACAGCAGCGCGAAAAAGTGCGTCATCTCGGCCGCCAGGCGCCGCCAGGCCGGAGTCCCGCGCCGCACAGGCAGCGCATTGGGGCCTTCGGCGGCCAGCCGCCGAGCGGCCTCCACAGTGGTCAAACCGCTCCGCCGGGACACCAGGTCGATCGCGCTCACGGCTGCGCCCCCGCCAGCGCTCGGCTCCACCGTGCGCACAGGCGCACCGTGTTCTCGGTTCACTCGCTGACGCTCGCTCACGGCTAGATCCTGCCGCCGCGGTGCGCTTTCCGACCGTGGTGGTCGGGATGGCGCCGCGTCCACCGGACCGCGACGAGCAGGGCCATCGAACAGATCACCGCCGCCGTAGCGACCCCGAGGATCGTCAGCGCGATCACCGCACCGGTGCTCATGCCTACGCCCGACCCCAGGGCAACGAAATACCACGTGCGGCAAGGAAATCCGCGACACCGCTGTATCTCGGCTTGCCGTCGACGAAGCGCTGGTAGTCCGCGACGGTGAACGGCGAGCGATCCTGTCCTGGCCCGGCGGGGTAGGACGCCAGGAAGGGGTCGAACAGGTCGGTCCACGCGGCGGCGTGCATCGACGTGCTGTCGGTGACCACACCGTTCATATCGAAGATCACCGCGTCGTATCGGCGCGCGTCGATCACGCGTGCGGCCTGCTCGCCTGCGTCCACAGCTCAAGCCTGGGGCGATTCATCGGCCTGATCAAGAGCCGGAAGTCATGCGGAACACGGCCGAATGCTACGAACCGACCCGCCCGACCACTTGGCCGCCTACCGTCTCGCCCGGCGGATGCCCCGATCCCGGGGGAGGCCGTTCATCACCGCCGTGACCCGGGCGGCGCGGCATGAGCGTGCAGCGTCTCGAGTCGACTCACGTATTCCTTTTCATCGATCTCGCCGCGCGCGAAGCGCTCCGCGAGCAGATGCTCGGCCGTCCGCGGCGACGGACCGGTCGACGCCGGGTGATCGGCACGGGTGATCATGCGAACCACCAGGACGAACGCGGCGATCAGCAGACCCCAGAACAACACCATCCCGACGCTCATCCAGGCGTAGCCCCACCCATTGAGGTCGTGGTCGTACCAATACATCATCTCGGGCATCTCCTCGACATCGCGAACCGGGCGGATGCTGCGCACCGCTTCGGCAGGTAGCACCACTGTGCGCCCCCACGCACGGCGTCGGCAGGGCCGATCGCCCTGTGCTGCGGGTACCAATGGCCCACGGCCCCAGGTCATGCCTACCGACGGCTTCCGGTGTCCCGACCCAGCGCGGCGTCGGCCGAGTAGGCGCCCGCACCGACGATGAGCAAGAACACGCTGCCGCACAGTTGGGCCAGGTCCACGCGGGATTCGTGCAGGAAGTCCCACCACCCGGACTTACCGGTGAATAATGCGGCCGTGCCCCAGAGGATGGGAAATTTGGTGATCAGCAGTGCCCCGATCATGTCCACTATCATCGGGATCGCCGCGAGGCGCGTGAGCAGCCCGGCCAGAATCAGTGCACCGCAGCCGATTTCGAATACTCCGTCGAGTGGGGCGACGAATCCCGCCGCCGGGATATCAGCCTTGTCGAACCGGCCGGTGCCGAGCGTCTCGGGCCGTAGGAACTTCAGAATTCCTTCGAAGAGAAAGACCGCGCCGACATACAGGCGGATCAGTACCACCGAGCCGGGCGCGGTGGTCGCGGTAATTCGGACGAGCCACTTGCCGTTGGTAGACATGCGACCTGCCTTTCCGATCAGAATTCTATGAGGGTCGCAGATACCGATGTAGAGATCGGTGCGGTGTGCGCGGGCGAACGGAACCGCAACGGTGGCCTTCGGCCCTGTCCGCCAGTGACGCCACCGTCGAACGATGAGCGGAGAAGCCGGAAAACCATTACCGCAAGGCGGCCCACCGCGACAACAGCCCGAGACATCATGCGCTCTGACATGGAACCCATTGGTATGCGCGACACCACAGACACCGCCGCGCCGCACATGATTCGATACGACGTCGGCGCGCTGCCGATCTGCAACGGTGAGAGGTGTCCGATCGGCATCGTGACCGACCGCTGCATCATCGTCAAGGTTGTTTCGGTGAAGGCGCGAATCCGAAAACGACCACCGCCGGTGAAATGGCGCAGGGCGCCGAACACGATGTCGACACCGATCTGGGCGCGCACACCCCGTTTGATGTGCTCGGCGGCGCTGCGGCCGGTCTCGCGTGGGGGGTGCCGAAGATCGTGCTGAACGGCGCGCGGAGACGGCAGCTGACAACGTGACCACGGGGTCCAACGTCCTCGTTCTCCGAGCCGAACTCCCCTGGTCGACATGCGGATACTCCTGCGACAGTGCAGGTTCACCGATGAAAGACGAGAGACGATGACGGCCGAGACACTATCCGCTGCCGCCTCGCAGGCGACGAGTGCCGACAATGAATCCCGCTATCCCAGAATCGTCGAGCGGCATATGGGCGACGCGATCCGAGTCGTGCTCGGCCTTGTGGCATTGATGGTTTCGGCTCTGATCGCCCGGCACACCGAGGTTCCCAGACTGGAAGTCGACCTGTTCCGGATGATCAACGATCTGCCCTCCTGGGTCATGCCGGTGCTGTTCGTCATCATGCAGCTGGGCACGATCGGCGCGATCGGTGTCGCGACCGCCGCGGCCCTGGTGGCGCGGGAGGTCCGGCTTGCTCGCGATATCGCTGCCGCCGGGGTGCTGTCCTATGTACTCGCCGTTCAAGTGAAGTCGCTGATCGGGCGGGCGCGTCCCGACGTCCTGCTGAACGAGCTGAACCTGCGCACACATCAGAGCGGACTCGGCTTCGTGTCCGGACACACCGCGGTCGCGGCGGCGATGGCGGCAGCCGCGGCCCCGTGGCTGCCCCGGCCGTGGCGCCGGATCGCCTGGGCTGCCACCGCGGCAGTCGCGCTGTCGCAAGTTTTCGTCGGTGCGCACTTTGTCCTCGACGTATTCGGCGGCGCGGCACTGGGCTGGACGGTTGCCTCCGCGCTGCACCTGATCTGGGGCGCGCCCGTGCACCGGGCCGAGGCTCCCGCAGTGCGCAAGGCCTTGGCCGCCGCAGGACTGCACCCGGTGGCGGTCGCGCCGTTTACCCTGGATGCCCGGGGGTCTCGGCCGTTCTTCGTCACCACCGAAGGCGAGCAGTGCCCCGATCTGTTCGTCAAAGTGATCGGCTACCACGAACACAACGCCGACGTGCTGTTCAAACTGTTCCGGCACCTGGTGTTCCGCGAGGTCGAGGACGAATCCCCGTTCGCGACACCGAAACAGGGAGTAGAGCACGAGGCGTTCATCGCCCTGCTCGCGCAGGCGGCTGGCGTGCGGACCCCGTCGATCGTCTCCGTTGGCGGTATTGCAACCGGTGATGCCTGGCTCGCCGAAACTCGCATCCGCGGCCGGAATCTGGCCCGCGCGGTGCCCGAATCCATCTCCGACGAATTACTGTGCGATATCTGGTGTCAGCTCGCATTACTGCGCTCGGCTCGCATCGCCCACCGCGATCTGCGCTTGGCGAATATTCTGCTCGACGATCGGGACAGGCCGTGGATCGTCGACTTCGGTTTCGGCGAATCCGGCGCCCCCGAGCATCGGCTCGACGCCGATGTCGCCGAGTTACTCGTCTCGATGAGTTTGAAGGTCGGTGTGCGGCGGGCGGTCGATACGGCATGCCTGGTGCTCGGCACCGCCGCACTGACCTGCGCGGCGCCCCTGTTGCAGCCGCTGGCGTTGGCAGCCGCGACCCGCAGCGCCACACGGCAGCGCCATGGCCTGCTCGACGAACTGCGCTCGGCCGTCGCCGAGGTGACCGAGACGAAGCCAGCGCAACCGGAGATGCTGCTGCGATTCCGATGGCGCACGCTCGGCTGGATCGCGGCGACGGTCGTCGCGACATATGTGCTGCTGCCGCAGGTCGGTCAGCTCGGCCAGACCATCGCCACACTCGACGAGGCACAATGGCAATGGTTCGTCGGCGCGGCGGCGATGTCGGCGGCCACCTACGCGGCGGCCGCTCTAGCCGTGATGGGGGCCGGTCCGCGTCGGCTGGCATTCGGCCGCACGATGAACGTGCAGTTGGCGACCTCGTTCGCCAACCTGCTGATGCCCTACGGCATCGGCGGCACCGCCGTGAACGAGCGCTATCTCGAGCGATCCGGGCTGTCGAGGGCAACGGCCGTCGCCGCCGTCGCCTCGCTGGTGACCACCGGCGCGGTCCTGCACCTCATCGAACTGACGGGAGCCGGGATCTGGCTCGGCAACACCCGGCTGCTGCTGGCCGACGCGCTGCCCAGCGGTTGGGGACTGCTCATCGGCTTCGTTGCCGCCATGACGGCCCTCGGTGTTGCCATCGCGGTGCTGATGCGGCGCCCGGACCTGCTCGCCGACATCCGCGACGCCGCGGGCTCGATGGCCGACATCCTGCGTCACCCACACCGGGCGGCCCTGCTGTTCGGCGGCCAAGTCGGCGTCAATATCGCTTATATCGCGGCCCTCGGCTTTTCGGTCCACGCGTTCGGCGGCAGTCCATCGGCCGCGTTGGTGGCGGCTGTCTTCCTCGGAGGGTTGGCGCTCGGCGCGGCCAGCCCGACCCCGGCCGGCCTCGGCGTCGTCGAAGCCGCCCTGGTGGCTGGACTCATGGTAGGCGGTGTACCGAGCGGACCCGCCGTCGCCGGTGTCCTCGCCTATCGGCTGATGACCTTCTGGCTGCCCGCCGGCTTGGGCTTCTTCTCGTTCAAAAGCCTGCAACGGCACCACCTCCTCTGAGGAAGTACGCCCGGTGGCCATGAGCCGACGCCGCTGGTCCCGAATCGGCGTGCGCACACCGGCTGATCTGTATTCGTCGACGCGCAGACTCGGAGCCGAGCGTGCCATCCGCACCGACGCGGTGGCGTGGAGCGCCCACCGTCGGCCATGCCCAATGGGGTCATTGGTCCCCAGTCCCCGGGCATCCCGGCTCTGACCCGCGCGTGCGGTATTGCGCCACGCTGAGGGTATGGAATCGAATACGCCTCGGATCGCGGTGATCTACGCGACCGCGGAGGGATCCACTCGCGATATCGCCGAGTTCATCGCCGCCGACTTGCGCTCTCGCGGCGCCGACGTGGAACTCAGCGATGTCGAGCACGCACCCGACCTGACCCGCTTCCGCGCGATTGTCTTCGGCAGCGCGGTGCACGATATGGACTTCCTGCCCGCCGCGGCGACCTTCGTGCACACTCACCGCGAGGCGCTGCGTAACACCGATGTCTGGATGTTCAGTGTCGGCCTCGGTCCCGCACTGCGTGGGCCGATCGGGCGGCGGGTCGGTAGCACCGTGCCGAAGAAGATCGCCGCCCTCGTCGCGTCGGTTGCCCCGTGGGACTACCGCGCGTTCGCCGGGCACTACGAGCGGGCGGGGATATCGCGCAAAGCCCGCATCATGTACCGGCTGTTGGGCGGGGGCCGCTACGGCGATCTGCGCGACTGGGGTGCGATCCGCACTTGGTCGTCGATGATCGCGCAAGCGCTCGGCCTGCCGCAGCCGCAGTCGACGACGATCGCGCCCTGAGCGGAGGTATTACCCGGCCTGCCCGGCAGTCCAACGCCGGTCATGTCGGGACTTTCGACCGCAGTGGTCGATGCCTACGTCGAGAGACGCTCAGGTCAAAGACATTTCGAGAGTTCGAAGATCGGAGTCGAGATGGGCGACTATGTCGCGGGATTCGACGAGTTGCGGCTCGCCGATGCGGACCAAGCCGGAGGGAAAGGGGCGAACCTGGGTGAGCTGGTGGCGGCCGGGCTGCCGGTGCCACCGGGGTTCGTGGTGCTGCGCTCATGCTACGAACAGGTGATCGCCGACGGGCCCGATGGCGCGGAGCTGGATCGCCTGCATGCCACGGCACTCGAATCGAGCGGCGATGCGTCACCGATGACCGAATTGTGCCGCAGCATGCGCGAACTCGTTCACAAGGCCGCCATCGACGGCGCGGCCCGCGAGGCCATCCTGACCGCGTACCACGGCCTCGGCGAACAAGTTTCGGTAGCGGTCCGCTCCTCGGCGATCGGCGAGGACAGCGCCACTTCGTCGTTCGCGGGGATGAATATCACCCGCACCAATGTGCACGGCGACGAACAGCTGCTCGCCGCCGTCATCGATTGCTGGGCTTCACTGTTCACCCCGCGCGTGGTCACCTATCGCGCCCGACGCGGCATGCACGAGCGTCCGGTCATGGCCGTGGTGGTGCAGCGCATGGTGACCACCCGACAGTCCGGCGTCGCCTTCACCGCCGACCCGGCGACCGGTCGCCGCGACCGGATGGTGATCGAAGCCGCCAGCGGTCAGGGCGAGGTCGTCGTATCCGGCGCGATCGAACCCGACACCTACCTGTTCGACGCGGCAGGCCCCATCCTGCTCAAAACCCACACGGGCCGGCAGAGTTTCGAAATCGTGGCCGGACCGGACGGGGATCGGCGGGTTCCGTTGGCCGAGACCGATGTGCCGGTATTGAGCCAGGAGCAGGCCATGACGGTCGCGCGGCTCGCGCTGGCCGTCCAGCAGCACCACGGCGGCAAACCCCAAGATGTCGAGTGGGCCTTCGACGACGACCGGCTCTGGCTGGTGCAGGCTCGCCCGATCACCACGCTCCCCGAAAGTCCGCTCCAGCAACCCATCGCCGGACCGGCGCCGCTGCGCGTCCTGGTGCGTGGTCTAGCTGCCGCGCCGGGGCAGGCGGCCGGGGCCGTGCGGGTGCTGTCCTCACCTGCGGAGGGGGGATCGCTGCGGGACGGCGAGGTGCTGGTCGCGCCGATGACCAACCCGGACTGGCTCCCGACGCTGACCCGCGCCGCGGCCGTCGTCACCGACAGCGGCGGCATGACCTGTCACGCCGCGATCGTGGCGCGCGAACTCGGCGTACCCTGTGTCGTCGGCGCACGGACGGCAACGACTACGCTAGGCAACGGCACCATCGTCACCGTCGATGGTTCGGCAGGCGAAGTCCGTGTCGGACAACCGGAATCGAGCTCGGCACGCACCGCCGCGGCCGGTCCCGCTGGTCTGCCGGAGACCACTGCCACCAAGGTCTACGTCAATATCGGACTGCCCGAAGTCGCCGAGCGCGTCGCCGCGAGCGATGTCGACGGCGTCGGCCTGTTGCGCGCGGAAACCCTCCTGACCCGGGCGCTCGGCGGTCGACACCCCCGAGACCTGATCGCCCACGGCCAGGAACATCTCTTCGTCGACCATATGGCCGAATCGGTGCTGCGCATCACCACGGCATTCCAGCCCCGCCCGGTCGTCTACCGGGCAACCGATCTGCGCAGCAACGAATTCCGAGCCCTCGAAGGCGGCGGCCGCTACGAGCCGGTCGAACACAATCCGATGATCGGTTACCGCGGCTGCTACCGCTACGTCCGCGAACCCGAGATGTTCGCACTCGAACTCGCCGCCCTCGCCCGGGTCCGCGAACGAACCCCGAACCTGCACTTGATGATTCCCTTCGTGCGCACCCGCTGGGAGCTCGAAGCGTGTCTGGAACTCATCGACAACAGCCCGCTGGGGCGCCAGCGCGGCCTACATCGCTGGGTGATGGCCGAGGTGCCCTCGGTGGTGCATTGGCTGCCCGAATATGTCGGCCTCGGCATCGACGGTGTCTCCATCGGCAGCAACGACCTGACCCAACTGATGCTCGGTGTCGACCGCGACTCCGAAACGTGCGCCGAACTCTTCGACGAATCCGATCCCGCCGTACTCGACGCCATCGCCCGGATCATCGCGACCGCCCATCGCCTCGGTATCACCTCCTCGCTGTGCGGCCAGGCACCGTCGAACCACCCCGAATTCGCCGAACACCTTGTGCGCATGGGCATCACATCGGTTTCGGTCACCCCGGACGCTGTCGCTGCGGCGCGCCGGGCGGTCGCCGCAGCCGAACGCCGCCTACTACTGGATCACGCTTTGTCCGGCAAATGACCCGGCCCCGTCGAGGATGGAGTTCTTCGCCGATGCGCATCGGGTCGCTTCCGCAGATGACCTCGGTCCGATCCGCATAGGACCAACGCCCCCTGCCCGCACGATCCCCGAGCGGGCAGGGTAATCGATGGGCTGCGGCGAAACCGCCCCGCTGCGGCCCACTCTCAACCGACACCGGAGGAAATATCGTGAGCGACAGGACATCCAGCGAGCCGTACCACAGCAAGCCCGGCGAAGCCTCGCCGACCCATACAACATCCCCGGCATCGTGCTATTCATCGCCGGAGTTGTGGGCCTGGCATCCACCCTCACCGCGGCAGGCTATGGATTCACGGGCTGGACCGCCCTCGGGGCCATTGTCACCGCGCTAGGTTTCGTCACCAGCGTCACCCTGTTCCTGCTCGAGCACGAGCGCTTGCGCCGGCTCGCCCGTCGCGACTGATCAGGCAGCGAGAACGCGATTGATCGGGCGCCGAAACGCCACTGATCGGGCAGCGAAAAGCCCGGCGTCCCTTGCGACACCGGGCTTTTGACTGCCCGATCAGTGTGAGCGAACCACGATCATCGGGACCTCCACCGAATGCAGGAGGGCATTGCTGGTCGAGCCGAGCAGCATACTCATGAATCCGCCGCGGCCGTGACTACCGACGACAACCAGCTGTGCATTCCCCGATTGGTCGAGCAGTGCACGAACAGGTCTGTCCGCCACGGTGATCCGGTGTACCGCGACATCCGGATAGCGTTCGCCGAAGCCCGCGAGGCTCTCCGATAACAGGGCCTCAGCGACATCGTGCGCGGCATCCCACCCCGGCCCGGGCAGCTCGATTCCGCTGGTATCACTCCAGGCATGCAGGGCGATCAGGTCGACCTTGCGGCGGGATGCCTCCTCGAAGGCGATCTCGACAGCGGGCAGACTATTGGCGCTCCCGTCGACGCCCACCAGCACCGGCTGGGTCGCCGACACCGCGTCGATCGCCGACATCCCATGGATCACCGCGACCGGGCAGTGCGCATGATGGGTCACGGCGGTGCTGACCGAGCCGAGCAACCCACGCTGAAACGCGCCGATGCCCCGGCTGCCGACCACCAGCATCCTGGCGTGCGCGGAGCGCTCGATCAGCGTCGCCGGAACCAGTTCGAACATCACCTCGGTAGTGATGACGAGATCCGCTCCCGGCGCGGCGGTGCGCGCCACGCGAGTGGCCTCGGTAACGATGCGCTCGCCGTCGCGACGCAGCCACTCGATATCATCCTCGGTCAGCTGCGCACCCGGGCCGTAGGCGGTGGGAATCGCCATCGAGGTGAGGATATGGAGCCGTCGGTGGTGGAGCGCGGCTTCGACGGCCGCCCAGGCCGCGGCCTGATATGAGCTCGCCGAGCCATCGACCGCCACCAGGATCAGCTGATCGAGTTCTGTTGTATGCGAAGCGGATTCGCCTGTCATGTGTATTCCTTTCGATCGGGCGACCAAGGTGGCGCCACTGCCGGTCCTATCCGACGCTCCGCTACCGATGCAGCAGCCAGCCCCCGCCGCGCAACAGCAGCCATGCACTCGACCAGAAACCGGCCAGTACCACCACACTCGCGCCGAGACCAGCCAAGGCAGCCGAGCCAGGGCGCGGCGGTGCGGAGGTCGGTGCGCCGTCGGGGCCGAGCCACACCGGCACCTGCCCGCCGAGGTCCGCGCGACGAGACACCCGCACGATCGCGGTGCCCACTCGGCCGTTCTCGTTCCACTGCACTGTCGCCTCGAGACGATTGTCCGGAGTCCGTTCCGGTAGGGTCGTGATCGTCGCGCTGACAACAGATTTCGTCGCCTGCTCAGCTCGGATACGTGCGGACTCCGAGGTGTAGGTGACGGTGCCGATCGCTCCTGCCACCGGCATGGCGGCGACCACGGCCAGCGTCACGACGATCCGCAGCAGCACCTCGAATCGTCCCAATCGGTGCATCACCCTATTCGGCGGTAGCAGCCACAGCCCGACCAGGCGAATCCACGAGTCGCGGACCGAGATGGCGGCGCTCTCGGACATCTGGGGGCACCTCTTTCGACGGCGTTACCACCGCCTTCGAGCATTCCGCGCGGGCCAGTCGATGGGCAGAGAAGAAAGTCATGCAGTGTGGGGGTCGTCCGACCCTGCATCAGGGTCCGCACGAAATGCCTCGACCGCGGTCGGCAAGGTCGGATAGAGGTGCTGGTCGCCGATCTTTTCGGTCAACCCGAAGGCATCGAGGTCGTCGCGCAGATCCTGTTTGACGCGCGCCATCGCGAACACGATGCCGCGCTTCGCCAGCTCCGATCGGAGTTGTTCGACCGCGTCGAGCGCCGTGAGGTCCACCTCCACATTGGCCTCGGCGTTGAGCACGAACCAGCGCACAGGCCGTCCACCATGCTCGGCCCACGATTCGACCGCCGCGAGTGCGCGGCGCCGGAAGTCCTCGGCATTGGCGAAACACAGCGGCGCGTCATAACGGTAGATCACCAGTCCGGGAACAGGTTTCGCCTCCGGATAGTCATCCACGTCGTGCATGCCCGCGAGCCCGGGAACAAATCCGAGGATGGCGTCGTGAGCGCGCGCGATCCGGCGCAGCAGGTCGAAGACCGACAGTGCGATCGCCACCAGCACGCCGTACAGTACGCCGAGCGCCAGTACCGCGACGACCGTGCCGAACGCCAAAATCAGTTCACTGCGCCGGAACCGGGCGATCCGCCGGAACTCGGCCCCATCGATCAAACGCAATGCCGCGTAGATGACGAGCGCACCGAGCGCCGCCGTGGGAAAGGCGGCCAGAATATCTCGCGCACCGAGCAGCACGGCGAACAAACCTCCCAGTGCCACAACGGAATACAGCTGCGTGCGTGCGCCCATGGCATCCGCGATCGTGGTTCGGCTGCCGCTACAGCTCACCGGGAAACCGTGCAGCAGTCCGGCGGTCACATTGGTCGCACCCAGCGCGGCGAGTTCGGTGTTCACCTCGACATGCGCTCCGTGGCGAGCTGCGAAGGCCCGGGCGGTGAGCGCATTGTCGGAGAAGCCGACCACGGCGATGCCGACCGCGGGCAGAATCAGCTGCGCGATATCCGCCGCCGCGACACCGGACAGTCCGGGCACGGGAATCCCGGCCGGGATCGCCCCGACGACCTCGATGCCGTACTGCCGCAACGAGAATGTCGCCACCAGCGCGGTGGCCAGTAGCACGGCGACCAGCGGTCCCGGCACGCGTGGCGCTCGCCAGGCCAGTAGCAGCAGTCCGGCGAGCACCGCCGCGGCGAGCACGCTGGTCTGCCAGTGCCACTGCTGCACTCCTGCGGCGAATGAACGTAGTTGGGCGAGAAACGACTCCCCCTCGACCGGCACACCGGTCACCCGCCCGAGCTGGCCGACGATCATCATTCCCGCGGTACCGGCCAGATATCCCACCAGAACCGGTTTGGACAGCAGGTCGGCCAGTACGCCGAGCCGGGCCGCCGCGCCGATCAGGCACAGCCCGCCGACCAGCACGGCGAGCACCGCCGCGAGCGCCGCGTAGCGGTCCGGATCGCCGAGCGCGAGCGGGGCCAGCGCGACCGCGGTCAGCAACGCGGTTGTCGACTCGGGCCCCACCGACAGCTGCCGCGAGGTAGCGAACAGGGCGTAGACAGCCAGCGACCCGATCGCCGCCCACAGTCCGACCACCGGCGGCAAGCCGGCCACGGTCGCATAAGCCATCACCTGCGGAACGAGATACGCGGCCACGGTGATACCGGCGACCACATCCGACCGTAGCCACGCCCGCTGGTAGCCATCGAATTGCCGTAGACCAGGAAGAAAACGCGCCAGCACCGTTCCAGCATTATGCGCCGAGGACCCCGACGCGACGGCCGAAAGTCCTCGCCGAACCCCCTCGGATGTCCGAAGGTCCCCCGGTAAGCGTCGGTTCGGCCCTGTTCAACGGCACTGTCCGCCCATAGCATCAATGTCATCCTCCACCCGGTTTCGTATTCGGAGGAGACACACATGCTGGCGCGGGTCATCTACGAATCGATGTTCGGCAACACCGCCGCCATTGCCGCTGCCATCGCTCAGGGACTGAGCGAGTACGCCACTGTGGAGCTACTCAACGTGGCATCCGCCGCGGAGCTACCCCAACCGGCCGCGGATCTGTTGGTGGTGGGCGGCCCGACACATTTCCTCGGACTCAGCCGACCCCGGACCCGCCGCGATGCCGCGCAACGGACCGATGCGCTGGTCCCGGTCGAGATCGGCATCCGGGAATGGCTCGACGAGGCGCTGCCGATAGCAGCGGGCACCCAGGCCGCGGCCTTCGGCACAAAGGCCGTCAAGCCATCGTGGTTGCCGGGCTCGGCCGCCCGCAGTGCCGGTAAACGATTGCGGCGCTTGGGTTATGAACTCGTCGACGAGCCGGTGGACTTCTTCGTCGACGGCGTGACCGGACCACTGGCCGCAGGTGCGCTCGAATGCGCTCGCGCTTGGGGCGAACGCCTCGCACACACCGCGGTCGACCGGATCGCGCATCAATTCTGAGGCCGACCTCGGCCGGACCGTCGACTACCGGTCGGCCCCGCAAATGTTGGCTTCGTGCTGGCCTGCACCGTTACCACCCTCATGGGCATCGCCGGATGGCCCGTACCGACAAGCCGACAGCGCGGTCCGGAGTCGCCGCTGCCCTGTTCGCCATGACCCGTGATTCCTTTCGTATTTGCGGCAGTGCGAACCCGCCGTCGCCATCGGGGCCGAAGGTCCTGGTGAATGCCCGACTTCGGCCCTGTCGCACCACACAGCACGGCGCGCACACTCAGTGCGGGGTCCGATCGTAGGGAGAACAGACCATGAGACGCCGACGAGTCGCCGATGTCATGACCCGCGACGTAGTCACTGTCCCGATGGAAGCACCGTTCCGGCAAGCGGTCCGCATCCTCGCCGAACGCGGAGTCAGTGGTGCTCCGCTGGTCGATGCGAACGGTTATGTGGTGGGCATCGTGACCGAAGGCGACCTGCTGGGCAAACAGGCCAGAGTCGGTGATGCGGCCCAGGCATCGACATGGCGGCGGCTATGGCGCAAACTAGTCGACCACGGCGCTACCCCGCAGACCGCGGCCGACTTCATGAGCACCCCGGTGATCACGGTGCAGCCCGGCGCGCGACTCACCACCGCCGCCGCGCTCCTCGCCCGCCACAACATCAAACGCGCCCCGGTAGTCGATACCGATGGTGGACTGCACGGCATCATCAGCCGCAAGGACCTGCTGTCGGTATACCTACGCACGGACGCCGAGCTGGCCGACGAGATCCGCGCCGAGGTACTCACGCGCGCGATGTGGGTGCCACCGACGGATGTCACCGTCGAGGTATCCGACGGCGTCGCGACACTGCGCGGAAAAGTGGAGCGGCAGAGCATGATCGAGGTCATCACCGCCCTCACTACCGCAGTGGACGGAGTGGTCGACGTGCGCAACCAGTTGGTCGCCGACACCGATGACACCCACATTCCACCACCGCCCCCGGAGAACGTCGGCATGCTGCATCCATTCACCAAACACTGACACCGCCACTGTTTCCCGAGCCGAGGCTCGCTCACCACTGCCGGTGTCCCAAGGCCGGTAGCGTCCTTCGGCCCTTGGATCAGGGACCATCGCCAGCAGTTGGATCCATCCCGAAATTCGTACCGTTCAGGTATCCGACTCAGCGCAGACCGAAGGACCGGCGACATGAACACGCAACAGAGCGAGAAGTCCCATCTGCTGGCCTCGGCAGCGGTTGTCGTCGGCGTCGACGGGTCCGACGGGAGTGACCTAGCGGTCCGCTGGGCCGCCGAGGTCGCCGCGCAGCGCAGCCGCCGACTGCTCATCGTGCACGGTCTCGATCTCCTCGCGACCCAATCGCTGCTCGGCGGCTACCACGTGGTCCCCACCGCAGTAGTCGAAACCATCCGTGCACGTGGGCTGGAGACCGTGACGGCCGCACGAGGGCTGGCCCACGATGTCGCACCCGAGGTGGAAATCGAGACCGAGGTGTCCGATGCGAGTCCGGCCCGGCTACTGATACACCTGTCGAAGTCCGCATACCTGGTCGCACTCGGCGCGACCGGTAATGCGGGTACCTTCGCACATCTGGGCTCCACCCTGCTCGCGGTTACCAGCCATGGCCACGGCAGCATCGTCGTGGTCCGGTCCACCGATACCGAACAAATCCGTCAGGACGGCCCCGTCGTCGTTGGAATCGACGCCAGCCCCGTCAGCGAGAGCGCTATCGCGGCCGCGTTCGCCGAAGCGTCCGACCGCAAGACCGATCTGATCGCCCTGCATTCCTGGAGCGAATGGCATTTCGGCGAATTCGCCGGACAGGCCGACTCCCACATCGATTGGCCCGGCCTGGAAACCGCCGAGGACGCGATACTCGCCGAACGACTCGCCGGATGGACCGAGAAGTATCCCGACGTCCCGGTCATCCACAAGGTGTATCAAAGCGGTCCGACCGATCGGCTGATGGAGTCGTCGAAATCCGCGCAACTGATCGTGGTCGGCAGCCGCGGCCGAGGTGGTTTCACCGGTCTGCTGCTCGGCTCCACCTCCAGCTTCCTGGTGCAGCACGCCCATTGCCCCGTCATGGTCACCCACACCGCGTAGCGGCATCAACGTCCAAAGTAGAGGAGGTACGAAATGGCCAATACGCATCCCGATTCCGACACCGTGCGGTCCGCGCTGGCGCTGGCTGCGCGGGCACCATCGATACACAACACTCAGCCATGGCAATGGCGCGTTGGCGACCGCACGGTTCACCTGTACGCCGACGACAGCCGCCACCTACCGCTGACCGACCCGGATCGGCGCGATCTCCTGCTCAGCTGTGGGGCGGTGCTGCATCACTTCCGAGTGGCGGCACGCTCTTTCGGCTGGCACACCGTCGTCCATCGCTTGCCGAATCCAGCCGAGCCGCAGCACCTCGCCTCCATCGAATTCACCATGACCACACCCACCGCCGATGTCATCGGTACGGCCAGGGCCATCAGCCGCCGCCGCACCGATCGACGGCGCTTCACCTCATGGGAGATACCACCCGGGCACATCGAACGAATCATCGAAGCAGGCACCGCCGAAGGTGCACTGGTCCATGAAATCGCGGGCGGCGCAACCCGAACCAAGCTGGTACAAGCCTTCCAAGAAGCCGCTCGCCGACATCACGACGACCCCGCATACCAAACCGAACTCGCGCTCTGGAGCGGGCGACATATCGCGTCAGAAGGCGTGCCCGCCCGCAGTTCCGTCGCTGCCGTCGATCCCCTGACACGCGAGTTCCACAACCCGACACTGACCGAGGCGGTATTGCACGACCTCGAGGACAGCGGCGGTCTGCTGCTCGTGCACACCGCCTCCGACGATCCGCTGTCCCGGTTGCGCGCTGGGGAGGCCACCAGTGCGGTGCTGCTGGCCGCCACCGGTTTCGGATTGGCCACCTGTCCACTGACCGAACCGCTGGAACTGCCGGATATCCGCGCACTGGTGCGCTCTGATGTCTTGTCCGACAGCGGTTTCCCTCAGCTGATCGTTCGAATCGGCTGGGCCGCGACCAGCGCCGCCGAGGTGCCGTTCACTCCGCGTCGCCCATTGGACGAGGTGGTGCGCGCGCTGTAGGCGATTGCATCCGGAAAGAAACAGGCGGCGGCTTTGGTACCGATCATCCGAACCGTCGGGTTGACCAAGCGCTACGGCGACAAGTCCGCCCTGACGGACCTGAGTCTCGAGGTTCCGGCCGGGGTTGTCTTCGGCTACCTGGGACCCAACGGCGCGGGCAAAACAACCACCATTCGAATCCTCACGGGTCTACTGCGCCCGACCCGAGGGACGGCCGCGATCGGTGGTGCGGACACCGTGCGAAACCGAGCTGCGGCCCAACGCCGAATCGGTTATCTCCCAGGCGAATTCGTCGCGTATCCCGACCTGACCGCTGAGCAGTACCTGAGCTATCTCGCGCATCTGCGCGGCGGCGTCCAGGAAAAGGTGCGCGATCGACTTGTCGAACGCCTCGGGCTGGACCTTTCGGAACGCATCGGTGCGATGTCACACGGCAATCGGCAGAAGGTCGGGATCGTGCAGGCGTTCATGGCCGAACCCGAACTGCTCATCCTCGACGAACCGACCGCGGGCCTGGATCCGCTGGTACAGCGTGAATTCCATACGATGCTGCGCGAGGTCAGGGCCGAAGGTCGCACGGTCTTCCTGTCCTCGCATGTGCTCTCGGAGGTTCAGGAGGTGGCCGATACCGTCGGTATCCTGCGTCAAGGCCGACTGGTCGAGGTGCGCTCGATCGCCGAACTCACCGCGCGGCCGCTGCGTCGTCTGAATCTCGTATTCGCGCACATGCCACCGGATTTAGACGCGTTGCGCCGTATCGCCGGGGTGCGGGCTGTGCATGCCAACACCAAAGCCGTGCATGTCGAGCTCGAAGGTTCGACCGCGGAACTGCTGCGGGTGGTCGCACCGTATGACGTCACCGACATCATCAGTCGCGAACCGGATCTCGAAGAGGTCTTCCTCGCCTACTACGGACAAGGTTGAAACACCATGCTGCGCACAGTGTTCACGAAGTGCCTGCGCGATCAGCGGCGCGGGCTGCTCGGCTGGAGTATCGGCATCGTGGCGCTGGTGCTGCTGGTATCGGCCATCTGGCCGTCATTTTCGAGTATGTCCGGGGTGCAGGAGTTTCTGCGGAACTATCCGGAACCGTTGCGCAAATTGTTCAACCTCGACCAGTTCGTCACCGGAACCGGCTTTCTGAATGCCGAACTGTTCAGCATGCTGCTGCCGATCTTGTTCCTGGTGTTCGCCATCGGTCGCGGCGCCGGCGGCATCGCCGGTGAGGAGGCGAACGGGACGCTGGAAGTTCTTCTGGTGAACGGTGTTTCGCCGATCCGGATGGCACTGGAGCAGGCGGCCGTCGTGATCGCCTCGGTGGTAGTGCTCGGCACAGCGCTCTTCGGTTCGATCATGGTGGGGTCGGCTGTTTTCGGGCTCGGGATTTCGATCGGCGCCGCCGGGACGGGGACGCTGTCGATGGTGCTGCTCGGCATCGAGTTCGGTTTGATCGCCGCGGCGGTCGGCGCTGCGACCGGTCGGCGGGTCCTGGCACTCGGTGCCGCGACGGTTCTCGCGGTCGCCGCCTATGTGCTGTACGTGGCGAGCAAGCTGGTCGCGGCGGTCCTCCCGTGGGGGCCGTGGTCACCATTCCATCAGGCGATCGAGAGTGGCCCACTCGGCGCGGGCCTGCCGCTGGCGTATCTGTGGCTCGCACTCGTCGGGATCGGGTGTCTGCTGGTCGCGTTGCCGGTCTTCGATCGGCGCGATATCGCCAGCGCGTGACTCCGCTCCGCATCAGTGGTTCACTATGCTGATCCACAGGTCCGTCACTGGTTGCCGATGCGGCAAAGGACACCACGGAGCCTTGGACCAAAAACCTCCGTCGGTGATTACTCGAAGCCCCAAACACCTGGCCGAGTCGCTGCTTTCATCGGGATCGTCGGCTGATTCTTGGGGGCGAAGGACTACCGGACCAATGCCATTCGGACCTGCCGCCGAACTGTGCGATGGCGTGACGATTGACGCATGACAATCAGCACGACTCGATATCAGGCACCGGGGTTCGGCGCATCGGTGATGTTGTCGGCACTGCACTCCCCGCTCGCCCACGGCCTGCGCCGCAACCGGTGCGAACTGCGCTATCAGGCGCGCCTGTCGGGTCGTCATATCGCACTACCGGTGTCCTATGCTCGTATGGACGATAGCGTGGTCGTCCGTGTCGGTCGCGCTGAAACAAAAACATGGTGGCGCAATTTCCACACACCCCGGCCGCTGTCGGTGTGGCTCGATGGCCGGTGGTATTGCGGAACGGGGCATGTGGCACAACCAGATTCGCTGGAACGCGAAGAAGCGGCAGCGATCTATCAAGCTGCTTTTCCCCGTGCGGAGGTGCCGACCCCAGATCCCGTCATTGTGATCGAGTTGGCTTCCGCCCCCGAGCCGATGGTTGGCGTCCAGACGCACCACATACAACAACGGGGACTGTGGCAACGTTGGTTCACCAACGTGACGCTCGGTGAATTGCTCGGCTTCGCCGCGCCCGCGGTGACCGGTGCATTGGTGCGGGACGCGACGCCGGTCGCCGCCGCTGTGGCGTTGCTGATCGCGGGCGTGGCCGAGGGCAGTGTGCTGGGTTGGTTCCAGGCCGGGGTGTTGCGGTCGGTCCTATCCGGGATGCGTTCGAGCGGCTGGATCCGTGCCACCTCGCTCGGGGCCTTGATCGCTTGGGCGGTCGGTGTGGTCCCGGTGCTGGCCGCAGACGGACTCGATACGTGGTCACCCTGGGTGCTGGCACCAGCGGCGGCGGCGGGCGTAATGATCCTGCTCCTATCGATCGGCATCACCCAGTGGTATGTGCTGCGCCGTCAGGTGACCGGTGCGGGTCGCTGGATTTGGGCGACCGCTCTGGCCTGGCTGGCCGGACTGCTCGCGTTCACCGGGTTCACCAGCCCGCTATGGCAGCCCGGACAACCCACGGCACTCGTGCTGGTCATCGGCATCGTCGGCGGCCTACTGATGGCCGCGGTCATGGCCGCCGTCACCGGCGTGTTCCTCGTCCACATCCTGCGCACCCAGCGCACCGCACCCTGAGCTACGGAGGTCCGTCATGCACGCACAACCAGGAGACTGGCTGATCGTCGAGGGCGGTGCCAATGGCGGCCCGACTCGGCACGGTCTCATCGAGGAGGTGCATTCGCACGATGGCTCGCCGCCCTACCTGGTGCATTGGTCCGATACCGGACATCGCGCACTGACCTTTCCCGGTCCCGACTCATATGTGCTGAGCGGTGCGCAGCTGCGCCAGCGGGAGAAGAGCGCGGCGGCGCACTTTGCCGCACTGCGGCATGAGCTGTCGGATCCGGGTCCCGCGGCGGAATCGCCTTCAGAGCCGGACCCTACGCCACGGCGGACGAGGTGATCGACATGTCGCAATACCCCGCCTTGCCGACCCGATGGTGGCAGCGCCGACCGTGGCGCAGCACTCCGCTGATGCGTGGATCGGATCGGATCGAGGCACTGGTGTGGCTGTTCGCGATCATTGTCATGCTCATCGCGGTACCGGTCGCGGGTGCTGCGGGCACCGCGGGCTATACCGCCGCCGCGAGCCGAATCCAGGTCGAGAACGCGACAAAAGTCGCGGTGCCCGCGACGATCACGGCGAAGCCGGAGCGAATCGTGACGGTCGACGCCTACGGGACTACCACCGAACGGTTCGAAGCGACGGTGCGCTGGGATCAGAGCGGCCGATCCGGGACGAAAACCACCGAGGTGTCCGACAACTCCGCGCTGGGCGATGAGGTGCGGGTGTGGCTCGATGGCGATGGCAAAGCGACCACCCCACCGGAGCGTTCGGCTGTCGCCGCTAGCAGAGGAGTCGGTATCGGCATGACGGTGCTCGTCACGATCTGGAGTGGCGCAATGCTTGTGGGTTACGGTGTCAGCCTGTTACTGCGGGCCCGCAGCTACGCGGCCCTGGACCGCGAATGGCGCGGAATGAGCCGCCCGGTCGGACAGGACTCGTAGCGCGAGGGACCGGCAGTACGCGACATCCACCTCTGGGTGCGAACCTCGGCGATGAGCGGTCGTGTTGGCGTCAAGTTTGCCGCGCGAATGCCCGGGTGACCCAGAATCTGGCGGGCAGCCGTCCTTCGGTTGACCGAGGACCTTGATCATCAGGCACCAATGCCCCTATCGCGCGGGCCGCGCGGCGACGACGGTGGGGTGTGGCAGATAGCCCGTTGTGGCGCGACTCTCGGCAAGGAGTGCGATCGATGAGTACCAGGGCCGACCGCAATACGATCGTTGTCGGCGTGGACGATTCGCCGACAGCGCTGAACGCGGCGCGCTGGGCGGCCTATCTGGCCGGTGCGCTGCACGCGCCGCTGTTGATCGCCTGTGCATTGCCGCACGCGGCCACCTCCGCACAGCAGTTGGCCGACCGTATCCATTCGCCACACTTGTCCGATGCCGCCCGCGCCACACTGGAACGCACCCGCCAACTCGTCCTGACCTGCGATCCGGATCTGACCGTAAGCGTGATACGTCCTCGAGGCCCGCCCGCCGAAGCGCTCGTGGCATTGAGCCCGCACGCTCGCATCGTTGTCGTCGGTGCACGGACCGCTTACGGGCAGCGGCTGGTCGGGCCGACCACGATGCATGTCGCTCAGCACGCACATTGCCCGGTCGGGGTGTGGCGTGGCGCGAATGGCAGGCCCATTCCCCGTGGCAAGCCGGTGGCGGTCGGCGTCGATGGGACCGAGCTCAGCATCCCGGCCATCGCGCACGGCTTCGAAATCGCCGCGGCGCTCGAGGTGCCACTGACTGCCGTGCACTGCTGGCCGTCACGCATCGAAGCGGTGGGCCACCATCTCGACCGCGCCGGGACGGAGCGCACCCTGCTGGCCGAGGCATTGGCGGGCTGGCGCACGGAGTATCCGGATGTCGAGGTCATCGAAATGCCGGTCCCCGGCCTGGCCCGCACGGTGCTGAACGAGATAGCCCAGGATGCGCAACTCCTCGTCGTCGGCAGCCACGGCCACCCGACCGCGACGGCCATGCTGTTCGGATCGACCAGCCGTGACCTGCTCCATCACACCACCTGCCCGGTCCTGGTGTGCCGATCGTAAAGATGTTGTCGGGTACCGCGCCGGCCTGAGGATTGTTGGGCGAAAGGACCGAAAGACCTGGCCAGCATGCCGATAGGACCGGATTCACGCGCGCCGGCACCGGTGGGGCGGCTGTCACATGTCACCGAGACGTCCCTACGGCGGTGGTGAGAAATTCCACGCACGAGTCGATCGATACCAACTGGGGGTAGTCGGCCTCATCGATCCGCACTCCGGTTGCTCGCGTGAGCTTTTCGACGAAGGTGAGGAAGTCGAGGGAGTCGAGGTCGAGTGCGGCGCGCAGGGGTTCGGCGCGCGCAAGTGCCGCGAGTTCGGCGTCGGAAGCGAATCCGCGCAGGGCGGTTCGGACGACGGTATCTGCATCATCCCGAGACAGGGTGCGGGACATGGTCGTTCACGACCTTTCGTTGTTCACAGCTGCTCCGGATGTTGGAGCAGTTCGGCAATGGTGTTCAGGAAGCGCGCGCCGACTGCGCCATCGCTGGCCCGGTGGTCGGCCGCCGGGGTGGTCGTCACCTGTGGTCGCACGCCGAGCAATCCGCCGACCACACATCCCGCCTTCAACGCGCCCAGCACCGCGATATACAGCTCGGGCGTACGACCGAGCAGGACGCAGACCCGCTCACCGCGACGTATCCCTATTCCACGCAGCACGTTCGCGAATCGATTGGTCGCCACGGCAAGCTCGGCGTAGGTCAGCACGACCTCACCGCCCGCAGCGGGCAACCACCGCAACGCGGGTGTGTCTCTCGCCGGACCCACGGCGTGCCGGTCGACCGCCTCATAGGCGATGTTCAACCCACCGTCCGGCAACCCGGCGAGCTCGGATCGCGCCTGCTCCCATGAGAATTCGAGACACGCTCGGTCATAGTCGATGAGATTGGCCCGCACCTGTTCGGCCTGCGGCTTGTCGATCGGCGACCAGCCGAACGTTGCGCCTGTCGAGGTGCCGACCGGGACCGTATCTGTCATATCGCCATCGTCTCCACCCCAAACGCCACATGGCGGAGTCCCCTGACCCGGACCTGCTGCGAAACGTCCACCACGTAAGGGACCTTCGGCCCTCCCCACCCGACTGCGGCTGTCCGGGGACGTCGATGGCGAAAGCAGGACCATCGGCTCACCCGACAGCGCCCTTCGGCCCTAGGTCGGTGGCCACACGCAGCGCAGGCTGGGGCCCATAACACCCCGCAGTACCAGGAGGCCGACGATGCCGCACCGTGACGATCCGCTCGGGCCTGCGGTGCAGACTGCGCACGACTGGCTGCGCGACATCGCCGACTGTCTCGATACCGACGACCGGGCCTTCGCCTATCGGGTGCTGCGCGCCTGGCTGCACACCGTGTGCGACCGCATCAACGTCAGCAGTTCGGCACATCTGGCCGCGCAACTGCCCGAGATCCTGCGCGGGGCCTACTACGAGGGCTGGGTACCCAGCCATGTGCCGGTCCGGCACGGTATCGCCGAATTCACCAGGCAGTTCGCCCGCGAAGCCGGTATCGGTGTGGAGGAGGTCGGCCCGGTCGCGGGTGCGGTCACGGCGGCGCTGTCGGAGCTGTTCTCCCCCGGGCAGTTGAACCGGATATTCGCGGTACTGCCGATGCATCTGTACGGCGTGCTATGCGGTGCGCGGACCGAGGCCGTCGACGAGTCACTGATCGAATGGCAACCAGCTGCCGAGGAACACGCGGTCGGTCCGACCGCCGAGCTCGAGGAGCATATCCGAGCGCTCGGCGACGCCGTCGCGGTGCTGGCGCGCGGCCTCGAGCGATTGCCCGCCGACACCCCCGATAACGACCGGACGACCCAGGCCGCCCAGCGGGCACACCGCATTCTGCTCGCCGAAGGTCTCGTCGGCGCCGAACCGCGGGAGCGCTGACATGCTTCGTACGACGATCCCGCTGGGGCGGGTCGCGGGCATTCGAGTCGGCGCACACTGGTCGGCGCTGGTCACCCTGGGCTTGTTCACCTATCTACTCGGCCGCTCGCTGACCGATATCCACGGCAACTCGGTGGCGGTTTGGCTTGTCGCCGTGACCGGCGCGATCGGACTGTTCGCCTCCCTCCTGAGCCATGAACTCGCGCACTCGATCATCGCCCGCCGCAGCGGCACCCGGGTCGAAGCGGTCGTGTTGTGGCTACTCGGCGGCGTATCCGAACTCGGCGACGAACCGAAGAATCCGCGCTCGGATCTGCGCATCGCGATGGCCGGACCGCTCACCAGCTTCGTGCTCGGTGCCGCGTTTCTCGGCGTTGCCGCGCTGGTCGGCGCGCTGGTCAGCGGGCCGGTGCCGGCGATGCTCGGCTGGCTGGCCGCGATGAATCTCATTTTGGCCGTGTTCAATCTGTTGCCGGGCGCGCCGCTGGACGGTGGCCGGGTGTTGCGTGCGCTGGTCTGGCGGCACACCGGAGATCGGTTGCGCGCCAGCACCATTGCCGCGTACAGCGGCCAGATCCTCGGGACGGGTCTGTTGATTCTCGGCGGTGCCGAGCTACTACTCGTGGGCGATGGTGGTGGGCTGTGGCTGATGCTGCTCGGCTGGTTCCTGTATTCGGCCGCCAATAGAGAACTGGCCGCCGCCGGACTGCGACATCGGCTCGGCGACACGCGGATTCGCGATGTCATGACCGAACATCCGCTGTCGGTTCCCGTCGACTGGTCCGTCGCCGACCTGCTGCGCTCCCACATCGTCCATACCGATCACCGGGTGTTCCCGGTGATCGACCAGGCGGGTCGGCCGATCGGGGAACTCGCCTGGTCCGATCTCACGGCACTGCCCGCAGCGGCACGCGAGACCACCGCTGTACAAAGAGTCGCCCGCCCACTGCCGCCGACGGCTCGGGTATCCGGCGAGGAACCGCTCGCCATCGTGGCGTCCCAGGTGGTACTGCGACCGGACTTCGACGTCATCGCGGTGATCGATCCACACGGTCGACTGATCGGCGTGGTGACCGCGACGGATCTGACGCTGGCCGTGCAGCGCAGCGCCCTCGGTCTGCCCACTCACCGGCCCGAACGGTATCCGCCACCGAATACCGCACTATGACAACATAATTGGGTCCCCGCTGGGCCCGCCGATGGGAGGCTTGCGATGCGCGATACGCGAGTGCAGCAGGAACCACCTCGACCGATCTTTCGGGATCGGCACGAGGCGGGCCGGGTGCTGGCCGGTCTGCTCGAACACTATCGCGGCGATCCGGATGTCCTGGTCCTCGGGCTGCCGCGCGGCGGGGTCCCGGTCGCGTGGGAGGTCGCCGCGGCACTGGGCGCACCAATGGACGCCTTGGTCGTGCGCAAACTGGGCGCACCGGGGCATCCGGAGTTCGCGATCGGCGCGCTGTCCACCGGCGGCCGGATCGTGCTCAACGACGACATGGTGCGCGGGCTGCGGCTGACCGCTGATCAGGTCCGTGGCATCGCCCGCGACGAAGCCGAGGAGATGGTCCGGCGAGAGGCGGTCTATCGCGCCGACCGAGGCCCCATCGAGGTGGCCGGGCGGACGGTGATCCTGGTGGACGATGGATTGGCCACCGGCGCAAGCATGTTCGCGGCCATCGAGGCGGTTCGGTCCGGCGAGCCGAAGCGGATCGTCGTCGCGGTCCCTGCCGCGCCGGAGTCGACCTGCCGGGAACTGGGCGCGTCGGTCGACGAAATGGTCTGCGCGACAATGCCTACTCCGTTCCGCGCGGTCGGTGAGTGGTTCTGGGACTTCACCCAGGTCACTGACGAGCAGGTGCGCACCCTGATGAGCATCTCGACCACCGGTGCGGCCGTCCCGCGCATCGACGCCGCCGCGATCATCCGGGCCGCGGCCCTCGACGCGGCCGAAGGCATACCACCCACACACGCGCTCGAGGAGCTGATCGGCGACGCCAGGTTCGTGCTGATCGGCGAAAGTTCGCACGGCACACGGGAGTTCTATCGAGCGCGCGCGGCGATCACTCGGTGGCTGATCGAGGAGAAGGGTTTCATCGCCGTCGCCGCCGAAGCGGATTGGCCCGATGCCTACCGGGTGAACAGGTACGTACACGGGCGCGGCTCGGACGCCACCGCCGAGGAGGCGCTGCGCGGCTTCGAGCGCTTCCCGGCCTGGATGTGGCGCAATACCGAGGTCCGCGAATTCGTCATCTGGCTGCGCGCATACAACGCCGAGCGGCAGTGCCGCGACCAGCCGCAGGCCGGGTTCTACGGTCTGGACCTCTATAGCCTGCATCGCTCGATGCAGGAGGTCGTGGACTACCTCGACCGCGTCGATCCACAGGCGGCCCAGCGCGCCAAGATTCGCTACGCCTGCTTCGACCACATCGCCGGCGACGACGCCCAGACATACGGATTCGCCGCCGCCTTCGGCGCGGGCAGATCCTGTGAAGCCCAAGTGATCCGGCAACTGCTGGAATTACAGCGCGTAGCGATAGCCCGCGGCGAACTCGAACCCTTCGCCGCCGACGAACTGTTCGACGCGTTGCGCAACGCCTGGTCGGTACGCGATGCCGAGGCCTACTACCGGGCCATGTTCGGCGACCGGGTGTCCTCGTGGAATCTGCGGGACGAGCATATGGCCGACACCCTCGACGCGCTCGCCACCCATCTGAGCCGCGACGGTTCCCCCGACCGAATCGTGGTGTGGGCGCACAACTCTCATGTCGGCGATGCGCGCGCCACCGAAATGGGCGGCGAAGGCCAACTCACCTTGGGGCAGCTGGTGCGCGAACGCCACGGCGACACCTGTCGCCTCATCGGCTTCAGCACCTGCACAGGCACGGTCACCGCAGCAGAGGACTGGGGTGGACCTGCCCGCCGCGAAACCGTCCGTCCGGCATTGCCGTCGAGCGTGGAGGAACTGCTGCACGACACCGGCAACCGGGAATTCATGCTGCGTATGGACCTGCTCGGCGAGGCAGCGGACCTATTGCGCCAGCCCCGGTTACAGCGCGCTATCGGCGTGGTCTATCACCCCAGCACCGAACGCCAGAGCCACTACCTCCACACCCGCCCCGCCGACCAGTTCGACGCACTCATCCACATCGACCGCACCACCGCACTGGAACCGTTGGAACCGACCAGCGAGTGGATCGCTGGCACCACGCCAGAGACCTATCCGTCCGGTCTATGACCAATCACCGTTCGCACACACCATGATCGCGCGGTCGCCGCTGCGACCACGCGCGGTTATCGGACCCGAGCCGACGGCCACCCGGTCTACGCAACCCGGATATCGTCGCCACCAGGACGATTACGATCGAGACGGCTCCCGACCGAATCTGGCCGTGGCTCGTCCAGATGGGCCCGGGGCGAGGCGGCGCCTACACTTACGACTGGATCGAGTACCTGCTCGGGCTTGATATGCATAGCGCTGACGCCATCCTGCCGGAGTTCCAAAGCCTCACCGTCGGAGACACTTTCACGCTCGGTGACAGCAGACCGCGCATGCGGGTGGCCATCCTCGAGCCCGATCGGGCGCTGGTATTCGCCTCGACGGACGGGAATTGGGTCTGGGCGTTCGGGCTCTATCCGAGCGCCGGGAGCACTCGACTGGTGAGCCGCAACCGCATCGCACTGCCCGGTACCGCAGCACCCGCACGGGTATTCAACCGGCTACTCATGGAGCCGCGGAGCTGGGTCATGGAGCGCAAGATGTTGCTCGGTATCAAACAGCGCGCCCAGCGCGACCCGGCCGAAAGTAAAGGCCCAGTGGTCGCGATGTCGGAGGCATCGGCCCGAGTCGGCGGGTGACCATGGGCCTTCGAGAACAGGCGCAAGGTCCATATCGAGCGCCAAATCGCCCGTCGACACTCGAAGGTATGACCGATACCAGCCCTTCCCCCGTACAGTCCGTGCCAGACCATCCGACGGTGCTCGCGGCCATGCGTTTGGCCGGTCGTGCGCCGTCGGTGCACAACACCCAGCCGTGGCGCTGGGTGTTCGACGGTGTCGGGCTGCATCTGTACCGCGACGACGATCGGCTGCTGACCTCGACCGACCCGCTGGGCAGGCAACTCGTGATCAGCTGTGGCGCGATGCTGCACCACGTGCGCACCGCCTTCGCCGCAAAAGGATGGCATACCGATACCACGCGGCTACCGGATCCCGACCGCTCCGACTACCTGGCGGTGATCGAGTTCCGGCCATGGCCGGAACCCCCGGTCGGCGTGCGGGCCCGGGCCAGCGCCATCGATCGGCGACGCACTGACCGGCTGCCGCTGCACGCACCGACCGGGTTGTCGCAGCTGCTGCACACCGGGCGGATGCTGGTGACACCCCACGATCTCGTACTCGATCTCCTCGACGAGAGCGCGCGCCCGAAGCTCGCGACGGCCTCCGAGCACGCCGCTGCGGTCCGCCGCTACGATCTGGAGTACCAGACCGAATTGCATTGGTGGACGGGGCATTCCGGTGACCCGGAGGGCATCCCGCGTGAGGCACTGGTCTCCGATGCCGAATTCGCCCGCGTCGGCGTGGGTCGCATCTTCCCGTCCGCGCCGCATTCGGCCCGCCGTGGCACGCTCGAAGATCACGCGTGTCTGCTGGTGCTCAGCTCGCAGCGCGATTCGGTCACCGCGTGGCTGCACACAGGCGAAGCGCTCTCCGCCCTACTGCTGGAGTGCACGGCGGCCGGATTCGCGACCTGCGCGCTGACCCACA
Organism: Nocardia sp. NPDC052112; assembly: GCF_040680135.1. Classification (NCBI taxonomy): domain Bacteria; kingdom Bacillati; phylum Actinomycetota; class Actinomycetes; order Mycobacteriales; family Nocardiaceae; genus Nocardia; species Nocardia sp. NPDC052112. The sequence goes on along the minus strand of NZ_JBFAWD010000017.1, from coordinate 86,479 downwards.
TTACCGAAATGCCCTCGAGCCGGAAGTTGATCGCGGGGATGCTTCCCCATCCCGGCATACCGCAGGTGGTCATCCGGGTCGGTTCCGTACCCGACGACGAACTGGAAGCCGCGCCGACGCCGCGCCGACCGCTTGTCGACATCCTGACGACGCGGTACGAATGAGCCGGCTACACCAGCGATAGCCAATAGCCCCGAAAGCGCCGGTGACCGAGGCCAGCCAGCCGACCAGGCCGCCGATGAGCCGCAGCCACGCCGAGACCCGCTGGACCGGATCGACGGCGGTGGCCGGTCGATCAGGCTCGAGCACGTTCGCGCGCCAGAGCGCGGTCGCGTTGTTCCTCGAAGCGCGGGATCTGCACCTGTGCCATATCCTCCAGGAACGCCGCCAGCCGTTCCCGCACCTGCTCCCCACGCGCGCTGAAATCGGTGCGGCCGAACAGATTCCACTGCCGTATCACCGGCTGCAGTACCTCTTCCAGATGCTGGCGCAGGTCATAGACACCGTGTTTGGCCATGAGCACGCCGTTGCGGCGAAACTTCGGCATCCCGGCCCCGGGCATCCGGAAGTTCTCCACGATAGTGGCGATGGCCTCGATCGCCTGATCCGGCACCAGATCCAGTGCCGCGCCGCACATGGTGCGATAGAAAATCATGTGCAGGTTCTCGTCGGCGGCGATGCGCTGCAACATCTTGTCGGCGATCGCGTCATTGCACACTCGGCCGGTGTTGCGGTGGGTGACTCGGGTGGCCAACTCCTGAAAGCTCACGTAGGCAACCGAATGCAGGAATCCGGCCCCCGTGTCCACATCGGCGTCGCTGACTCCTGAGGAGAAGCCGTTGGTCATATGCACCATCCGGACCTCTTCCAGCGCGACCGGATCGACGCCTCGGGTCACCACTAGATAGTCGCGAATCACGGTGCTGTGACGCATTTCCTCGGCGGTCCACCGGCCCACCCAGGTGCCCCAAGCGCCGTCGCGGGAGAAGTTCTCCGATATTTCGCGGTGATAGGAAGGCAGATTGTCCTCGGTGAGCAGATTCGTGATCATCGCAGCCTTGGCGACCTCGCTGAGCGAGGATTGTTCGGGCTCCCAATCGATTCCGTCGAGTGCGGCGAAGTTGCGGCCCGCATCCCATGGCACGTAGTCGTGCGGATGCCAGTCCTTGGACATCGACAGGTGCCGGTGCACACACTCCTCGGCCATCGGCTCCAGTTCGGCGAGTATCTCCCGTTGGGCCAGCTCACGCGTCAATGGTGTTGCCTACCTTTCCTTCTCGATCCGAGTCTGTCGGCTCCCCATGCCACCACCGCGCCCCGGTACCGCCCAGGGGCGAAAGTCCCCGGCAACCCGGGTCCGAATGCCCTTATCTCGAAGCCGCCAGAAGGTTCACAATTTCGCGCTATCAGCTCTGGAGTTCGACCCAGACAACAGGCGTCTTGCGAACCGCAGCGCAAACACAGGGTCCGCAATCCTCGGCCAGCTTGCGGTACTGCCCGACCCGCTGGCAGGCACGACTGGACGCGGCCGCACGGCGGTAGTGACGATGGACCCTCGATCCGGTGCGCATTGCCCGTCGCGACCGCTGTTGTCGGGGTCGAGACTCGAAGCATGAACACAAGCGATCGTCCGAACACGCCCGATCTGCGGACCGTGCGGATGGCGTTGATGCTCGCCTGCCGGGCCCCATCGGTGCACAACACCCAGCCGTGGCGCTGGGTGTTCGACGGTACGCAACTGCGGTTACACAGCGACACCGACCGGCTGTTGCACTCGGCGGACCCGCTTGGCCGACAACTGGTGATCAGCTGCGGTGCAGTGCTCGATCACGCGCGTCTCGCCTTCGTGTGGATGGGCTGGTTCACCGATATCACCCGGTTTCCGGATCCTGATCTGCCCGGGCACCTCGCCACGCTCGAGTTCCGGCCGTGGCCCGGCGCCCTGAATACGACGGCTGCCCGGATCCGCGCCATCCATCAGCGCCGCACCGATCGGCTGCCGATGCTGGCACCGCCCGGCTGGCTCGACGTGCTCGCCGCGGTGCGCGACTTGGCCCGCCCACATCATGTGTCGGTCGACGAAATCGCCGAGCGCAACCGGCCCCGGCTGGCCGCTGCCACCGAGCACGCCACCGCCTTGCGCCGCTACGACATGCCGTATCAAACCGAATTACATTGGTGGACTGGACATTCAGATGCCAAAGCGGGTGTGCCCGCTGCCGCACTGGTCTCGGATTCCGAGGCGGCCAGGGTCGATATCGGACGCAGCTTCCCGGCTGCGCCGTATTCGGTTCGCCGGACCGATCTCGAAGACGAGGCCCGGCTGGTGGTGCTCAGCACCCTCGACGAGACCGCCGCCCAATGGCTGCATACCGGCGAGGCGCTCTCCGAGGTGCTCCTCGAATGCACGGCACGTGGTCTGGCCACCTGTGCGCTCACCCACATCACCGAACTCGCCGCCAGCCGATCAGTGATCACCGACCTCATCCCCCACCCGGACGTGCCCCAGGTCGTGATCCGCATCGGCACCGCACCCGAAGACACCGACTACACGCCGACGCCACGGCGCCCGCTCGACGAGGTACTCGAGATCGCAACGGCCTGAGCGCCACCCCGATGGGAAGCCGGTCGATGTGGTCGAAGTCAACGAGCGTCGGACACCGACGATATGCGGCAGCGCGTTGCCGTCGATCAATGTCGGAAACAGTCAGGACCGAGGGCGACGTACGCGCCACGATGCGGATGAAACTCGAGGTCCGAATGTCCAAAATGACAGGGCGGCTGCGGGCCGCTCTATCGATCATCTCGTCACCTCGGTGGCGTCGAAAGGATCTAATCCAATACGTCCTCGACCGCCCGCCGCGGTGTGACGGGCAGCCCATCGGTACTCGTCGGCGCCCAGCCGATTCTGATAACGGCCTGCGGATAGCCGTAGTCGTCGAGGACGCCGAGACGGACCAGATTCCGCAGCGCCGGGATCTCGAGCGGTTCGGTCAGCAGGCAGGTGGCCAACCCGACGTTCGTCGCGGTCAGTAGTACCGCACTCAACGCCTCGCCCGCGCACAGCCTCGACAGCTGATCGTCGGCCGTGGTCCCGAGCACGAGCACCTCGGCGAAGTCGGGCTCATACGCTTCATCGGTCAGTTGGGGGCTGGCGAACACCCGGGCTGGCAGCTCGTCCTCGGTCCGGGATCGCGGAGTGTTCCTGGGACGTACACCATCCGACGTCGCGTGCCTGCCGCTCCATTCGGCCAGCTCGAATCGATAGCCCGGATCCCCCGCGTGCCGCTCAGCCGCGGCCCGCATCACTTCGACCACACAGTCCCGCGACCGGTCCGTCGCCTGTCGCAGGATCGCCCCCAGTGTCGCGGCGCGCTCGGTAACCAATCCCAGGTATCCCGGCGGCACCGGCCAGGCACTGAAGTACCTGCGATCGGTCCGTCTGCGAGTAATGGCGTCACTCAGTTCGATTTCGTGGGAAATCGGCCGATGCCGCACCAGCTCGATCGATGCCAGGTGGTTCGGTTCCGCCGGATTCGGCAGCCGGTGCACCACCGCCGACCAGCCGAGCGCCGCGAACGCGACCCGCAGATGATGCAGCGCGGCACCACAGCTCAAGACGAGATCGCGGTGGTCGGGGTCGGTCGAGGGCAACGCCCGGGTCGGATCCAGATACAGGTGGACGCTGCGGTTTCCGATCCGCCATCGCCACGGTTGGGTATTGCGCACCGACGGCGCCCGCACCGCGAGCGCCAGCGCCGCTCGCACGGTGTGATCATCGGGCAGGCCGCGGTCCATTGTTGTCGTCCCTTCATTCCGCCTCGACTGACGGTCGCACCACCACGGCTCCCGGGTAAGAGCAGGACGACCCCTCCCTGCGGGACTTCCGACGCCGCTTTGCCCGATCCACAGGACAGACCAGAAGTCCCGCCACATCAATGACCTTTGGCCATCACGCCACGGCGTCTAGTGCGAAATCCTGAGTGCATCAGCGAGAACCGATACATGCGTCAGCAAAGACCGAGGTGGGCATCATGCTCGAATTTCATGGCCGAAGCGCCGTCGTCACCGGCGGCGCGCGTGGCATCGGCGCGGCGATTGCGCAAACGCTGGTCAAATCCGGCCTTCGCGTGGTCGTGGCCGATCTCCTCGACATCGAGGGCACAGCGACGGCCGAATCCCTTGGCCCGACAGCGATATTCCGGCACCTCGATGTCACCGACGAGCATGGTTGGCGCCAGGTACTCGACGACGCCGAAGCGGACTTCGGACCACTGGCCGTTGTGGTGAACAATGCGGGCATCCTCGACTTCGGCGGTATCGAGTCCGAATCGCCCGCGATGTTCCGCCACGTCGTGGATGTGAATCTGTTCGGCGCCTGGCTGGGTATGCATCTGGCGGCACCGCGGCTGCGCGCCAATGGCGGAGGTGTCATCGTCAACATTTCCTCGACCGCGGGTCTGATGGGCTATTCCGGGATCGCCGGTTACGTGGCCAGCAAATGGGGCCTGCGCGGGTTGACCAAGGCCGCCGCACTCGAATTCGGTGACGCCGGGGTAAGGGTCTGCTCGGTGCATCCCGGACCGATCCACACCCCTATGACGGCCAGCTTCGATACGAGTATTGTTGCGGCCCAGCCGCTTCCACGTTTCGGCGATCCAGAGGAGGTCGCGGCGATGGTCGGCTTCATCGTCAACGAGGCCACCTTCTCGACCGGATCGGAATTCATCATCGACGGTGGCGCTACCGCAGGCATGACACTCGTCGAGCCTGCCGAAACGCACGGAACATGGCAGTGACCGCGCCCGCGCAGCTGCGCGAAACCCACACCGGTGTCGTGGTGCTGTGTGGGGACCGGGCGTACAAGACGAAGAAACCGATCGCGACCGACTTCCTGGACTTCAGCACAACCGAACTGCGCGAGCGCGCCTGCGCGCGGGAAGTCGAGCTGAACCGGCGCCTGGCAGCGGATGTGTATCTCGGCGTCGCGCATCTTTCCGATCCGACGGGCGGCCCCGCCGAACCGGTGATCGTCATGCGCCGCATGCCCGAGGACCGGCGACTGTCCAACATTCTCACCAACCCGAATGCGCGCGCATCGGAGCTGTCCGCGCTGGTCCACGTGCTGACCCTGTTCCATCGCACGGCACGGCGCGGCCCGGAGATCGACCGCGCCGGAACACCGGAGGAACTACGTGCCCGCTGGCGCGTGCTCTTGCACAGCCTGAGCGGCCAGTCCGCCGATGTCGTCGAACCAGCACGACTCGCGCGGATCGATGAACTCGCGATCCGCTACATCGACGGCCGAAACCCGTTGCTGGCGAACAGGATCGCCGATGGCCACATTGTCGACGGGCACGGCGATCTACTCGCCGAGGATATCTTCGATCTCACCGACGGCTTTCGGGTACTGGATTGTCTGGATTTCGACGATCGACTGCGCTATCTCGACTGCCTCGACGACATCGCCTTCCTGGCCATGGATCTGGAATTCCTCGGCCATCGCGAGCTGGGTGATCGACTGCTCGACGAATATCTCCGCGCTTCCGCGGACCCGGCGCCCAGGTCGCTGCGGGATCACTATGTCGCCTATCGCGCGCTGGTCCGCGCGAAGGTCGACGTCATCCGCTTCGGCCAGGGCGAGACGGCTGCACGCGAGTATGCGCACCGGCACCTGCAAATCGCGGTGCGCCACCTCGAGCAGGCGGCGGTACGACTGGTGCTCGTCGGCGGGCTGCCCGGCACCGGGAAATCCACCATGGCCGACAACCTTTCGCTGGCCACCGGTGCGGTCGTCATCTCCAGCGACCATATGCGCAAGCAACTACTGGCCACACGCGAACTGACCGGTTCGATCGGCACCTATGGTGTCGGTGCCTACGCACCAGCGGGCAAGGCACGCGTATATTCCGAGATACTGACCGAGGCCCGTGCGTTGCTGGGATCCGGTGCGTCGGTGATCCTCGACGCCAGCTGGATCGATGCGACCGAACGACAGCGCGCAGCGGCGCTCGCCCAAGAAGCTCACGCCGAGCTGGTCCAGCTGCGATGTGTCTGCCCACGCACCGTCGCGAGCGGCCGGATCCGCCAGCGCGCGGCCTGCGAATCCGATGCGACACCGGATATCTCCGACGCCATGGCGGCCGCGGCATCATCGTGGACCGACGCGGTAGCGCTCGACACCGCCGCGCCGGTGGATCACACGATGGCCGCGGCGGTGCGTGCCTGGCAACGGATCGAGCCCGAGCCAGTGCGGGATTTCGTCACCGAACCGGGGCCTGTCGCCGATACGTCGCGCCTGATCCCTCAGTAGTCTGAACTGATGCTGGAGGAAGGTCTTCGCTGATGGTCAGCGTGTTCTTGGTCGATGATCATCAGATCGTGCGTCGTGGTGTGAAGGATCTGATCGATACCGAGTCTGATCTCGAGGTCGTCGGTGAGGCGGGCACGGTGTCGCAGGCCTTGGCGCGAATTCCCGCGCTACGCCCGGACGTCGTGGTTCTGGATGTGCGGCTGCCCGACGGCAATGGCATCGAGCTGTGCCGTGAACTGCTGGATCAGCATCCCGAGCTGCGGTGTCTGATACTCACCTCGTTCACCGACGAGCAGGCCATGCTCGATGCCATCCTGGCCGGGGCCAGCGGCTACGTGGTCAAGGACATCGACACGATCGAGCTGATCGAGGCGATTCGCGAAGTCGGCGCGGGCAAGTCGCTGCTCGACAATCGCGCGGCCGCGGCCCTCATGGCGAAATTGCGCGAGGAGGCCGAGGCGAAGACCGGGCCACTGGCCAGTCTCAGCGAACAAGAACGGACCCTGCTCGGTCTGCTCGGTGAGGGGCTGACGAACCGGCAGATCGCCGGCCGGATGTTCCTCGCGGAGAAAACCGTGAAGAACTACGTCTCGCGGCTGCTGACCAAACTCGGGGTCGAACGCCGCACCCAGGCTGCGGTGCTGGCCTCCAAACTCAACGCGCCCACTCAATCGGATCGCGCGTGACCTGCACGACCATGTCATCCAGCGCTTGTTCGCAGTCGGCCTCTCGCTGCAGAGCACCGCCCAGCGCGCCCGCGTCCCCGAGGTGAAATCCCGGCTCACCGACACCATCCAGGACATCCAAGCGATCGTCCAAGACATCCGGCACTCGATCTTCGATCTGCACAGCACCACCACCGCGGATGCCCCGACGCTGCGCAAACGCCTGCATACCATCATCGCGGACATGATCGGAGAAAGCGGGCTGCGCACCACGATTCGACTCGCCGGACCGGTCTCGGTGCTGGCACCGCCACTATCCGAAGACATCGAAGCAGTACTGCGCGAAGCAGTCAGCAACGCGGTGCGACACGCGCATGTCACCACGGTATCGGTCCATCTCCGGGTAGGCGACGACGTCACCATCGAAGTAACCGACGACGGCATCGGCATCCCCGACGACATCACCCGGATGAGCGGATTGGCGAATCTGGCCACGCGCGCCGAACAGGCAGGCGGCAGCTTCAGCATTGCCAAGGGCACCGACGGCGGCACCGTACTGCGCTGGTCCGCGCCCTTGCCCTGAGTTCTACCGACACGACACGCACGCTCAGTCCCAGAGGCGGCACGCGCTGCCGGGGTAGCACACATCTGTCAGCACGTAGGGCCCGCGCATGCCGAATCAACGACAGCGGGAGCGGTCTTTGTGCCCTGCGGTTCGGGACCAACGCCAGGCGTGCCGGACCGCCGCCGATTCCTAATCTTCGAGTAGCTGATTTTTCGGAATCCGAAGGGACACCGCCCATGACCACCCGGCACCACGATGATCCACACCGGCTGGCGTCGGCCGAAATAGTGGTCGGCATCGACGGCTCCGAAGCCGCCGACCTCGCCGTCCGATGGGCCGCCGAGACCGCCTCCCAGCGGGGCCGTCGGCTGCGCATCGTGCACGGCCTCGACCTCGCCGCAGTGGGAGCCGTCTACGGGATCTACGACGTGATCACACCCCCGGTGATCGATGCGATCCGCCACGCAGGCGCGGATATGGTGCGCACCGCGCGCCGACTGGCCCACGACGTCGACCCAGACCTCACCGTGGAAGCCGAACTGTCCGAAGCGAATCCGGCGCACCTGTTGATCGAGCTGTCCGAAACCGCGCATCTGGTCGTGATCGGCGCGGCGGGTGTCGGCGGCCCCCTGAGCCATCTCGGGTCGACGCTGCTCGCCGTCGCCAGCCACGGTCACGGCGCGATCGTGGTGGTCCGTGATACCGGCACCGAGCAGCAGACCCGATGGGTCGGCCCGGTCGTGGTCGGTGTCGACGGCGGGCCGATCAGCTCGGCCGCCGTCGGGGCCGCGTTCGCCGAAGCCAGCGAACGCAATGCGCGACTCGTCGCCGTCTACGCCTGGAGCGACCTGTATTACGACCGCTTCGCCGGACTCTCCAACGCCATCCCCGATCGCGACGCCGAAACCGCTGGACAGGCAATCCTGGCCGAGCAACTCGCGGGCTGGCAGGAGAAATATCCGAACGTTCAGGTCACTCACAAGGTCTACCTGTCGGGCCCGCGCCAGGCCCTGGTGGAGTGGTCGCGATCGGCGCAACTACTCGTTGTCGGCAGCCGGGGGCGCGGTGGATTCCGCGGGCTGCTGCTCGGCTCGACCAGCAACGCACTCGTGCAGACCGCGCATTGCCCGGTCATGGTCGTCCACCCGCAGTAGCCACCAACCCAGCCACCCAGAAAGGCTAACGAATTCACATGTCCGCCAACGCCATCAATCCCCCCGTGCTCGTCGGTATCGACGGCTCCGACGCCGCCGCCGAGGCCGTGCGCTGGGCCGCCGTCGACGCCGTCAACCACCGCGCACCCTTACATATCGTGTACGGCATCGGCGCCCCGATGGACTTCGGGCCCGGAATCGCCTTCAACCGAATCGATTACGACGCCTACCGAGCCACCGGCACGTCGGCCGTTGCCGCCGCACGCGAATTCGCCACGGCCGCAGCCGCACCCGTCGGTGACCTCGACATCGACACCTTCGTTGTCGAGGCGCCGCCGATCCCGGTGCTGCTCGACCGCTCCAAGGATGCGCGCATGCTGGTTGTCGGCACCCGCGGTCTCGGTGCCTTCCGCCGCGGCCTGCTCGGCTCGGTGAGCACGGCCGTGGCCAGGCACGCACACTGCCCGGTCGCCGTCATCCCCGAACCCGAGAACTACACACCGGATCGGGTGCTCGGCCCCGTACTGGTCGGCGTCGACGGCTCCCCCGCCAGCGTCCGCGCCATCGGAATCGCCTTCGACGAGGCCGTCAATCGCAATGTCGCAGTGCGAGCAGTACTCACCTGGTCCGAATTCAACCGCTACATCTCCCGCGCCGACATGCAGGAAGAAGCCGAAGAACTGCTGTCCGAGAGCCTGGCCGGTTACGCAGAGAAATACCCCGGCCTCGAGGTGCAGCACGTGGTCGCCGAGGACCGCCCGGCCCGACGCCTACTCGCCGAATCCGCGGACACCCAACTCGTCGTCGTCGGCAGCCACGGCCGCGGCGGCTTCGCGGGCATGACCCTCGGCTCGGTCAGCCAAGCCGTCCTCCACGCCACCGACTGCCCCCTCATCATCGCCCGCCCCTGAACCGTCCGCCCTCAGGCACACAATTGCATCGGATGGTTGCCATCGGGATCCGGCCGTCGTGTCCCCCTCGGTCCGGTTACTGATGGCAGCCCGGAGGCAACTCGGCCTATCCGGCGACCCCATCGGAGTTGACCGACGTGGAGTGGGTCTCGCATGATCCGGTCACTCCAGTGGAGTTGGCGTGCCCCCGACCGGACGTATGAGAAGCGACGTCATGGTTCGACCTCAGTCGTAGAGGGCGTCGATACGGTCTGAGAGATTGTCGACGACTATCTTGCGGCGCAGCTTCATGCTCGGTGTGAGATCACCTGCCTCGATGGATAGTTCGCGGTCGATGATGCCGAATCGCTTGATCTGCTCCCAGCGATTGAGTTGGGTGTTCAGGCCTTCGATGTAGCCGGCGATCACGTCGTGGGTCTTCTCGTCGCGCGCGATTTCGGCGAGTGGCATGTTGGCGAGACCGTGCTTGTCGGCCCACTCGGTGATGGCCTGGGCATCTAGACCGACCAAAGCGACGCAATAGGGCCGTGTCTCTCCGTAGACGATGAATTCTCCGGCATACGGACAGAGTCCCTTGAACGTCGCGGCAATCGCGGACGGCGCGACGTACTTGCCTTGCGAGGTCTTGAACAAGTCTTTCTTGCGATCGGTGATGTGCAGGAAGCCGTCGGCGTCGATCTCGCCGATGTCGCCGGTGCGGAACCAGCCCTCCGCGTCGAAAGCCTCGGCGGTGGCGTCGGGGCGGTCGTGGTAGCCGCTCATCACACCCGGGCTTCTGAGCAGGATCTCGCCGTCCTCGGCGATCTTGACCTCGGTGCCGGGGAACGGTTTGCCGACGGTGCCGAACCGGTAAGCACCTGGGCGGTTGATGAACGAGGCGGCGGCGGTCTCGGTCAGGCCGTAGCCCTCGAGTACAACGATGCCTATCGCGTCGAACCACTGCGCGACTTCGCGGTCCAAGGGGGCCGCTGCTGAAACGAAGTACCGCAGCCGACCGCCGAAGCGTTCACGAATGGTGGACAGCACCAGCCTGTCGGCAACTTTGTGCTGCAATGAAACGAGCGGCGATGGCTTCTCGCCGGCCTGTGTGGCACGAGAGACTTTCAGGCCCACCCCGATCGCCCAGTCGAAGATCTTCTTCTTGATCCCGCCTTCTTCGGCCACCATGTTCTCGATACGCGCATGCGCCTTCTCGAAAATGCGCGGGGCGGCCCCCACGATGGTGGGGTGCAGTATCGCAAGGTTCTCCACGATCTTGTCCACCCGGCCGTCGATTGCCGTGGGAAAGCCGATCAGCGGTGACAGCGCCAACATCACCTTGCCGAACGCATGGGACAGCGGCAGCCACAAGAAGTTCAGGTCGTCCGGGCCGAGCACGTTCAGGGCATCGATCGCGGCGGCGCTGTAGGTCCATGCGGAGTGCGGTAGCCGAACCCCCTTCGGGGTGCCGGTTGTCCCGGAGGTGTACATGATGCTGCCCAGGTGCTCGGGCCGGATCCCACGGATGCGATCGACCACCGCGTCGGGAGATCCGGCAAGCAACTTCCGTCCGCGCTCCTCGAGGTCGCCGAGGGTGATCACCCAGTTTCCGTCGCCCTCGCCGTCGAAGACCACGACCTGTTGTACGTCGGGCAGTTCGGCGCGGTGCTCGATCAGTTTGTCGACCTGGGACTGGTTCTCGGCAATAACGACACGGCTGCCGGAGTTGGCGATGATGAACGTGACGCCGACGGCGTTGGTGGTGGGGTAGACGGTGGTGGTGGCCGCGCCGGCGCACATCACGGCGAAATCGGCGAGCACCCATTCATACCGTGTGGACGATACGAGCGCGATCCGGTCCTGAGCCTCGATTCCCAGCGCTATCAACCCGGCGGCGAGAACGTCGACTCGGTCACCGACCTGCTGCCAGGACACGCTGGTCCAGCCCTGGCCGTCAGGGAATCGGAACGCCTCCGCGGCTGGAGTCGCGGCTACCCGGTCGACCAGCATCTGGGCGACCGACGGTGCCCGCTTCTCGATCTTGCTGAGGTCGGGAGGTTCCTCGGATGCTCGGAGGAACGTCATAATTCGATCCTACGAGTCGCCGGGGCCGATCGGGCGAGAAACATGCGCGCGAGGACAGCACGGCACGATTGCTGGAACCAGTCGGGCATGGCCGCACCCAATACGCCGATTACGACGACAAGGACCGCCGCACAAAACAGCTCCCTGTCGGCGTCTTCGACGTGGTCTGTGCCGTTTTCATGAGTCACCTCGATCTTCGACCGACTGCCCGGGATAAGTGCTTCTGCAGAGCGGTAACGGAGTATCAACGCCTGTGCCGCGAGCGAGGATTCGCGTGGTGGCCGAGACGCGCGGCCAAACAGCGTAGGCCCCGCAGCGGCGGTGACTTCAGATCTGCCGCCGGTCTGAGAAGAGGACAAAGGGCCTCGCCATTAGGGTCCTCGTAATCGGTCGCCTTCGGCCGGGACCGAGCAGACTAAGTGATATGCATGCCGTCGTTGCGGTCTGCGAGACCCGAACGCGGGCCGTTCGTCGTGCGACCTGGTGTCCGCTGGTCGCCCCGGGATTCGCCGCATATCGCGTTCAGCATCGAGTTGCCGGAACTGACGTGCGCCGCCATGCCCGGTCATCGTGTGCGGCGCTCGGCGGTCCGGAAGACAGGTCCGCGCGACACCCTCCTCGGCGGAACGGAGCGGGACCGTGGAGGTCTGCGGAAGCAGAAGCGAAGCGGTACGACATATAACGACAAAGACGAAGGCAGCAGGCAATGGGCTACCGCGAATCCCATATGTCGCAATCGGACCTGTTCTCCTGGAACATGGAGCGTGATCCGATCCTGCGATCGACCATTGTCTCGGTTCTCCTCCTCGATACCGATCCGGACTGGGATCGACTGGTGGAGACGATCGATCGCGGCACCCGCTTGGTGCCGAGGTTGCGGCATCGACTGGTCGCCTCGCCGTTCGGTCTCGCTCCACCCAAGTGGACGCTCGATCCGGGCTTCGACCTGTCCTGGCACCTGCGACGGGTTGGGCTGCCGAAACCGGCGACCATGTCCGCGGTACTCGAATTCGCGCGCACCGAGGCGATGACCGCCTTCGATCCGGCTCGTCCACTGTGGCGCTCGACGTTGCTCAGTGGTTTGCCGGGTGGGGGATGCGCGCTGGTGATGACAGTGCACCACAGCCTCACCGATGGGATCGGCGGCATTCAGATCGCCGCAGCGCTACTCGATTTCGATCGTGCGGGCACCGATCGCGGCCATCCACCAGAGCCGCCGCACGACGATGACGGCGCACTACGCGATATCGTGGCGTGGAACTGGTCGCTCGGCTCGGATCTGCTTCGCGGCGGCATCCGGGCGACACCCCGAACCGCATGGCGAGCTATCACTCATCCCGTGCGGTCGGTCCGCGACAGCGCCGCGCTCGCGACCTCGCTGGTCCGTCTGGCCAAACCCGTTGCCACGACCCTGTCGCCAGTGATGATCGAACGCAGTCTCGGTCGCCGACTCGCGGTGCTGGATGCACCCGTCGAGCAAATGCGTTGCGCCGCGCACGCTGTCGGCTGCACGATGAACGATGCCTTCCTGACCGCAGTGCTCATCGGACTGCGCAGGTATCACGACCGGCACGGGGCGAAGGCCGACCAACTGCGGGTGACCATGCCGATCAGTCTTCGAACGGCCGATGATCCACTCGGCGGCAACCGGATCACGCTCGCTCGTTTCGCGTTGCCGGTCGATCTCGCCGAGACCGAAGACTTGATGCGCGCCGTGGACGCCGTGGTCGGTGGTTGGCGCCGCGAACCGGCCATACCGCTGTCCAGTGCTGTTGCGGCGGTGTTCAACCGGATGCCGGTCGGAGCGGTCACCGAGATGGTCAAGCATGTCGACTTTGTCGCCTCCAACGTCCCGGGTTCCCCGGTGCCGCTCTATATCGCCGGGTCGCGCATCGAGGCTATGTACGCTTTCGGCCCTACGATCGGCACGGCCGTCAACGTGACAATGACCTCGCACGACGGAACCTGCTACATCGCGATCAACGCGGACACCGCCGCGATCCCCGACCTCGCGACCCTGACCGAATGCCTCGCAGCGGGCTTCGCTACCGTGCTCCGCCTCGCCGGCGAGTTCGCACCGCAAACCGCCGCCGGCGCCACATCCGAATCATCTCGACCGACGCCGGTCTGATCGGTTCCCAAGCAGTCAGAACACGAGGCGTATCGGAGCAAGAGTGTTCTGGGTACCGACGAAACACCCTGGCAGTTGGTCGCCTTCGACACTGGCCGGACTCGAGCGCAGCGGCCCACTGGCCCGGTGCATCGGGGCCGCGAGTGATGACCTTCGGCCCTCGTTACACCGGCAACCCCCCATAAGACTCGAAATCGTACGGATACTGCGATCGGCAAGGGGGCCTCATGAAGCCTGGTGACACCGTGGTGATCGACCGCGCGGGCCTGGACCGCCTCATAGAAGTCCTGCACGAGGCGGAGTATCGGGTCATCGGTCCACAGGAGCGCGATGGCGCGATCGTGCTGGACGACCTTGCGTACGGAGCCCAATTGCCCGCCGGGTGGAGCGTGGACACCGAACCCGGACGGTACCGGCTGCGGCGCCGCGATGATGCGGCGGTGTTCGCGCACTCGGCCGGGCCCGGCTCGTGGAAGCAGTTCCTGCATCCGCCGCACCGCAAGGTGTGGGAGATGGGCCCCGACCTGAACGAGCAACGTGCCGAGGACTCCGCGCAACGGTTTGCGTTTGTCGGCGTCCGTGGGTGTGATCTCGCCGCGATCGCGATCCTTGGCCGTGTACTCGGCGGCGGGACATATCCCGACACTGGATACACCGGTCGTCGCGCGGGCCTGTTCGTGGTCGCGGTGAACTGCACCGAACCGGGAGGCGTGTGCTTCTGCGTCTCGATGGGCACCGGGCCCGGCGTTTCCAAAGGATATGACCTCGCGCTCACCGAAACGATCGACGACGCCGGGCATCGCTTCCTGGTCGACATCGGCAGCGACACCGGTGCGGATGTGCTGGCGCGCCTCACCACGCGTCCCGCCGAAACCACCGACGTCACCACCGCCCGGACCGCGGTCGACGCTGCTGCCGGACGGATGGGTAGGTCGATGCCGGACGTCGACCTCCCTACAGTCCTTCGCGAATCCCACGAGTCACCGCAGTGGCAGGACGTGGCATCTCGGTGCCTCACCTGTGGCAACTGCACGATGGTGTGCCCAACCTGTTTCTGTACCTCCACCGAGGACGTCACCGATTTGACCGGCGACCACGCCGAACGCTGGGACCGCTGGGTGTCCTGCTTCGAACTGGATTTCTCCTACCAGCACGGTGGCAGCGTCCGACGATCCGGCGAGAGCCGGTACCGGCAGTGGCTCACCCACAAGCTCGGCACCTGGCACGACCAGTTCGACAGCTCCGGCTGCGTCGGCTGCGGACGCTGTATCGCCTGGTGCCCGGCCGAGATCGACATCACCGCCGAAATGGCGGCGCTCGCTGAAGGAGGCGCCAGTGATCGCAGTTGACGAACTGTCGCGGTTCGCCCAGCTGACGTCACTGACCGAAGCGGAGCTCGCCGCACTCGCCGACGCCGGTTGCGACATCAGCTACCCCGCCGGGTGGCAGCTGATCACCGAGGGGCAAACGGCCGACCGGTGCTGGCTGATCCGCGAGGGCACAGTCAGCCTCGACGCGCACGTCCCGGGCCGCGGTGATATCGCTGTCCAAACCCTGGGCAACGGAGACCTGCTGGGCTGGTCGTGGCTGATGCCGCCGTACCGCTGGCATTTCGGTGCACACACGGTCGAACCGGTACGCGCGATCGAATTCGATTCGGCTCGACTGACCGAACTCGCCGAGCTGGACCCGGTATTCGGCCGCGCCCTGAACCGCATGCTGCTAGAGGCTGTGCTGGAACGCCTGCAGGCCACCCGGGCCCGGCTGCTCGATCTGTACCGTGGTCCCGGCGATACTGCCTCACCCGGGCCCCTGACCGGTACCGCCGAGAGCGGAAGCAGCCGATGAGCCAGCGCGGTGCCGCGACGAGCACCACCATCGCGCCGGACAAACCAGCACCGGGTGACACCATGCTCCCCTACCGGGTCGTCGGCCGTACCCCACAGAACCGTGACACCGTGACTCTCGTGCTCGAACCGGTTCATCAGGCAGCGCAACGGTTTCGGGCCGGGCAGTACATGATGCTCTACCGCTTCGGCGTCGGCGAGATCGCCATATCGATCAGCGGCAGCCCGGTGGCCGACGACGACGTCCTCGAACATACGATCCGCGCCGTCGGCGCGGTCAGCCGCGCGCTACACGACACCATGGTCGGTGGGTTGATCGGCGTGCGCGGGCCGTTCGGCAGTGGCTGGGACCCTGAATCCGCAATCGGGCGTGATCTTGTGATCGTCGGCGGCGGCGTCGGACTGGCGCCGCTGCGGCCGGTCGTACTCACGGCGCTCGCGGCGCGCGCGGACTACCGGCGGGTGGTACTGATCACCGGTGCCCGAACCTCGACCGATATCCTGTTCCGAAACGACCAAAAGCGGTGGGCCGCAACCGGTGATATCGAGTTGCAGCAGACTGTCGATCATCCGGCGGCGGGATGGACCGGCCCGGTCGGCTTCGTCACCGAACCATTGACCAGACTCACGCTGGATCCCGATCGGACAACGGCGTTCTTGTGCGGTCCGGAACCGATGATGCGATTTTGCGCGCAAACATTGCTGCGCAAGGGAATTGCCGCGCCCGACATCCGGATCGCGCTCGAACGCAATATGCAGTGCGGCGTCGCTCGCTGCGGTCACTGTCAACTCGGACCGCTGCTGCTGTGCCGCGACGGCCCGGTCGTCGACTACGCGACAGCCCAACCTCTGCTATCGATTCGGGAGCTGTGATGAACACTTCCCAGACGAAAACCCCGACGTTGGCGGTGTGGAAGTTCACCTCCTGCGACGGCTGTCAGCTCACCCTGCTCGACTGCGAGGACGAGCTGCTGAGCTTGGCCGGACGCCTCCGCATCGCGCATTTCACGGAGGCGACCAGCACAGTCGAACCTGGACCTTACGACGTGTCGCTGGTCGAGGGATCGGTTACCACGCCGGAGGAACAGCGCCGCATCATCGAGATCCGGTCACAGTCACGGATTCTCGTCACCATCGGTGCGTGTGCGACTCACGGCGGCATCCAGGCGCTGCGCAACTTCGCCGATGTCACCGAGTTCACCTCCGTGGTCTATGCCAGCCCGCAATACATTTCGACGCTGGCCACCTCGACGCCGATCTCGGCGCACGTGCCGGTGGATTTCGAGCTGCGCGGCTGCCCCATCGACCGTCGCCAGTTGTTGGACACGCTGTGCGCCGTCCTCGCCGGGCGTGCCCCTGACCTGCCGAACACCAGCGTCTGTACCGAGTGCAAGCGCCGTGGTACCACGTGTGTGACTGTCGCACACGGCATTCCGTGTCTTGGCCCGGTCACTCAGGCCGGGTGCGGGGCGCTCTGCCCGGCCTATCATCGCGGCTGCTACGGCTGCTTCGGCCCGATGGCGACTCCGAATATCCGTGCGCTGCTGCCGATTCTGAGTGTCAACGGCATGTCCACCGACGATGTCGATCGAGTGTTTCACACTGTCGCGGCGGCCGCCCCGGCCTTCGCGGACAGGAGGTCGGATGAGTCATCGCAGTAGGCAGTTGCGGGTCAGTTCGCTTGCGCGGGTGGAGGGCGAAGGTGCACTGCGCATTACCGTTTCCGACGGTTCCGTCGAGCGGGCCGAGCTGAACATCTACGAGCCGCCCCGCTTCTTCGAGGCGTTTCTACGCGGTCGCGCCTACACCGAACCCCCCGACATCACCGCGCGCATCTGCGGTATCTGCCCAGTTGCCTACCAGACCAGCGCCTGCAACGCACTCGAGCAGCTGTGCGGCGCCGAGCTCGACCCGCCTCTGGCACGGCTGCGCCGCCTGTTGTACTGCGGAGAGTGGATCTCCAGCCATTCGCTACACATCTACCTGCTGCATCTACCCGATTTCCTCGGCTATCCCGACGCCGTTGCCCTCGCCGCCGATCATCGTGAGCTCGTCGAACAGGGCTTGGCCATGAAAAAGGCAGGCAACGCTTTGCTCGAACTGATCGGCGGACGGTCCATCCACCCGATCAACGTGCGAGTCGGCGGCTTCTACTCCGCCCCGTCCCCTTCCGATTTCGCGCCACTGGCCGAACAGCTACGCCGTGCACTGGATTACGCCGTGCACACCGCACGTCGGGCTGGTGGCCTCGAATTTCCGGACGCCGAGCTCGACCACGAACTGCTCGCCGTCT
Organism: Nocardia sp. NPDC052112; assembly: GCF_040680135.1. Classification (NCBI taxonomy): domain Bacteria; kingdom Bacillati; phylum Actinomycetota; class Actinomycetes; order Mycobacteriales; family Nocardiaceae; genus Nocardia; species Nocardia sp. NPDC052112. The sequence goes on along the minus strand of NZ_JBFAWD010000017.1, from coordinate 68,536 downwards.
CCGACCCGCACCAGTACGCGATCGAGTCCGGAGATATCCACAGCAGCACCGGACTCGCCTTCTCTGCTAACGAATTCCCCGACCACGTCGCCGAAAGCCAGGTTCCGCACTCGACCGCCCTGCACGCCACCCTCGACGGCCACCGCTACCTCACCGGACCGCTGGCCCGGTACACACTCAACTCCACCCGATTGTCGCCGATGGCCCGTCAGGTCGCCGTAGAGATCGGACTGGGCGGTGAATGCCGCAATCCGTTCCGCAGCATCCTGGTTCGCGCCGTCGAGGTCGTCTATGCCGTCGAGGAGGCACTCCGGCTGATCGAACACTACGAAACACCGACGCGCGCAGCCGTTCCCGTCACTCCGCGGGCGGGCACCGGTTACGGCGTGAGTGAAGCACCACGGGGTCTGCTGTATCACCGCTACGACGTCGACGCCGACGGCATCATCCGCTCCGCCGACATCGTTCCGCCCACCTCGCAGAACCAGGCCGCCATCGAAGACGACCTGCGTCGCGTCGTCACAGACCATCTCGACCTCGACGACGCGGCACTCACCGCACTGTGCGAACGCACCATCCGCAACTACGACCCATGCATCTCATGCTCGGCACACTTCCTCACACTCGACGTACTGCGCCGATGACCAGGCCACAAGCTGTCGTTATCGGCGTCGGGAACGAGTTCCGCAGCGACGACGGCATCGGCCCTGCCGTGGCCCGAGACATCGAAGCACTCGACCTGCCCGGTGTCCTCGTCACCGTGCGCGACGGCGAACCGACCGGACTGCTCGACGCATGGGACGGCGCCGAACTCGCCGTCGTCGTAGACGCCGTCGAATGCGAACCATCCACCCCGGGCCGCGTCTGGCGCACCACGGTCGACGCCCTGCGTGAACTCACCACCACAACCAGCTCCCACGCCCTCGGCATCCCCGACGCGGTGCCACTCGGCCGAGCACTCCACCGCCTCCCCCACGAGCTCGTCGTCATCGCCGTAGAAGCAGCAACCCTCGACCTCGGCCTCGGGCTGTCCGCCCCAGTCACGGCAGCGCGTCCGCAAGTGGTTCAGGCGACCCTGACCGAGCTGGCCCGCGCCGGGATTGCCACCGGATAGTCCCAACCCCGGGATGCCCGGCGCACTGCATCAGCAGCAAGGTGCGCCGGGACGGTTCAGTTCGCTCGCCGTGTCCGCGCGTCGGTCATGGTCGCAGGGTTGACTTGACGCCGGATTCTGTTGGTAGCGAGACGTATTCGGCTTCGTCGTCGGCGAGCGTGAAATAGTTCTCCTCTTCCTGTCGAAAGTGCAGCTGCAGCAGGGTGTAGAGCCCATACAGGCAGGCCAGCAGATCATCGATCTGGTCGGAGCCAATGCGGCCCGTGGTACGCGCCAAACGGAGGTGGTTGCCGATTCGCATGGTGAGCCGATGGATCTCGGCATGCGTGCGACTCATGGTGGCGGTGGCCTCGACGCTGCCGAGTGGCGTCGCCAGAGCCGGATACAGTTCGGTCTCCTCGGCCTCTTCGTGAGGCAGCAGCTCATCGACGAGAAACCTGTACGCGGTCTCGACCGCGGACAACGCGGTCTCGTCGCCGCTGCGCTCGGCGAGGCGATCGGCGGCGGCGCGCAGCAATCCGAGTGCGTCGCGCAGCGCATCATGTTCGCCGGCGAAGCGGCGCAGCATAGCCTCGGTGTCAGGGGCGAGTTCGGTGCGAAGTGCAGGGTTGCCACGCAGGGCGCGTAGTGCGTTGAGGATCACCGCTACATCGATTCCTTCCTGCAGCAATGCACCGGCGGCGGGTGGCAGCCAGCCGACGGCAGCGACGATCATGGCCAGCAGCGACATGCTCATGCCGACGACGGCGCTCTGCACGGCGATGCGGCGCGACCAACGGGCGGTGTCCATGGCATCGGCGAGCCGGTCGAGACGATCGGTCGTGAGCACGATGTCGGCCGCTTCCGACGAGGCGGTCGATCCGCGCGCCCCCATCGCGACGCCGACGGTGGCGGCGGCCAGCGCCGGGGCGTCGTTGACACCGTCACCGACCATCACCGTCACCGCGTGTTCACGTTCACGGCGCACGGCATCGACCTTGTCGGCGGGGCTTTGCTCGGCATACACCTCGTCCAGTCCGAGTACGGTGGCGACTTCGCGCGCCGGTTCGGGCCGGTCGCCGGTGAGCATGACCAGTCGGTTCAGACCGGCCTCACGTAGTCGCCGAATGGTGCGGGGTGCGTGTCGGCGCAACGGGTCCCGCAGCAGGATCGCTGCTGCGAGGTCGCCATCGACGACGATCCAGGCGATCGCGGCCGAATCCAGGCTTGCCCGATTGACGACGGCGCGGGCCCAGTCGGCACCGGTGCACGAGTCGGGCAGCTTGCCGACGTCGACCCTGCGGCCATCCACGGTGCCGGACACCCCGCGTCCAGGCTGCTCGGCCACTTCGGTGGGTGCCGACAAGTCGATTTCGCGCGCGAGCGCTTCGGTGACGATCGCTTCGGCCAGAACGTGCGGCGAAACCTGGTCCACTGACGCGGCCAGTCGCATCATCTCCGTGGTCTCACGGCCCGGTGCGGCTACTACTTCGACGACTTGCGGACGGCCCGCAGTGAGAGTGCCGGTCTTGTCCATCACCAAAGTGGTTGCGTGCCCGAGGCTTTCCAACGCACCACCGCCACGCACGACGACCCCCATGCGCGACGCCTGCGACAGTCCCGAGACGATCGCCACGGGGGCGGCCAACAGCAGCGGGCACGGTGTCGCGACCACCAGGACAGCGACCGCCCGGACTGGCGACCCGCTGATTGCGTAGGCGGCACCGGCCACCACCAGTGCGAGCGGCAGGAACCACGCCGCGTACCGATCGGCAAGCCGCACCACCGGCGCGTTTTCGGCGCCGGCCTGCTCGGCCAGCCGCACAATCCCGGCATAGGTACTTTCGGCCGCTGTCGCGCTCGCACGCATCTCGAACGCATCGCCGACATTGACGACACCGCTGCGCACCGGCTCACCGCTCCCACGCTCCACCTGCAGCGGTTCGCCGGTGAGCACCGACTCGTCGAGCGCCGCAACCGTATTCAGGATCCGCCCGTCGACCGGCACTGTCTCGCCCGTAGCGACCACAAGGACGTCATCGACGACGACCTGGCCGAGCGGAATCACCGTCACCTCATCGCCGACACGACGGCGAGCCGACCGGGGCGCATGCTCCAACAGGGCGCGCAGATCCCGTGAAGCACGGCGTTCGGCGGCTGCGTCGAGGGCTCGTCCACCGGCCAGCATGACCGCAATCAGCGCCCCGGCGAGATACTCACCGACCCACAGCGTTCCCGCCAACGACAACACCGCGATCAAGTCGACACCGGTCCGGCCCTTCACAAGCGCGGCGATCATCCAGAACAGTGCGGGAACGAACGCCGCCACTGTCGCCGCGATCCACAACCCGTCGGCAGCACCACGCAAACCGAACACCCACAGGACCGCGCCGACTGCCAGCGCTGCCACGGTGACCACCACCAGCGCCGGTTCCAGCCAACCGCTCAGCCGTGCCACCCACGGCCGAGCCTGCCTGGTCATTTCACTCATCGCATGCTCCTCCCGGCCGGGTTGACACCGATCCGATCCCACTGCACCGCAGCGTGCATGATCGACGGCAGAGGCCGGGGTCCCTTTTGCCGATGTCCTAGGCCACCGCTGGGTCGATCGCCGCGGGTCCAGGCTTGTGGCGCATGCCGGCATTCCAGCACTGCCAAGGTCTTCCGCGTCGGCGGAGCGTGGATCACGGTGGGTCCGGAATGATCAGCGTGTTGGCCTACACGCTCAGGCTGGGACCACATTCCTCGTCTCGTTCCACACAGCCGACCTGCGTATCGAGGCCTGGGCACCCAGCCGCGAGCGATGTCTGGTCGAAGCGGTCGCCGCCCTCGTGGACAGTTTCCTCGGTCGCCCGCTCCCACAGCCGGTCACCGGTATCGAATGGGACCTGCCCGCCGACCGCGAGGAGAACATGGTGGTTCGGCTCCTGGAGGAGGTCATGTACCACATCGATGTATTCGCCCGCATCCCGGTCAGCTCCGAGGTCACCGTCGGTTCCCGACCGTCAGCTCGCCTGCGCCCGGGTACATTCCCCGGAGGGCCGCGATTACCTGGCCGCCATGGCCGCCGCCACCAACTACGCCCGCGCGAACCGTCAACTACTCACCGAGACTGTCCGGCGCATCGTCGAAACCCACACCGGGGTCGGCCTCGACCTCGTATACGACGTCTCGCACAACCTCGCCACACTCGAAACCCACAGCGTCGACGGGCGCCCGACACAGCTGTGCGTACACCGCAAGGGTGCAACTCGCGCCGTGCCACCCGGACACGAGGACCTGCCCTACGACTGGTCGACGTCGGCCAGCCGACACTGATCCCCGGCACCATGGGTACCGCGTCCTACGTTCCTACGTTCTCACGGGCGTCCCGGGCGGTCCCGCATTTCATTCCACCTGTCACGGCGCGGGCCGTGTCCAGAGCCGACACGCCGCCGCGCGCACCATCAGCGGCCGCGCCCTACGCACTGAACTCGAACACCACGGCATCGCGGTCCGCGGCACATCCTGGAAGGGTCTCGCCGAGGAAGCACCGCAGGCATACAAGGACATCACCGCTGTCGTTACTGCCAGCGAAGGGGCCGGACTGTGCCGCAGGATAGCCCGGCTCGAACCGCTCGGCGTTGTCAAAGGGTGAGGAACCCGCCCGCCGAACCGAGGACGAAAGTCCTCGGCGGCGGTGCCACGCGACTCGATGCCCCGGGCTCGCCGACTGACACTGTTGGGGGCAACCCCATCAAATCGGTCGAAGCGGAGACGAGATGATCACTCCCGCCAATCATCAGTCGATTGTCGTCGGCATCGACGGCACCGCGGGCGCGCTCGGCGCCGCCCGCTGGGCCGCTGAGCTGGCCGCGCACCAGCGGGTTCCGCTGGTACTGCTCAGTGTTGTTCCCGCCCTCGACTACCGTCTCACCGCGGGCGCCTGGACGGAGTCCGAACTACTGCCGCAGCTGCGCACCGCGGCCGAGCGCAAGATCGAAGAGGCCGCCGCGGCGATGCGCCACGGCCAGCCCGAGCTGGATATCCGCCGGTTTGTCGTATACGGCATTCCCGCACGCAAACTCATCGAAATCAGCGCCTCGGCGAAGCTGATCGTCATGGGCTCGACGGCCAGCCGACTCGGCACCCTACTGCTCGGCTCCACCGTGCTATCGGTGGCGAACAACGCGGAGTGCCCGGTCGCGGTCTGGCGGCACGACGGTGACCACCCGTGGCCCGATCGGCGACCGCTGCTGGTCGGCGTCGACGGCAGTCCGGACAGCGAGTCGGCCATCGGCCACGCATTCGAACTGGCTGCGGCGCTCGGCGTCGGCATTATTGCCGTGCATGCCTGGACCGAGCCGGACCTGCTGGAATGGACCGTCGTCCCCGATAGCTGGCCGATGCTCGCCGCACAGGAGCGGGAGTTGCTCGCCGAGCGCCTCGCCGGTTGGGGAGAGAAGTTTCCGGAGGTCGAGGTCACTCGGGTGGTCCAGAAGGGCGCGACGGCCGAGGTGCTGCTCGAGCACGCAGCCGACGCACAGTTGGTGCTGACCGGTAGCCACGGCCACAACCGGCTGGTTGGCATGCTGGCCGGTTCGACGAGCCAGAACCTGCTCCACCACGCGCCGTGCCCGGTCGTCATCTGCCGCGCCCCCGAACGTCGCGGATGACCAGCGAGACACCGCCTATGTATTGTGCTTGGGGCGTAGGGCATCTGGGCGAGAACGTGGATCGCGGAGGGCGCAAGATCCGATGATCCTGCGCGGATCCTCGGGCGGGCGTTCGGCGAGTACCGCCTCCCCTGCCGTGGGGTCGCCCAACCGCGTAGCTGCGCCATCGTTCGAGCACGGCCCCACCGAACGCCCGGCACTCAGCAGTGCTCTTCGGTCCTCGATTGGGGACCTTCTGCCCATTCGGATCCGACCCCTTCAGAGATGCTCGAGAAAGCTATTGGACTCGGCTCGGAGACCACCGCATGATCACCTCGACCGAAACCCTGCACCGTCCGCCCGCTCGGCCCTGCCGATGCCGCCACCGTTGTGGATCTGCACGGTGCGATGCCCGATAAGGACAGCCTCTTCCGAATTCTCGTGCCGCGTCCAACCATTACCCAATGTCGCGCCCTCGCCATACGCGATCCCGCGCACTGTGCGTTCGGCTCTTTCGCCGGCGACCGGGTCGTCGGCATGGGCACTTCATCGTGCTCGGCACGACCAGGACGGCCGAGCTCACCATAACCGTCGGTGCCGATCAGGATGACGCATTCAGCTCCGAACTCCTGCACCGCCTGGCGCGACTCGCGCGTGAACGCGGCATCGAACGATTCGTCGCCGAATTGATTCCGCGAATATCAGGCTGATGCGGTTGGTCGCCGACGCGGGCTTTACGGTGACGGTCTACCGCCAGAACGGTATCGCGCGTGTCGGCATCCAACCCTGACGGTTCGCTGTCGGTACGCGGACACAACTCGGATCGACCGTACCGTGCTGCCCGCGTCCGCAGCACTGGGTTCACGCGTCGACGACGGCCACGGACTCCCCACATTTCCCTCAGCGCCAAGTCCTGCCCGCTGGACGACACCACTCGCGCAACAGTGACCATAGACCCGTGAGTACGTGTACAAAGGCCGTACTCCCCGGACGCGTCGGCCGACGAGACTCACCGATATGACCGCTATTGATGCCTCGCCAAGCGAGGTGCCGGATCACCCGACGATGATGGCAGCGATGCGGCTCGCCGCGCACGCACCCTCGGTGCACAACACCCAGCCGTGGCGCTGGATATTCGACGGCGTCCGGCTGCATCTCTACAGCGACACCGACCGGCAACTGTCCGCCGCCGACCCACGCGGACGCCAACTGGTGATCAGCTGCGGCGCCATGTTGCACCATGTGAGCACTGTCTTCGCCACGTACAACTGGCACACCGATGTCGTGCGCTTGCCCGACCCCGAGCAGCCACAACACCTTGCCGCGATCGAATTCCGTCCGTGGCCCGACCCACCCGCCGAAATACGCGCCCGGACCGACGCCATCCACCACCGACATACCGACCGGCTGCCGATGCTCCAACCGGACGGCTGGGCCGATATCGTGCCCGCGCTGCGAAACCTGGTGTCGGCGTGCGATATCCAGCTCGATGTGCTCGATGAGAGCGCCCGGCCACAACTGGCGAGGGCCTCGGAGTATTCCGCGGGTCTGCATCGCTACGACATGGCATACCAGACCGAATTGCGCTGGTGGACCGGGCATTCCCCGCTGTCCGAGGGTGTTCCGCGCTTTGCCATGATCTCCGATGCCGAGGCCGCGCGGGTCGGGGTCGCGCGCACATTTCCGCCCGTCGCGCACTCGATGCGCCGGGCCGACCTCCGAGACCGCGCCCAGGTGGTGGTGCTCAGCACACCCGGTGAGACCGTGCCGGAATGGCTGCATACCGGAGAAGCGCTCTCGGCGGTCCTTTTGGAATGCACCGTATTCGGCCTGACAACGTGCTCGCTCACCCACATCACCGAGACCACCGCGGGCCGAAAAGTTCTGGCAGGTCTGATCGCTCACCCAGGCGTGCCGCAGGTCCTCATCCGCATCGGCACCGCACCGGACGAGCCGGAAGCACCGCCTACCCCGCGACGGCCACTGCTCGACATGTTCACGGTTCGCCGACCTGATTGACCGCGAGCCAGGCCTCCGCCGCGGGCGATCAGGTCAACTGGATCGTGCGCCGATGCGCATCAATGGCATGCCGCAGCTCGGTTCGTGACAGTTCGTGCATACCGCACTCGCAGTAGGCGGGAACCAGGTCATCACTGAATCGATCGCCGCGCAAGGTATCGGTGTAGCGAGTTCCGTGCCGATTCGCGTGATGCGCCTCGTCGATGTAATCGCGCTGCCCATGGGCGTGTGGGCCGACCGACGACTCGTACACCTCGCCCAAAGCCGTATCGAAAACCGTTGCGACATGGTGACTGCGGCCGCAGCGAACCTGCAGCAGAGTGTGGTCGTCTCGGTCCGAGCCGAGGTCGTCTACGGCCTTCCCGGCAACGAGCTGACGTTCGGTACAGAGGACGTGGGGCCGCGAATGGGCTGCCCTGCGCCAGTGCCGAGCGCGCGAGACCGACAAATGGGATCGTCGTCGGGACCTTCACGGACAAAAGGCACTCCCGTCACGGACGGTACGCACGGTGTTTCGGGATAACGACAACCGCTGCCTGGGCTTCCGCGAGATAGGTGGGGGGGAGCGGGACGCCGGCGCCGACCATGATGATCTCGAATTCTGCCGCTGTGCTTACTGATTCAGACGCAGCGACATGCGGAACGCAGGCCGACCTCAACGGTCGTTCGGTATCCACGTCAGCTGAGATCGGTCCGCATCATGCTGTCGCCGCCGCGGTCGGCGTAGAACTCGGTGACCGCAGCGTACGCCCGCGCGCCGTAGACGGTCGCGGGGCCACCGTTCATCAGGAAGGTCACCCCTATCGCCTCGGCGGCTTCCGCCGGGGTTGCACCGTGCTGGACCGCGGCATGGGCGTGTGCGGCGATGCACCCATCGCATTCCGTGCTCACCGCGATCGCCAAGGCGATCAACTCCTTGGTCTTCGCGTCCAAGGCTCCCGCGGCGAGCGCGGCATCGTGCAACTGCTTGTAACCCGCATAGACATCCGGAATCGCACGCCGCAGCATGCGGGTCGGAGCTCGCAACTCGTCGCGGACCGTCGTACCGTAGCTGGCCATGCTCAATTCCTCCGGCTTGTTCTGACAAGTCCACGATCCGCTGGCCGACCGGTCGACGATGCGGTCTTTTGTCCCGTTGGGGCATGGCTTTGGTCATGGCGCGGACACTCGAACCGGTGGATGGGTCGGCGCGAATTCGCGGTATCGGAGAGCGCTTCGGTGAGATCAGGAAGGACTTTCGCCCCTTTCCGGGACAGCTGACATGTTCGAGCGTTGCATGGTCCGCAGAATCCGCTCGCCCCGACAGGGTCTTCCGACACCTACCGAATCGACCTTCGTCATGCGATAGGCAAAAAGATCGTGTGGGTGTGACTTTTTCGGTCACCGCGAGCGTGCTCTTGGAGGAGTACCGACCAGGGCCCGGCCGGAACCGACCGAGAGGACGCCAGGCGATCGGCCTGCGGTCGTTCGGCTCTTCGGCAGTGAGACGCCGAATGCGACGTCGGGCCATGAGCGGTAAGTATCCAGATTCCGACACCGTGCTGGCGCTGGCCGTACGCGCACTATCAATACACAACACCCAACTGCGGATTCGAGCGGATCGCCCCCGACTACCCTGTGTTCCGCATCGAATCCAAGCTGGTGCACCGCTGTCGGCGGCTCACATCTTGTCGGCCGTGTCCTCATCGAACGGGCCGGCATCGACGCCGAACAGCACATTGCGCAGATCGACCGGGAATACCGCGGCAACCCGATCCAACTGGCCCGGTGAACAGAGACCGCGCAGCGCGTCGGTCACCAGCCAGGCCAAACCGGCGGCCTCGTCCTCGGTGACGCCCGCTTCCATGGCGAATTGCGCCAGGAACTCCGAGACGCGTTGCGAGACCGGAACTTTGGCGGGTACCCAGCCCTCGAAGAATACCCCGCGCAGCAACTCGGGCAGCTGCGCGCTCAGTTGCGCGGCGCTGGCCACCTCGAGCCGGTCGCGCACGGCGTGCAGCCAGGCGCGTGTCACCCGGTAGGCGAAGGCGCGGTCCTCGGTTGCCAGGTCGTCGGTGATACGACGCAACCACACGTGCGCGGTGTCCATGGCATGGACGAAGGGATCATCGGAGTGCGACATCGTCACCGCCTACTCGGGATGCACGTCCATGGCTGGGCACCGTGCGTGCTGGACCAGGAAATTGCCGGTGGAACCGAACAGCAGGCCGTGGAAGCCGCCCCGGCCACGGCTGTGGCTGAGGCAAGCCGGTGCGGATCGGCGTCGAGTGGACCCTCAGAGCCGGGGTCCCATCGATTGTTCGTGTCGAACATGGGATTTCGCGCCTCCCTGGAGCCAGGGCACGGGCCTGCTGGTTGTGGCGCTGTTGTCGAATCGCGCATGCGTGTTGGCCGAGCCACGGTGGATTCAGGGCGGTCACACCGGCAACCGCTCCGAATCCGTTGTCGCTAGGAGGATTCGATCGCGATGTGCTTTTCCGCGGGAGCCGCGGCCTCGGCGACAGGCACCGATACGGTGAGGATCCCCTTGTCGTACGACGCGGCGATATTGTCCTCCTTGGCACCCGCGGGCAGGGCGACCGAACGCACGAACGAGCCGTAACTGAACTCCGAACGTCCCTTGGTCTCCTGCCGTTCGCTGCGCTCGGCCTTGATGGTGAGCACGCCGTCACGAACCGTGATATCGACGTCCTTATCCGGATCCAGGCCCGGCATTTCGGCACGCACCAGATATTTGTCGCCGGACATCTCGTCCTCGACACGCAGCAGGCGACCCTCCACGAACGGACGGATATTCTCGACGGTCGGGAAACCCGACAGCCATTCGGTCAGGTCGGGAAACAGCGAGTGACTACGGCGATGGGTCGGAAGCAGACTCATGATTGACTCCATTTTCGTTGGGACACTGATACTTTCGATTCGACCACCGTCCCGTTCGCCGGACTAGGGGCCCCGGTCCCCACCGGATCGGGCCGTTTGTCGTTGCCGCAGGGGCGCAAAGTCCGATGACGCGCCGATTCCGCGCACCACCGTCTGGGTGCGGACCTCGCCGACGAGCGCGTCGACGGTCGAACGCTGGAAGACCTCGGTGCCCGGCAGCAACACCGTCGCGGCCGCGGCTGCCACACCGTATTCGCAAGCGCGCAGACACGGATCCCCCTCGGCCAGCCGATAGGTGAGCGCGCCGATCAGACTGTCACCCGCGCAGGCGTCGCTGCGCGGTGGCAGGGGTGGCGGCGGGGCCGAGAGCTGATGGTGCGCTATGTGATCGGAGTAGACGGCGCCCAGCGCGCCGACCGTGGTGATGGTGTGGTCAGCCGCACCGAGACCGAGCAGGTGATCGTTGGCGGCACGAGCCGCGGCGAAGCCGTCGATCGGCCTGCCGACCAGCGCACTCGCCTCCCTCCGGTCCAACCGGATCAGGAACACTCGGTCGTGCAGCACTTCCCGCAGTTGTGCGCCCGCGATATCCAGCACGATGCGGGTGTCGTAGGGCCGCATCCGGCGCACCAGCTCGGCGCAGAAATCCGGACGCAGTCCGGGCGGCACGCTGCCGGAGATGACCAGATACGGAAACCGCTGTGCCGCATCACAGATAGCGGCCATGCAGCGCTCACTCTCGGCCGCTGTGAGCGTGGCACCAGCGGGCACGATGTGGAAGCTGTGGCCGGTCTGCGTCTCGCCGACCACGAAGGCCTCCCTGGTATCGCCGTCGACCTCGATGCGCCGGTGCGCCAGCCCCTCCTCGTTCAACAGCCGATCGAGCCGTCCACCGGTCTCCCGACCGCCGGTGTGCAGCGCGAGTGCGGTACCGCCGAGTCGGTGCACGCAGCGCGCGACATTGATACCGCCGCCACCGGCCTGCACCGTGCGCAGCCGAGCGCGGTTCTTACCCTCGCTGATCAACCGATCCACCTCGACCGTGAGATCTATGGTCGGATTCATGGTGACCGTCAATATCGCTGGCACAATGGGATTCCTTCACACTGTCGCGCACGTTCTCGCCGAAGATGTCCCGCAGTCCTCGCCTGTTCGATTGCCGGCCGCAAGGCGGCGAGCGCGGCGGTGTGCTCCAAGCGCACCGATGCCATGCCCTGGCACGCGCCGACCGCATAGCCACACAGCGCGAGCCCCTCCAGTACCCGGTGCGCGGCACCGTGCCGTCCAGCAGTGCCGGTGCCGCATAGCAGAATCCGAGGCAGTAGACCGGTTGTTCCGAGGCATCGGGAACAGTTCCGGTATCGGCCGCGCGCCGCCGCAGGCAGCGAAGCATGCGGTGTCGTGCGGCAAGGTTCGCGAATTGCATTGCGGTAGACCAAGATCGCCGTATATAAAGGCAACAGTCTCGATATCCGTTCGCCGGATCATGGCGTGGTCATCGATCGCCGCACGCAACTCGTTGGTTGCCAGCACAGCACCGGCGAGTTGACTCGTCCGCCCCTTTATCCGATCTCGCGGTCGGCCGTCCATCGCCGCCTCATTTCCCGCCCGGCCATCGGTGGCCGGTTCCGATTCTCACTGTGCCCGGATCGGCAGCGTCGTCGGCAGAGCCGGGCGCCCTCTATCCCAGGGACGTTGGTCCCGGGATCCGGTCCTCCTCTGCCAGGCCCAAGCCCGACCTCGGCCGCCCCAAGAGCACAGCTCTTCCGATCCGTACGGGTGCCGGTGGTCGACGTCGACGGCGCGCTGGTCGGCATGTCAGCCGCCTGGATCTGCTTCGGTGTATCTGCGTGCCGACGCCGAGCTGGCCGAGGAAATCCGTACCGAGGTGCTGTTGCGAACCCATGTACCTGGCGCCGTCGGAGGTCTCGAGCGAAAAAGTGGAGGACACCAGCGTGATCGAGATCATCACGGCGCTCACCGCCGCCGAGGTCGACGACACCCCACCTCCCACCGCCCGCACGGGATAACGTCGGCGTCTTCTACCCCTTCGCCAGACATTGGACCGAAGCCAGCCGACCCACGGCGAGAACTGACACTGACGATCCTCGCCGAGCACAGTCATTGGTGGTTCGCCGTGCGCGTGCGGACCACCATTCGACTCCGCTCGACGACTACGACTCGCCGCTCCCGGTTCGGTTCTCGGCGGCAACGGGACCCAGTTGGGTGACGAACCAGTCGCGCGCGGCCCGCGCGGTTCAGCACGCTCGCCACGTAGCGGTTGCGCGAACTGTGCCTGCTGCTGCCGCTGCCATGAGCGAACACAACCATCCCGATCGGCTGCTCCGGGATGGTGAGATGCCCTGCCAACTCGACCTTTCCGGCGATCACCCGTACTTCGTCGTCGAGGGGGTCGCCCGGCGGCACCGACAGCGGCTTGGGAACACGCTCGGCGGCACGGGCCAGCAGTTCGGTGACCTCCCGGTCGGAGGTTTGACCGAAGCGGTAGTACCACTGGCCGACGGCGTGGAACCACGATGGCCGCTCGAGACAGATCACCTCGTCGGCCTCCTTCGACAGAGCGTACAGCGAGACCGCAGCGCCGACCGGGACTGCGAGCACGATCCGGGCCGCGCCCTGTGCCCGTGCCACCTGGCAAGCCGCACGGGCGGTAGCACCCGTGGCCACACCGTCATCGACGATGATCGCGGTCCGTCCCGCCAAGGACGCCGACGGGCGCCCGCCCCGGAATCGTTCGACCCGCTGTCGAAGTTCTTCGCGCTCATGGTCTTCCACGGCCGACATCTCCGCGACAGCGAGTCCGGTCCCCGCGATGACGGATTCGTTGAGCACCCTGACACCCGCTTCGCCGATGGCGCCGAAGGCCAACTCCGGCTGATACGGCACTCCGAGCTTGCGCACCACGATCACATCAAGCGGTGCACCCAGGGCACGCGCGACTTCGAACGCGACCGGAACACCGCCGCGCGGCAACCCGAGCACGACGATATCCGCATCCTGTAGCTGTCGCAGCCGCACCGCGAGCCGTCGTCCGGCGTCACCTCGATCACGAAAATCACGGGAAGGTCCTCTCGGATCACTCCAGATTCGTGAACCACCGCGCCTCGCCGATAGATCCCGATGTCGCTCGCTCGAGGGTCGTTGGTCCCGGATGGCCGCTGCAGTGAGTATTACGGTCGGATCGCCGGCTCAGCGTGCGCTCGGCGCTGACGGAATTCCAGCGGCGGCGGCGCCTGCCAGGGGCCCAACGTCGCACAGACGGTTCCCGAAAGTCACCGCACTCGGCCGGCACCCGTCGGTACGGTAGGGCGGACCGGTCGCCGACAGCGAAGGGACCGAGTCCTCGGCGGAAACGGGACCTTCGCCCCTCGAATCTGTATCGGACCAGCGCCGATGATGATCGGAGAAGTCCGACTATCCATGAGGCGGCAGCGATGCACGCACGCGACACCCGCACGTCCACACGGTCACGTCGCACCCACATCGGATCGTGATGACGACGGCACCGCACCGAGTCGATCGTGTGACAACAACTTCAGACCACCTCGAAGTGACACTCGCCGCGGCGATGCCGATCGCGGATGTGCTCTCGGCGTTGTCGACGACCGACGCGGGCCTGACGGCGGCGGAGTACCGACGACGCCGGCAGGCCGTCGGGCCCAACGCGATTCGCTCACATCAGGCCCGGCTCCTTCCGGTGCTGGCCCGGCAGTTGCGGTCGCCGTTGCTGCTCTTGCTGGCGGTCACCGCCACCGCGTCATTTTTTCTCGGCGAGCGCACCGATGCGTTCATCATCGGTGTCATCCTGACCGCCTCGGTCGGGTTGGGCCTGTTCAACGAGTACCGCGCCGAGCGTGCCGCCGAAGCGATGCATGATCGAATCCAGCACCGCGCCACGGTGATTCGCGACAGTGCGGCGCAATCGGTCAGCCTGGTCGAGCTGGTGCCCGGCGATCTGGTCGAGCTCCGGCTCGGACAGCTCGTACCCGCGGATATCCGGTTGCTGACTACGACGGCAATGCAGTGCGACGAGTCAGTGCTGACCGGGGAAGCGATTCCGGTCGAGAAGTCGGTGGATCCGGTGCCGTCCGGAACCGCGATGGCGGAGCTGAGTGATTGCGCACTGATGGGGACGGTGGTCAGCGCCGGACAGGGCCGCGGGCTGGTGGTCGCGACCGGCGGGTCGACCGTCTTCGGTCGGGTCGCCCTCGGACTCGGAAAACGTCAGCCCGACACCGAATTCCAGCTCGGCCTACGCCGATTCTCGCTACTGCTGGTCCGGGTCGCCGCGGTGCTGACTATCGGCATCTTCGCGGTGAATATGGCGCTGCACCGCCCGATCCTGGACGCGCTGCTGTTCTCCCTCGCCATCGCGGTCGGCATCTCCCCGCAGTTGCTGCCCGCCGTGGTCTCGACCAGCCTGGCGGCGGGGTCCCGGCAGCTCGCACACCGAAAGGTGCTGGTGAAACGGCTGGTGTGCATCGAGGATCTCGGCGATATCGAGGTGTTGTTCACCGATAAGACCGGCACGCTGACCGAGGGCCGGATCGAATTCATGCGTGCACTCGGTCCCGACGGATCCGCGTCGGACGAAACGATGCTGCTCGGCCTGGTCTGCACCGACGCCATCGTGCGCGATGCGCGCGTCGTCGACGGAAATCCACTCGACACCGCCCTCTGGCAGGCCCCGACCGCGCCGCGCGCGGCCGCCGAACGGTACACACAGTTGGCCGTGCTGCCCTTCGACCACCGCCGCCGACTCGTCACCGTGCTCACCGCCGACGAGCCCGGCGAGCCGCTGATCATCACCAAAGGTGCGCCGGAGGCCATACTCGACCGGTGCACCGACGTGCCCTATACCGCGAAGACCGTGCTGGACAGTGAATTCCGGGCCGGTCACCGTATCATCGCGGTGGCGACCCGCCCGGCGCCCGGGCAGCACACACTCGCCCCCGATGACGAGCACGATCTGCGCCTACACGGATTCCTGGTGTTTCTCGACCCACCGAAGGCCACCGCCCGCGACGCGCTGCGGCGGCTGGCCGACCACGGCACGGCGGTCAAGGTGATCACCGGTGACAATCCGGAGGTCACTGGGCACGTCTGCGCCGAACTCGGATTACCGGACGGCGGTGTGCTGACCGGTCCCGAAATCGACCGCCTCGACGACCCCCAGTTACGCGAACTACTCTCGACCACAACGATATTCGCGCGGGTCGACCCGGAACAGAAGGCTCGGATCGTGCGCGCACAGCGGTCCTCCGGTGTCGACGTCGCCTTCCTCGGCGACGGCGTCAACGACGCGCTGGCGCTGCATGCCGCCGATGTGGGCATCTCGGTGGATTCCGCCACCGATGTAGCCAAGGATGCCGCCGACATCGTGCTGCTGGAGAAGGACCTGCATGTGCTCGCCGACGGCGTGATGGAAGGCAGGCGCATCTTCGCCAACACCATGAAGTACGTGTTGATGGGCACATCGAGCAATTTCGGCAATATGTTCAGTGCCGCAGGCGCATCCGCCTTCCTGCCCTTCCTGCCGATGCTGCCCTCGCAGATTCTGCTCAACAACCTGCTCTACGACGCCAGCCAACTCGCTATCCCCACCGATACCGTCGATCCCGAACAACTCGCGCGCCCGGCACGGTGGGACGTCGCGCTGATCCGGCGCTTCATGCTGGTCTTCGGACCCATCAGCTCATTGTTCGACTTCGCCACCTTCGCGATCATGCTGTCGGTATTCCACGCCGACGAAACCCTGTTCCACACCGGCTGGTTCGTCGAGTCGCTGGCCACCCAGACCCTGGTCCTGTTCGTCATCCGGACCCGGCGCAGTCCGTTCTTCCGCAGCCATCCCAGCGTCGCGCTGCTGTTGGCCGCATTGACCGCGATGACCACCGGAGCCCTGCTCCCCGCCACGCCATTCGCCCGCGACCTGGGCTTCACCCCGCTGCCCGGCGCCTTCTTCCTGGCCTTGACCCTCATGGTCCTGGCCTACCTGGTACTAGCCGAACTCGGCAAACACTTCTTCTTCCGCACCCCGAAACCTGTTGCCCCGCAACGCCCCCGTATCACCGGTCACCGCGTGCACCGACGCGCGGCCCGCTTCACCATCGGCCGCCGATCCTGGACACCGCATCGCGTGGGTCCATGAAGGGAATTCCCGATTGGCCTGTTCCATTCGTCTGAACTGAATCTCGATGTGCTTTCGCTGTTCCGCAGGCACCGAGGGGGCCGAGGCAGAAGGCGTTGAATCGCGAAAGCAGCGCCACCTCACGAAACATCGGCGATTCGCGCGATTCTGGTGTACTCCGACCGGCTGTCACCTCGGCCCCGTCGACCTCGGACTCCGATATCCGCCCGCCGATCCGCGCCTGTCCGTACGTCGTCGAGAGGGCTTGCCTGTCCTTCCGATTTCGCCGCATCATCGAACCGCATTCCTGCCGGCGTGACCCAACCATCGTCACCAGCCGGCAATCGGTCGATAGAGCCGTAGGTCTCCCCTATGCAGTGCTATCCGGTCTCGGCGACATAGTCGAACGGCCAGGATGGCCCGCACCACCGATGGGCGTGCTCGCGCCCATCGGCAATTCGTCGGTCAACTCGACCGGGTTTCCTTCGCGACGCGCTCCGAACTGCGTTGCATCGCCGAGAATCGACTCGCCGCAATTTCTTCCTCAGCCCGCAATTCAGTCGCACTGAGCACATGGGAGTCGGGGCCGGGAAATGTCAGCGCCCGATGCCCGGTGTCGACCCAATGCACGAGATACGGCGGCGCCCCGTCCGCACCGTGCACCTCTTCGATGAGCCCCCGCCGCACGTCGCCGTCGATGGTCCGTGCTTCGACCACCAGCCAATCTCCTGGCTTCGCGTGCATCCCGGACCTCCTTCATCCGCGTCGTCCATCTCATCGTCGCCGCACCCGGCGATGCGCGGACAGGGCCGTAGGTCTCCGCCATCCGGGGCTGTTGTCACCGATGGGAGCGGTTGCTGCGTGCACTGATCAGCGGCCCGGTGTTGCTCCGGCTTTCCCCACACATCGGCTCTCCGGACCCCAGGTTGGGTCCGGAATTCCGCACAGCTTCGTCAGCTGATCCTCAGGCGCTGCGACGATCGGGTCCATAAAATCCGGAATCCATGCGACGTGGATATCGAGAACGCTCGGGTGGCTCCGACCCGGGGGTACGAGCAGCCGAACATGCCTCGGCGACATCGTCGCGGCGGGGAGTTGAGCGGCCAGGACCGTCCGTTCGCGGTGTATGTCGTTGCTCCACGCGGCGACCATCGCGGGGTCTGCACCGGCTTCCAGAGCGGCGCGGTGTCTGGCGAGTTCGCGGTCGCATTCGGCGATCGATCGGCGTAGGGGGTCCGATGTCGCTGTCGCATCGGGTTGCGCAGTCTCCAACCGAGTCAGTGTGTATTCGACTCTTTCGGGTTCGAAAACCTCTGCGAGCCAGTTGTCGATGGGGTCGATGAGCATGTCTTCTCTCAAGAAGACGGGACTGCCGTAGCTGCTGGATCTCAGTTGGGAGGTAACACGCCGGGAGCTTGTTACGGCACCCTGAATAGGACCGTGAAACTATGTTTCGGCATATTCAACGGATCGTGATCCCGGCGTAACACCCTCCAAGTTTCCTGATGGAAGACAAAGTTTCCTCTAAAGACTTGGAGTGTGTCATGAGCGACAAGATCACCCCATTCCGCGTCACCCCCGACGCGTGGAAGAACCTGCCGAAGATGCCGCAGGAGGAGTATCCCGGCACTGCCGGCTACATCGCCGATACCTACGCCAACCCCGACGGCAGCGTGATGTGCAGCGGCTTCTTCGAACTCAACCACGCCGACGAGCCGCTGCTCTACGAGTACACCTATGACGAGATGAAGGTCGTTCTCGAGGGTGAGTTCCTCCTGGAAAACGCCGACACGGGACAGCAGTTGGTCGCCAAGGCGAAGGACGCGATCTTTTTCCCGAAGGGCTCGCGCATCCTCTTTTCCACACCGGACCGTGCCCTGGCCTTCTACGCCGGCCACCGTCAGGCCGACGCGCTCTGAGGCTGTGACATGACGGCATACGCCACCACCAGCGTTCCCGGCTGGGCGGTCACGGGATCATCCCGTGCGCCCGCCCAGCCGGACGCCACGGCCCGCTCCTGGATCCACGTCGCCATCGGCGTGGACGGCGCGGCCACATTGCGGAACTGGGGCGCCGAGCTCGACGGCGTTGCTACCACTCGGATCTCGGGGCCGACCGCCGAAGACGTACGCGCTGGCGTCGCCGAGGCGATCTCACAGGCGCGGGTGGGCGTGCGGGTGGCCATCGCCGGGCCTTCGGGCGACTGTCTGGTAGTGCGGGCGCAACTGCTCAGCGCGGGGCTCGAGGAGGACGAGCTGACGATCCTTGCGACCAGCGCCGGACCGATCGAGGTCTACTGCCCGCACTGCCGGCAGGTCACTCGAGCTGCAGTCGGCATCGGTGCCGTCACTGCGTGCGCCATATGCGGTCTGGGACTACAGGTCTACTACCACGTCTCGCGTCTGACGGGCCGCTACCTCGGCTTCCAGGCAGACGCCGAAACCCTGCCGGAGGGGTTTGCCCCATGACTACCGATACGCTCGAGCTTGTCGTCACGGGCATCGACGACTCGATCCCCGACATTCGCAGCATCACCTTAGCCGCCCGCGATGGTGCCGCGCTGCCCGGCTTCGTCGCCGGGAGCCACTTGGCCATCGATGTCGGGGGACATACCAACGCTTACAGCCTGACCGGCGGTGGGGTGTACCCGTTGTCGTACTCGATCTCGGTGCTCCGGGTGCCCGACGGTGCGGGGGGCTCGATCTTTATTCACGACGAACTGGCTCTCGGCGATGTGGTGACGGCGCGGCTCCCGCGCAGCGCCTTCGCCCCGGTTGCGGTTGCGGTCAAGCATGTTTTGCTCGCCGGCGGCATCGGCGTCACGCCGATCGTGTCGCACCTGCGGGCCGCCACCCAATGGGGGCGCGAGGTCCAAGTGCTCTACACCTACCGCGAGGGCCGAGGAGCCCATGTCGACGACCTCCGGGCCCTCGCTCCCGGTGCGGAGTTCCTGACCGAGGGCCCAGAGCAGTTCCTGACGCGCCTCAACGACGTGCTGATCGACCAGCCCATCGGCACGCACCTGTATGTCTGCGGCCCCGGGCCCATGATCGATGCGGTCATCGACGCCGCCACCGCGTTCGGCTGGCCCGAGTCGCGCTTGCATCTGGAGCGCTTCGGGCTGGACATCCTCGATCCCGGCGAGCCCTTCACCGTGACGCTCGCCCAAAGCGCACGGACCCTCGACGTGCCCAGCGGCACCACCATGCTCGAAGCCCTCGAGGGAGCCGGCATTGCCGTCCCCAACCGGTGCCGGCAGGGCGTATGCGGAGAGTGCAAGATCCCCGTCACCGCCGGCAAGCCGCTGCACCGCGATCTGTTCTTGACCGACGACGAGAAGGCCTATGGAGACGCCGTAATGCCGTGTGTCTCACGCGCCGACGGACCCAACCTGGAGGTGGCACTGTGACAATCGCCGAGCGCATCATTCCCGAAGCCTGGGCGGGCTTCCCCTTTCCTTTCGCCGAAGACCGGTACCGCTATAGCACCAACGTCGAGCCCGCCGGGAAACCGGTCGTAACATCGGTCGGCCAGTGGGGCGATTCGATCATCGCGATCGACGACCACTACCTCGTGGAGCTCGATGAGCGCGCCCGCATCCTCGCGCGCGACCCGAGCCGCTACGCCTTGCTGTCGCACATGCGGCCCGCGTGCTGGGACGCGCTATTGACGATCCTGCGCGAGCTCGCTACGGCCTACCCGGCCTCGTGCACCCTGACCGCACTCGGCGCTGGACGCTGGAAGTGGGCCAACGCCCTGACCGGCGACAACCTGGAGTTCACCTACGGTGATGACGCCACCCTCCCGCTGCCGCCCCTGCGGTGGATCTCCTCGCAGGTCCAGGAGGACATCGTGCTGCTGGACCAGCGCGACCAACTCTACGGCGACGCCGGTGTTGTGACCTTCGCGGCGGACTGGAGCATGGCCTTCGACGTCGGCATGAGTTTCCTGGAGATCCACGGACCCGTGCCGCGCATCCGCGAGGAAGGCGTCATCACCCGCGCCCATCAGTTCCTCGAGCGGCTCCAACCGCATGCGCCGTACCGCCGCACCAACTGGACACTAACGATCGGGCGACGCCTCGACATGGCCACCGAGATCTACCCCCAGTGGGGCCCCGACCGGGAGATAATCCAGGTCGTCGATGACGAGACCTTCGGGCGTCTGGTGCACTTGCGGGTGGAGGTGCAGCACCTGATCCGACTGCCCGACTCCGGCGCGGTGATGTTCCTGATCCGCACCTACATGATGCCGCTGGAGGCGCTCGCGACGATCGAGCCGTGGTGCGTCCGCGCCGCCGCCGTCTTCGTCGAGCTGCCCCGGGACATGGCCGAGTACAAGGGCATCATCAAGTACAAGGACCGCGCGGCGGCCTGGCTCGAGACGCACCGGAGTGCGGCATGAGCGCGCCCACCATCGAGCAGGTTCCTCCGCAGTTCCCCTCGCTGCCACACTGGCCCGCCACTGTCGAACCGGTCGACACCACCGGCACGAGCTTCCTCGTCCTCGCGGTCGGTGGTGGCTCCGAGGCGGCTGCGGTCGCGCGGGAATGGACCGCCGAGGCCGAGGCACTGGGTCCGACGACGCTGGCGCTGCTCGACGCGATCGACCACCCGCCAGATCGGGACGCCTTCCAGACCTTGCTAGGACTCGCCCGCACGGGCGTCCGTGTCATGGTCGTCGGTGGTCAGTACGACGTGCTGCAGACCCTGTCGCTACTGCGCCGGTCCGGAGCCAGCGAGGCCGAACTGCGTTCCTTCGTAACCGACCATTCCGAGATCCCGGTGTTCTGTGCGCACTGCCGCACGACCTTCCGCGCCCTCACAGCACCCGGCGGCGCGGCCACCTGCCCCGGCTGCCGCCGGGAGCTAGAGGTGCATAAGCACATGGCCGCCCTGCTGGGCAGCTTCCTGGCCTCGGACGCGAATGCGAGAACTCTGTGAGCACCACCATCCTGCACCAGCGGGCCGAAGAATACGCCGGCCACCAGCACGCGTGCTACGCACTGGGCGTGCGGACACTGCAGGTCGTCGGCCTGACCCACATCACCGACCAGATCCTCCACATCGGGCTGGCCGATCCCGCCGCGGCACCGCTCGCGCCCTACCAGCCGGGCAGCCACCTGATCGTCGCGGCCGGCGACGGCCGCCGTAACGCATACTCGCTGACCGGCGACGGCTTCAACCCCCGTACCTACGAGATTTCGGTGCTCCGCCTGGACACCGGCGAGGGCGGCTCGGCGTGGCTGCACGACAACCTCGAGATCGGCCGGCTCGTCGCGATCGAGGGGCCGCGCTCGATGTTCCCGGCGGCGCACGACCAGCAGCACGCCTTCTTGGTGGCCGGCGGTATCGGCGTCACACCGGTGCTCTCTCACGCACGCGCCCTGGCCCGGTCGGGCAAGTCCGCGACCATCCTCTACTCGTACCGTCCCGGTCACGAGGCACACCTCGAGGACCTGCGCGCCCTCGTCGGCGAGCGCATCCGCCTCGTCGAAGCGACATCAGTGGTCGAGACCCAGACGGCCCTCGCGGCGCTGCTGGGCAATCAGCCCTTCGGTACCCACGCGTACGCATGCGGCCCGGCGCCGATGCTCGAAGCATACGAGGCGGCTGCCCGCGAGGCCGGTTGGCCGGCCAGCCGGATCCATCTGGAACGGTTCGTTGCTCCGGAGCTGGATCCAGGTGACCCCTTCACGGCCACGATCGCCTCGACCGGCCAGAAAGTCGAGATTCCCAGTGGTGTCAGCCTGCTCGACGGGCTGCTCGCCACGGGCGTACCGGTGAGCTACCTGTGCAAGCAGGGTGTGTGCGGCGAGTGCCGGATCGCGGTCAAGACCGCGAAGGCTCTCGAGCACCGCGACTTCGTCCTCACCGCCGAGGAGAAGCAAGCAGCCGCCCACATCATGGCGTGTGTTTCGCGCGGCCATGACATCGAAGTGGACCTCTGACCCGGCTTAGTTCGAGCCGGCCCACCCAGGAGCAGCGCGATGACCATCACCCGTGAGCCCAAGACCGACTTCACAACGATCACACCCCTCGACACACCGGCCGTGGCGACGTTCCTCGCCGAGCCGATCGACCACATGGCTCGGCTACCATGGCCGTTCCCGGACGGCTATGCGGCCTTCCGCTATTCCGTCAACGTCGACCAGGCCCGGGTGCCGCGTGCGACGCTCGCCGGTGAGTGGGGCCGCCACATCGTCGACCTCGGCGGTGCGGAGTACCCCCAGATCATGGCCGAGCGCCGCGCCGTCCTGGACACCGATCCGTCCCGTGTGAAGGTATTGCCGGGCATGGAGCCGGCTTGCTGGGACCTACTCCTGTATTACCTGCGCGACCTCGCCCTCTCCTACCCCACGATCATGCACATGGACGAGCAGGTAGACGGCGATCCCGACCGCTTCCACTGGCGCAACGACGTGCTGGGCACCGACCAGATCCTCGTGCTGGGCGAGGAGTCCACGCTGCCGTACGGACCGCTGGAGTTCCTCGCCCGCGAGGTCCCCGACGACCTGCTGCTCGTGCGCGAGCGGGACGGAAAGCTCCATTTCGACGCCGGTGCGGTGACTTTCGCAGCCGCTTGGTCGGTGAGTTTCGACGTGGGCATGGACATGTACGAGATCCATGGCCCTGTACCCCGCATGACCGGTTCCGGCATGACAGCCCGGGCCGAGCAGTTCCTCATGCGCCTACCGGCCGATCAAGTCTTCCGCAGGGTCAACTGGAATATCGCCGCCTCGCCCACGCGCAAGTACGACATCGCTCTGGAGTCGCTACCGGAGTGGGGCCGGGACATGCCCGACGCCGTACGCCGCGGCGACGCAATCGAGAACTGCCAATTCCGCATCGAGCTCGAGCACTTCATCCGCCTGCCCATGACCGGCGCGGTGACCTTCAACATCCGCACCTTCATGGCCTCACTCGCCGAGGTCCGTGAATACCCCCGCTACGCCGCGCAACTCGCCGCCATCCTCGACGAGCTCCCCGACGACCTGGCCACCTACAAGGGGTTCATCGACCTCATCCCCGACATGGTCGCTTACCTCCGACGCTGACTGCCCCTGCAACGCCCTGCTGCGCCCCCATCGCGACAACGCGGTCGCTCTCCGCTGACCCATGACGCAACCTGAAGGAACGACCGATGACAATTCCCAACCAACCCGAACTGGCCATGAGCCGCGAGTTCGCCGTCGCGGATGTGGACGAGCCGACACTGCTCAAGACGATGCACTGGTACGACGGCTTCGTCATGGCTCTGTCCAACCCCGGCTTCATCATCGCCACCCTCGGCTACACCACCGGTGCGCTCGGCGCCCTGGGCGCGCTGGCCGTGTGGTTGGGCTCGATGGTGATCGCGGTGCTGCAGAACAAGATCTACACCGAGCCGGCCACGATGTTCCCCGAGCATTCCGGTGGCATAGCGATGTATGCCTTCGAGGGTTGGCGCTCGCGCTTCAGCCTGGCCGGGCCGATGTCGGCGATCGGCTACTGGGCAGGGTGGTCCTCGGTGCTGGCGATCTTCGGCCTCACCACGGGCGGCCTGATCCAGGCCCAGTGGTTCTCGGACGCGACCTGGAGCGTCTCGGACGGCATCCACCTGGACCTGCCGCGCGTCATCGCGATCATGCTGATTCTGGGGCTGTGGGCGATCAACTCCCTGGGCGTGAAGCCGGTCAAGATCATGGGCTACTTCACCGGCGGGCTGCTGTTCATCCCGTTGGTTCTGTTCATGATCGTGCCGTTCTTCCTTTCCGACTATTCCGCTTCGAACCTCACTTGGGGCCTCGAGGGAGCTGACGGCTCGATGGGGAGCACGATCCAGCTAGTGCTGGCCTGGCTCTACCTCAACGCCTGGTCGGCCTATGGCATCGAGGTCTGCGCGACCTTCGCGCCGGAGTACCACGACACCGAGAGCGACACCAAGAAGGCGCTCATACGTTCGGCGATGTTCTGCCTCGCGGTCTACGCCCTCTTGCCGCTGTCGCTGGGTGGCGCGGTCTCACAGAGCGACCAAGGCGCGGCGCCGCTGGGCTTCTACGCGACGTTGCTGCACCGCGAGATCGGCTCGGTCGGGTCCAACATCGTCGTGGTCTTTATGATCGGCAGCTTCGTGCTGGCGATGAACGCGGCGAGCGCCGGCGGGGCCCGCACGCTCTACGGCATGTCGAAGTCGGGGATGACGATCAAGTGGTTCGGCCACATCAACAAGCACAACGTGCCCAATCGGGGCATGTACGTCGACGTGGCCGTCAATATCCTCGCGGTGCTGTTCCTGCCCACGACGGTGGCTGTGCTCGCCGCCAGCAACATGGGCTACGTCCTGTGTCACATCTTCGCGCTGTCGGCCGTGTTGCTGCTGCGAAAGGACCGGCCCGGTCTGGCGCGCCCGCTCAAATTGTCGACTCCGTGGCTGTGGGTTGCCGGTGTCCTGGTCGTATTCAACATCGCGCTGCTCGCGGTCGGCGCGACCTCGTTCTCGATCACGGGTTACGGCGGCTGGGGGGAGGTCTTCGTCGGCCTGGGCCTGCTCATGGTCGGCTGCCTGCTCTACGCCTACCGCAGGGTGGTCGAGGACAAGGGCAGCTTCAGCCTGCGGGACAAGCACCCCAGCACGCTCGTGCTCGAGGTGAGGCCCGAGACGGCGGCGGCCTGAGCATGGGCGGCATACCGGTCCGGCCGCACTGCACCTGTGGCCACATCGACACCTGGATAGCTGAGTCGACGCGGTCGTGGGTGTGTCCGGAGTGCGCCCGCACCTGGGTGCCCGACACCACTGCGATCGACACCATCACCCGTGGAGCGAACGACCTGGCCAAACTACGCCGCCTCGTCTTGGGCCTGGCTCTCGGCACCGTCGCGGTCACCGCAGTGCTGATCGCCATCCACCCGACCTGGATATTCGGCGCGCCCCTACTGGTGGGAGGTGTGCTCCTGGCGTTCCGGCCGACTTACAAGAAGCGGCGCGCCCGTGCCATGGCAAGCGTGCGCACCGGCATTGCGCTGAACCCCAGTACAGCAGTGCCGCACCGGTGAGTAGACGACGCGGTCGACAACGAGGTCGGCCGCCCGCACCCGCGGACTGAGAGCGGAGTCTCACCGATATGCAACACGGCCGTAACCTACTACCGTCTACTATCATGAATCATAGATTCACAACAGTGAACAATTAATGGGAAGTTAGCGATGCCCACAACGCGTGACCTCGCCGGCCTCTGTGTAGAGACCGGTACCACCTTCATCCTCGCCCTGTTCGTCGACCTCAACGGCAAGCCGTGCGCCAAACTCGTGCCTGTCGAGGCGGTCGAGGAGCTGGCCACAGACGGCGTCGGCTTCGCCGGCTACGCAGTGGGTGCGATCGGCCAAGAGCCGAAGGACCCCGACCTGATGGCGATCCCGGATATCTCGTCCTTCATGCCGATCCCCTTTGTCAGGAAGGGTCTCGCGATCATCCACTGCGATCCGCATGTGGAGGGCAAGCCATGGCCCTTCGCCCCGCGGGTGATCCTCAAGGAGGTCATCGCCAAGGCCGCCGCGGCTGGGTTCGTCCCCTTCGCGGGTGCGGAGGTGGAGTACTTCTTGCTCAAGCGCGACGCAAATGGGGCCCTTGTCCCCGCCGACGACCTCGATTCTGCCGCGCAGCCGTGCTATGACGCCCGCGGCGTGACCCGGATGTTCGACCACCTCACCTCGATCAGCGCGGCGATGAACAGCCTTGGCTGGGGCAACTACGCGAACGACCATGAGGACGGCAACGGCCAGTTCGAGCAGAACTTCCACTACGCCGACGCACTGACCACCGCGGACCGGGTTATCACCCTGCGCTACCTGCTCAACGTGCTCGCCCAGGAGCGCGGCATGATCGCGACCTTCATGCCCAAGCCGTTCGCCAACCGCACCGGCTCCGGCCTGCACCTGCACCTGTCGCTGCGCGACGCCGCGACCGACACCTCGGTCTTCCCGGCCAGCAGCGAGGGCGGTGAGGACTCCGTCGGCCTGGGGCTGTCCAAGACGGCCTACTCCTTCGTCGCGGGCATCCTCGAGCACGCGACCGCCCTGCAAGCGGTCATCGCCCCCACGGTCAACTCCTACAAACGAACCGGCGCGGTCGCCTCCAGCGCGAGCGGTGCTACCTGGGCGCCCAAGCTGCCGACCTACGGCGGCAACGACCGCACCCACTACGTACGTATCCCCGACAACCAGCGCATCGAGCTACGCGGCGGCGACGGCTCGGCCAACCCCTACCTGGCCATCGCGGCCGCAGTCGACGCCGGCCTGGACGGCATCGCCACCGGGCTCGCCCTCGGCGAGGTCGGCACCGGCCCGAATACGCCCTTCCCGCTGACGCTGCTGCACGCGGTCGAGGCCTTCGAGGGCGACGAGGTCGTCAAGGGCGCCCTCGACGTCGCCGGCGCCGGTGTCGCCAACTACTTCGCGAAGCTCAAGAAAGACGAGTTCTTCGCCTATCACGCGGCTGTCTCCGGGTGGGAGCACGACCGCTACCTCACTGCCTTCTGAGGCCCGGACCAGCCAGATCAAGGAGACAGAATGTGTGGAATCGTCGGGTTGCACCTGCGTAGCCCCCAGCTCTACTCGCGGCTCGGTGAGCTGCTCACCGGGATGCTCTGCGAGATGCAGGACCGCGGGGCGGACTCCGCCGGCATCGCCGTGTACGGCAACGAGGTCTGGTCACCGAAGGGGCACGGCACGATCTCGCTGATCGATATGGAGGCGCCCGCCGACACGGTCGCCGCCGCGCTCGGCGCGCGGGTCGGCTCCGAGGTCTCCATCGCCGTGGTCGACAACACACTGATGGCCAGCGCTGCCGTCGGCTCCGAGGCGCTCCTGGCTGCCGTGAAAGAGCTTTATCCGAATGTGCTCGTCGGTGGCTTCGGCGAGGACCTCGCGGTGCTCAAGGGCGTCGGCGCCCCCAAGGACCTCGCCGCCGCGTGGGGCCTGGACAAGGCGACCGGCTGGCAGGGCGTGGGTCATACCCGGATGGCGACCGAGTCGGCCGTCACCGCCTCCGGCGCGCACCCGTACACAGTCGGCCCGGGCGAGTGCCTGGTGCACAACGGCTCGTTCGCCAACCACGCTTCGATCCGCCGTGACCTCGAGGCCGCAGGTGACGAGTTCGACTCGGCAAATGACACCGAGGTCGGCGCGCGCTTCGTCGCCCGCAAACTGGCCGGCGGCAAGGACATCGAGACCGCGCTGACCGACTTGACCGAGACGTTCGACGGCTTCTACACGCTGCTGGTATCCAACCGCGACTCCTTCGCGGTGGTTCGCGATGCGATCGCCTGCAAGCCGGCCGTCATCGCCGAGACCGACGACTGGGTGGCGATGGCCTCGGAGTACCGCGCCCTCGCCCATCTGCCCGGTGTGGAGTACGCCCGCATCTGGGAGCCCGAGCCCGAGGTTGTCTATGTCTGGACCCGTTCCGAGACCGAGGAGGTTGTCCCAGTATGAGCACCGTCGCCACCGAGATCACCGCGAGCACTTCCGAGAACGCCGCAACGATCTTCGACCTGGCCGTCATGCCCCTGCGCGAGGTCAATCAAGCGCTGCACGCCGAGGGCCTGTCGGGCGAGTTCGTCATCGACAACCCGTTCGGTGCCCACAACGTCGCCGTCGGCATCGACGCTCCCGTGAAGGTCACCATCAACGGCCACTTGGGTTACTTCGCGGCAGGCATGAACAAGCAGGCCGAGGTCACCATCAACGGCAACGCCGGCCAAGGCCTGGCCGAGAACCAGATGAGTGGGGTCGTGCACGTGACCGGCTCGGCGTCGCAGTCGGCCGGCGCGACCGGTCGCGGCGGCCTGCTGATCATCGACGGGGACGCGGGTGCGCGCTGTGGCATCTCGCTGAAAGGCCTCGACATCGTTGTCGGGGGTTCGATCGGTCATATGAGCGCCTTCATGGCACAACGCGGGCGCCTCGTCGTCCGTGGCGACGCGGGCGACACCCTCGGTGACTCACTGTATGAAGCCCGCATATACGTGCGTGGCACCGTGAAGTCCCTCGGCGCGGACTGCGTCGAGAAAGAGATGCGCGCCGAGCACCTCGAGGAGCTGGCCGGCCTGCTCAAGGCCGCCGGCTACGAGGACGACGACCCGGCGTCGTACCAGCGCTACGGCTCGGCTCGCACGCTCTACCACTTCCACGCCGACAACACGTACTGATCCCGATCCGAGCGACGGAGCACCGCCATGAAGTTGACCCCAGAAGACCGCGCCCGCCACGGCCTACGTGAGTCCGCCACCTTCGACCGCGCCACCATCGCCGCGATCCATCGCGCCGCCGAGACCGGCATCTATGACATCCGCGGCTGGGGCGCCAAGAAGGCCCTTCCGCACTTCGACGACCTACTCTTCCTCGGCGCGTCGATGTCGCGCTACCCCCTGGAGGGTTATCGCGAGAAGTGCGGCACCGACGTAGTGCTCGGCGGGCGCAACGCGAAGTTCCCGCTTCACCTCGACATCCCATTGACCATCGCGGGCATGTCGTTCGGCGCCCTCTCCGGCCGCGCCAAGGAGGCCCTCGGGCGCGGTGCCTCCGAGACCGGTACGTCGACGACCACCGGCGACGGCGGGATGACCCCCGAGGAGCGCGGCCACTCCAAAAATCTCGTCTACCAGTACCTGCCCAACCGCTACGGCATGAACCCCGACGACCTGCGCCGCGCGGACGCGATCGAGATCGTGCTCGGCCAGGGCGCCAAGCCAGGTGGTGGCGGCATGCTGCTGGGCCAGAAGATCTCGGAGCGGGTCGCCGGCATGCGCGACCTGCCGGTTGGCATCGACCAACGCTCGGCCTGCCGCCATCCCGACTGGACCGGCCCCGACGACCTCACCATCAAGATCAACGAAATCCGCGAGATCACCGATTGGGAGAAGCCGATCTACGTCAAGGTCGGCGCCTCACGCACCTACTACGACGTCAAGCTCGCCGTCCACGCCGGCGCCGACGTCGTCGTGGTCGACGGGATGCAGGGCGGCACCGCCGCCACCCAGGAGGTCTTTATCGAGAACGTCGGCATCCCGACGCTCGCGGCTATCCCGCAGGCCGTCCAGGCCCTGCAGGAGCTCGGCGTCCACAAAAAGCCCGACGGCATCCAACTCATCGTCTCCGGAGGCATCCGCAATGGCGCTGACGTCGCCAAATGCCTGGCACTGGGTGCCGACGCGGTTGCCATCGGTACCGCCGCCCTCATCGCGCTAGGGGACAACGCCCCCGAGCTCGAAGCCGAGTACGCCAAGCTCGGCTCGGCCGCCGGCTTCTACGACGACTTCCAGGACGGCCGGGACCCGGCCGGCATCACCACCCAGGACCCCGAGCTGCAGAAGGCACTCGACCCGGTCGAGGGCGGCCGCCGGATCGCCAACTTCCTCCGCGTGCTGACCATGGAGGCCCAGACGATCGCCCGCGCCTGCGGGAAGTCCCATGTCACCCACCTGGAGCCCGAGGATATGGTTGCCATCTCCATCGAGGCCGCCGCGATGGCCCGCATCCCGCTGGCCGGCACATCCTGGATCCCTGGCTGGAACAACGGGGGAACCTTCTCATGAGTGGACGCAAGGCAGTTGTCGTCGGTGGCGGTCTGATCGGCCTGTCTACCGCCCGGGCGCTCACTGAGCGAGGTATCTCCGACGTACTCGTGCTGGAGCGCCACCAACTCGCCAGCGGCGGCACCGGCAAGTCCAGCGGGATCGTCCGGGCGCACTACGGTGTCCCCTCGATCGCCACCATGGCTTGGCGCAGCCTGCCGCTGTTCGAACAGCTCCGTGCCGAAGTCGGCTTCCGCCAAGTCGGCTACACCGTGCTCGTGGGCGAGGAGAACATCGAGGCCCTCCAGGCCAACACCGCCATGCACCAGGAGCTCGGCATCGAGGTCGACCTCATCGACAACGACCGACTCCAGGCGCTGTGGCCGATGATGAACACCGAGGACGTCGCGCTCGCGTCGCATGAGCCGCGGGGTGGCTTCGCGGACGCGACCCAGCTCGCTCTGCACTTCGGCCGGCGGGCCCGCGACAAGGGCGCGAGGATCCGGCAGAACACCTCTGTCGCGCGCATCCGCACCGAGGGCGACAAGGTCACCGGCGTCGAGCTCGCGGACGGTGAAATCATCGAGGCGGACATCGTCATCATCGCCGCCGGCTGGTGGTCGGCGAAGCTCCTGGCGGCCCTCGACATCGACTTTCCGATCGACGCCTACCGCTCCGAACTGCTCATCGTCGACGCAGGCGAGCCGCTGCCCGACCTGCCGGTCGTCTCCGACCTGGTCAGCCTGCAGTACTGCCGCATCGAGGGCTCCGGCCAGTTCCTGGTCGGCAACAGCGACCACGCCGACCACCAGAAGAAATTCGTCGACCCCGACGACTACTCCAACATCGCCGGCGAGGCGAGTATCGAAAAGTACGCTGAGAAGGTCATGCACCGGTTCCCGGGCTTCCCCGGCCCGTCGGTTACGCACACGTATGCCGGAGTGTACGACGTCCCGCCGGACTGGAATCCCGTGATCGCGCCGGTGCGCGGCATCGACGGCCTGATCCTGTGCGCCGGCTTCGCAGGTCACGGTTTCAAGATCAGCCCGGCCGTCGGTGACCTCGTCGCCGACCTCGTCTTCGAGGGCGACAGCACCGACCCCGACGTCCCGGCCTCGGACTTCCGCCTCGAGCGGTTCGCCGAGGGCAAGTTGCTGACCAGCCTGTACCCCTACGTGGGCGCCGGCGAGATGCGCTGATGATGCTGCTGGACCCTGCCCGGGTGGTCCCGTCCCCCTGGCGCAACGGCGCCGGGGCCACCCGGGAACTGGCGGTCGCGAGCGCCCCGTCCGGGGACATCCTGTGGCGGATCAGCGTGGCAGACCTCGACCGGGACGCAGCCTTCTCGGTCTTCCCCGGCATGGACCGGCTCTTCACCGCGCTCGGCGCGCTGCGGCTGGTCGTCGATGGCTCGCCCGTCGACATGCTCGCCGGCACCCAGATGCGCTTCCCGGGTGAGGCGCCGGTCTCCGTGTCGCTTCACGCCCCCACGCGTGCGCTCAACGTGATGACCCGCCGCGGGCTCTGCCACGCCGAGGTCACCATCCGCCGTGCCCACCCGGCTTCCGGCGAACTCGCCCTCGACGGGACCGCCACCGCCACGGTCGACCTCGACGAGGTGCTGGCCGACGTACGACTGTTCCTACTCCCGAAGGACCCCCGATGACCGGCCCCCGCAGTGACACCGTCGCCTCTCTCTTGGCCGAGATCGTGGACATCGGCCGCGACCCGGTCCGCGGTGGCTACAGCCGACCGGTCTATAGCCGAGCCGAGCTAGGACTGCGGGAGTGGTTCATCGGCGCGTCGCATGCGCGCGGCCTCGATATCGAAACCGACCGCAACGGCATCATCTGGGCCTGGCAGGGAGGTCCTGGGGAGGGTGCCGTCGTCACCGGGAGCCACTTGGACTCCGTCCCCGGTGGCGGTGCGTACGACGGCCCGCTCGGTGTGGCTTCCGCGCTGGTCGCCTTCGACATTCTCGCCGCCCGGGACGTGCCGGGCCGCCGAGCGATCGCGGTCTTCCCGGAGGAGGAGGGGTCGCGCTTCGGGCTGGCCTGTCTCGGCTCGCTGCTGCTGACCGGGACGATCCCGCCCGAGCGCGTACTGGCGCTGAAGGACCCCGACGGCGTCACCTTCGCCGAGGCCAGCCGCGCCCACGGCCTCGACCCCGACCGCATCGGCGCCGACCCGGAAACCCTCGCCCGCATCGACACCTTCGTCGAGCTCCACGTCGAGCAGGGCCGCGGACTCGTCGACCTGGGAGCCCCGGTCGCTGTGGCCACCTCGATCCTCGGTCACGGCCGCTGGCGGCTGGTCTTCACCGGCGAGGGCAACCACGCCGGGACCACGCTGATGCCCGACCGGCGCGACCCGATGGTGGCCGCCGCGCAGGCGGTCGTCGCCATCCAGGGGCTGGCCCGCTCCGTGCCGGACGCGCGCGCGACCGTCGGCCGGCTCGTGCCGATCCCCGGCGGCACCAACGTGATCGCCTCCCGGGTCCAGATGTGGCTCGACGTGCGGCACCCCGACGACGCCGTCACCCGCTACCTCATCGAGGAGGTCGGCACGCGGGTCGCCGCCGCCGCCCGCGAGGAGGGCTGCGAGGTGACCGTGACCGAGGAGTCATGGAGCCCAGCGGTCGACTTCGACCCCCGACTGCGCGATGCACTTTGCGGCGTCATCGGGGACGCACCGCAGCTCGGCACCGGCGCCGGCCACGACGCCGGCGTCCTGAAAGACCACGTCAGTACGGCGATGCTCTTCGTGCGCAACCCCTCAGGCATCTCGCACGCGCCCGCGGAGCACGTCGAGGATGTCGACGCGGAAGCCGGGGCGCTCGCCCTGGCGGACAGCCTGGAAATGCTGGCACGACGCTGAGACACGTCGACCCATACCACAACCTTGGACAAGTCCGCCGGTGACGGCGGCGGAAGGAAGAGACAGTTATGCAGCAGGTAAAGGGTGTCATTGCCCGCGCGCAGGGTGCCCCGGTGGAGGTCGTCACGATCAACGTCCCCGCCCCAGGGCCGGGGGAGGCCGTCGTGCAGGTTCAGGCATGTGGGGTCTGCCACACCGACCTGCACTACCGCGAGGGCGGCATCAACAACGACTTTCCCTTCCTGCTCGGCCACGAGGCGGCGGGCATCGTCGAGGCGGTCGGTCCCGGAGTCACCGAGGTCGCGCCTGGTGACTTTGTGATCCTTAACTGGCGTGCCGTCTGCGGCCAGTGCCGGGCCTGCAAGCGCGGCGACCTGCAGTACTGCTTCAACACCCACAACGCGCCCCAGAAGATGACGCTCGAAGACGGCACTGAACTCTCGCCTGCGCTCGGCATCGGCGCCTTCGCGGAGAAGACCCTGGTCGCCGCCGGGCAGTGCACGAAGGTCTCCCCCAGTGCCTGCCCGGCCGCCGTGGGCCTGCTCGGCTGTGGCGTGATGGCCGGCATCGGCGCGGCGATCAACACCGGCGCCGTGACTCGTGGCAAGTCCGTAGCGGTCATCGGCTGCGGCGGCGTCGGCGTGGCCGCGATCGCCGGATCCGCGCTGGCGGGCGCCAATCCGATCATTGCCGTCGACATCGACGCAAAGAAGCTCGCCAAGGCCAAGGAGCTGGGCGCCACCCACACCGTCGACTCGTCCCAGGTCGACCCGGTCGAGGCGATCACCGAGATCGCCGCGCAGTTCTACGAAGGCGCCGAGGGTGCCGACGTCGTGATCGAGGCGGTCGGCCGCCCCGAGACCTGGAAGCAGGCGTTCTACGCCCGCGACCTGGCAGGCACCGTCGTGCTCGTCGGCGTACCGACTCCCGACATGAAGATGCCGGACCTCCCGCTCATCGACGTCTTCGGCCGCGGCGGGGCGCTCAAGTCGAGCTGGTACGGCGACTGCCTGCCCAGCCGTGACTTCCCGATACTCGTCGACCTCTACCAGCAGGGTCGTCTCGACCTGGACGCCTTCGTGACCGAGAAGATCGAGCTCAACGAAATCGAGGCCGCCTTCGAGCGGATGCACCACGGCGAAGTTCTCCGATCGGTGGTCATCCTGTGACCGCGCGGATCGCCCGCGTTGATCATGGCATCACCTCGGGTACCTTCAGCCTCGACGGCGAGACCTTCGACGTCGACAACAACATCTGGGTCGTCGGCGACGACACCGAGTGCCTCGTCATCGACGCACCCCACTCGGTGGCGGGCATCCTCGAGGTTGTCGGCGACCGCAAGGTCACCGCGATCGTGTGCACCCACGCCCACGACGACCACATCCGGATGGCACCCGCCCTGCGAGAGAAGGTCATGGCGCCGATCCTGCTCCACCCCGACGACCGGTCGCTGTGGGAGCTCACCCACGGCGGTCCCGACGACCCCCACGGCGAGCTGTGGGACGCCGACCTCGCCGACGGCCAAGTCCTCACCGTGGCCGGCACGACCCTGCAAGTGCTCCACACGCCAGGCCACGCCCCGGGCGCGGTCTGCCTCTACTCCCCTGACCTGGGCTGCGTCTTCACCGGCGACACCCTCTTCCACGGCGGCCCCGGTGCCACCGGCCGGTCGTTCAGTGACCGCCCGACCTTGGAGGCATCGATCCGCGCAAAGCTCTTCGCTCTGCCCGACGACACCGTCGTCCACACCGGCCACGGCGACGTCACCACCATCGCCGCCGAGCGTGCTCAGATGGCCGCCGAGGCGGTGCGCGGCGCTCGTCAGCCGTCTTCCGAAGGAGAACGTGCCTGACCGCAAGGGTCTCCAGCCCCCACCCGACAGAGCATGAAGGGGAGGTGAAGCGGCAACGCTGCAAGGAATGGATGTGGTGGCCGGTCAGTGACCGCGTGGCGATCCGCTTGGATTCACTTGACGAGGAGGCAACCGTGACAGACGGCACGGGATGCCGACCGCCAGCTCGGCCTGACGAATCCGCGTTCGGCAAGCGTCACAACTACACGCTCGAGTCCGGGAACGCGATGACCGAAAGGAATCGGATCGGGAGCTCGATCAGGTTGGTCGGGCCGTGCACTCCCTCGCCGTCGAGCTGGAGCGAGTCGCCGGGGTGGAGGCGGTAGGTCGAGCGGCTATGGCCGTAGTCCATGACGCCCTCCAGCACGTATATGAATTCCGTGCCAGGGTGCTGGAAGAGCGGATAGACCTCGCTCGCGCCATTGAGCGTGACCATCAGGCACTCCAGCCGCTTGTGCTCTCCGCGGAGCGTGCCGAGCAGTTCGTACTCGTGTCCCACCTGGGTGCCGTTGCGTACGATCGGGGTGCCCTGCCCCGCCTTGACGAAGGATGCCGGCCGCTCTGTGTCAGCGCCGCGGAACAGGCTCGTCACCGGCACATCAAGCCCCTGCGCCAGGCGCGCGAGGGTGCCCAGGCTGCAAGAGGTTTGGGCGTTCTCGATCTTGGAGAGCATGGCCTTGGAGATGCCTATCCGCTCGGCCATGTCACCTACGGAAAACCCCTGCTGCTGGCGCAGCTGGCGTACGTTGCGGGCGATCGCCGCCTCGAGTTCAAGGGTCTCGACACCCTCCTGAGGGTCGCGGCTCCGCGCGGTGCCGGCGTTGCGGAGCAGCGTCTTATCATCGGCCATGTAGGTCACTGTAGATGCCCAGTGTTTCACCACAGTGACCAATAAGCGTTCAGTCGATACGCCGTTACCCTCCGAGCAACTCCTTCTCGGCGCCGACGGTGGTGGCGCCGCCATGGCCGGTGCGGACAACAATCTCGGCGACGACCGCGCGTCTACTCGTCATAGGTCGAGCACTAGTGGCATTTGGCGTCGTTGCCTGGTTGTCAACCAGGCGCGATATAGGCGGTGATGCTGGTTGTGTAGCTGCGGCGGTCGATGGTGCCTTTGGCGCGGTGTTCGAAGATGGCGCGTTTGACCACGCGGGGGCTGGTTCGTGAGCGGCGCGGTGGTGGGGGTCCGACAGGATGGCGCGGCCGATTGTGCCGACCAGGTCGATGGTGGTGTCGGCGGTGACGCCGGCGGCGTGGATGACCTGGTCACAGACTGGTGCGCAGGGAGACGGTGAGGCTGGCTCGGTCGGTGGGAACGCCGATGGCGTCGGCCATGGCCAGCCGTAGTGCCTGGTATGTGGTGAGCAGGGCGTAGATCTCTTGAGAGAGTCCGGCTGGTGTGCGGGCGCGTAGTACTCGGTTGCCCAGGATGCTGAATTTCAGTTCCAGGTAGGTGGTTTCGATCTCCCACCGCTGGTGGTCCAGGGCGACCAGTTCCGATGCCGGGAACCGGTGGTGGTCGATGAGTGTGGTGATCAGCCGGTGGCGGCCGGTGAGCTTGGGGCCCCGGCGCGGGTCATGACGATCTCAGCGTCGATCACCCACACTTGTACTGCGCCGATCCGCGCGAGGTGTGATCCGTCGGGCAGCCACTGGATCGGTGCCAGCCTGCGGTTGGCGTTGCAGCGGATCAGCAACTGCGCTCCGGTCGCGGCGATCTGCTCGATCAACGCTGTGACGGCGGAGTTGCGGTCGGCCAGCAACAGCATGTTTGGCGCAGGCATCCCAGACTAGTCACCGCTGACCCCCACCCCGTCGACGACGCGCAGCGGTGGCACCGCCGTGCCGGGCATGTTAGCGGCATGTACAACTCGGCAAGAAACTCTCAGCCGCACAAACCGGCCAGGACCAGGACACCAGTGGGGGCTCGACGTGCTGACTGCTGATGCATGCCAAAGCGAACTGGACAGTGGAACTTGTTGTGGCTGTGGCTGTCTCGACCGCTTGCGGCTCGACGCGCTGGGCCGCGGCGGACCGTTTCGTGTCGGGTTGGCGAAAGACGGATTCGACTACGACCGTGGGCGGGGCAGCTTAGCCTTGGAGTTGGTCGCGGGCTGAAGGATTCAGGAGGCAGGGGAATGATCGATCCGGTGTCACTGGGCATCGCGGCAGCAGCGCTGCTCGCATCGAAGTTCGGCGAACAACTCGCCCAGACCGCGGCTGCCGGCAGTTGGCACGCCGTGACCCGGCTCCGCGAACTGATCGCCGAAAAGTTCGGTGGTGATGCTGAAACCCCCACTGCCCTAGCCGCTTTGGATCAGGACCCGACACCGGAGAACCAGATGGCCGCAGCGGAGGTGATCACCTCGGCCATCCGGTCCGATCCCGTCTTCGCCGCCGAACTCCGGCACCTTGTGGCCACCGCAAAACAGGACCGGACCGTCGAAGCATTCATTGCGACCGCCTACGACACCGCCAAGCAGGTCAATATCCGCGGCGACAATACCGGCACGATCAATATCAACTGATCAAGGAATTTCCGGTGCCCGAGTTCGAGGCCCGCGACCACGCCCAGCAGGTGAACGTGGTCGGCGACAACACCGGCACCATCAACGCCGGCGTCCACCACCACGAGGCTACGCCACCGCCGCGGCAGCCGATCACATCCAGCCTTCCCGCCGATTCGCGTGCGGTCCTGGGACGTGATCGGGAGCTGCGGCAGATTCTGGCCGCAGCCAGTGGCGGGCAGGTGGTGTCGATTTACGCGATCGACGGTTTGGCCGGCGTCGGGAAGACGACGCTGGCCGTCCGCGCAGCACACGAGCTGGCGGCGCGTTTCCCGGATGGGCAGTACTTCGTCGAGTTGCACGCACACACTTCCGGACGACAGGCCGCAGATCCGTCGGATGTATTGGCCGGGATGTTGCTCGAGTTGGGGCTGGATCCGCGAAACATTCCCGACACCCTGACCGGGCGCCGAGATCTGTGGCGTAACCGGCTGGCCACGAAGAAGGTACTGATCGTGCTCGACGATGCGGCCGATCGGGGTCAGATCGAGCCACTCGTCCCGAGTGGACCCGACTGCCTGACTCTGGTTACCAGCCGCCGGCGCCTGCTCTTGCTGAAGGATATGCAACCACTGGCGCTGAGGGTTCTCGACCTGGACGCAGCCGCGGACCTGTTTCGCACGGTCGCCCATCGTGCCTCTCCTGACGACAGCGAGCGAGACGTGGCGCGGCGAATCGCCGGGTTGTGTGGATGTCTACCGCTGGCGGTCGTGCTGGTGGCCGGACGCATTGCGCACCACCCGGACTGGACGACAGCCGAAATCACCGAGCTGGCTGAGGAATTCGAAGCGGCGACGGACCGGCTGGCAGAACTCGATGCCGATGACTCGGTCGTCCGCGCCGCATTCGACCTGTCCTACCGGGAATTGCCACCTGAGCGACGATTGCTGTTTCGCCGCTTGGGCCTGCACCCGGGCCCGGATCTTGACGCTTCCGCCACCGCGGCACTGGCCGGGGTCGATGTCACGACGGCGCGGCGGGAATTGCAGGCTCTGTACCGCGACCACCTCCTCGACGAAACGGCGCGGGGCCGCTACCGCTTGCACGATCTGCTGCGCGTCTATGCCCGTACGCTCACCACCACAGATGCGGCAGATGACAACATCGACGCGGTGGATCGGCTGCTGAACTACTACCAGCACACCGCCGCTGCCGCGGATGCGCGACTGACACGCCAAACTCGCCCCACCACCGACGCCACAGGTGGTGGCGAAGTGCCGGAATTCGGGGAGATGCGGGCATTGGCATGGATGCGCAGGGAACGCGCGAACCTGCTGGCCTGCCTGGAACACACGACCGGCCGCGACCCTGGCCGGATGGTCACCTTGACCGAAGTGGTGGCTGGATTATTGCAACGCGACGGACCCTGGCCGCTGGCGCGGGACTTGCACCAGCGCGCCGCCGACGCCAGTGAACATCTCGGTGACCGGCTCGCGCA
This sequence comes from Nocardia sp. NPDC052112, assembly GCF_040680135.1. Lineage (NCBI taxonomy): Bacteria > Bacillati > Actinomycetota > Actinomycetes > Mycobacteriales > Nocardiaceae > Nocardia > Nocardia sp. NPDC052112. The sequence continues at coordinate 29,473 of NZ_JBFAWD010000017.1, read as the reverse complement.
CGCCAACGCCCTTGGTGCCCTTGGCGACACACACTGGCGAACCGGGGCTTACGGGCAGGCTGCCGACCTGTACCAGCGGGCGCTCGGCCGCTACCGCGAAATCAGCAACCGCCTCGGCGAGGCCAACACCCTTGTCAGCCTTGGCAACCTACGCAAAGACACCGGAGACCATAGCGAGAGCGCCGCCCTGTACCAACAGGCACTTGGCCGCTACCGAGAAATCGGCAACCGCCAAGGCGAAGCAAACAGCCTCGGCAATCTCGGCCTGGTATTCCTGCGGACCGCAGACCACGAGCAGGCCACGGACCTGCACCAACAGGCCCTGGAGGTGTACCGGGAGATCGGCAACCGCCTCGGCGAAGCGAACAGTCTCGGCAATCTGGGCCTCGTGCGCATGCAAACCGGCGACTATGCGCAGGCCGCCGAGTTACAACAGCACGCTCTGGCCCTCCATCGGGAACTCGGCTACCGCCTCGGCGAAGCCAACGCCCTCAACAACCTCGGTTTCGTATGCCAGCGGACCGGCAACTATGCGCAGGCCGCCGGCCTACATGAGCAGGCCCTGATCCTGCATCGAGAACTCGGCAACCGCCTCGGCGAAGCCAACAGCTTCACCAACCTCGGACTCATGCGCATGCGCACCGGCGACTATGCGCAGGCCGCCGAGTTACAACAGCACGCTCTGGCCCTCCATCGGGAACTCGGCAACCGCCTCGGCGAAGCCAACGCCCTCAACAACCTCGGCCTCGTGCGCCAGCGGACCGGAGACCATGCGCAGGCCGCCGATTTGCACCAACATGCCCTCCTCCTCTTCCGCGAGCTCGGGCACCGCTCTGGTGAAGCCGCGGCACTCAACGAAATCGGGACAGTGTTGCTCGCTGCCGGTGAACCGGCCAAGGCGTTGACCGCCTTCACCGATGCCGTCGGACTGGCCCGCGAAATCGGCAGCCAACGCGAACAGGCCCGCGCTCTCGACGGTTCCGCACGCAGCAGGGTCCGCCTCGGCGACGCTTCCACAGCCGTGACCGAGCTTCGCCGCGCCGCCGAGATCTATCGCCGTCTCGGCGTACCCGAAGCCGACACCGCTTCCGCATACCTCGCCGAGCTGGAATCCCCTCCCCCACCGGACCGGCACGCGCGCGACATCCACTGACCGATCCGGGTTGTATCTCGCCGGACCACACGCGGCTTCGACCGCCGGCGTCATGCTGGAAGTAGACGGCGGCATGCGCTCACTCCGGCTGCGGGCCCCCAATGGCCGCCCGAATATCGCCGAGCAACAGGAGAATCCGAGCCGGTGACCGAACGCCGCATCCCGAAATACCGCGACCTCGCGCCATTGGTGAAGTTCGAGCGCCCCTTCGGCGGCCTCGACCACAAACTCGCTCGCGCCCAAACCATCTGGGACCTGCGCGAGTCACCCCGCTCGGGCGGTCAGCTACTCCCGAACTACGTCGGCGGCAACGGGCAGGACGCCAACCCGACGGCGCTTGCGGTCAACAGAACCTCGCTGGCCGCCTCGCCGCCGCACCACCGCGACGCGATCGTCGCGGTGGTGCTCAGTACAAGCAGCTGGTCTGTGCCCTCGATATCCGGACCGCGGCCTGGGACAGATCTGGATGGGGCGGACCGCCGCACTATCGGATCGACGGCGACCACGACGCTAAGGGCAAGCACGCCCGTTCTCACGGCAAGTTTCGGGAGGCCAGCCAATCCTTGGCGATATCGTGCATGTCGTCGAGGTTGGCGACGCGCGCGTTCATCGCGATGAGATCTTCGGTCGTCAGTTCGCCCGATACCTCGTTCAGGATGCTACGTACTTCGTCGGTTACCTTGGCGTGGTTCGCGATCGGTGTGATGTTTTCGGCCAGGAACAGTTGTTTGGTGTCGGTGAGTGCAACCAGTTTCTCGTTTTTCAGTGCGGGGTCGGTACTGAACACATCGGCAACCTGAATTTGTCCGCTGGTCAATGCGTTCAGCGTCAGCGGTCCGCCGGCATCGAGCGCTAGAAAGTCCTTGAAGGTCAATCCATAGACCGCTTTCAGACCGGCGACGCCGTTCTTCCGTGTTTTCCACTCGGGTGGGCCACCAAGGATCAATTCCCCCGCGTGTGGCACCAGATCTTCGATTCTCTTCAGCGAGTATGTCTTGGCCGTCCCCTCACGAACGGCCAAGACATCCTTGTCCTCTGCTGGCGCGGGATCGAGATTTATGAGCCCCTTTGGCAGTTCCGTCTGCAGAGCTGCGATGACTTCGTCTGGTGTCGTCGCGGTGGTGTCGGGGTTCAGGTATTGCAGCAAGGCGCCGGAGTATTCCGGGATCAAGTCGATAGAGCCGTCCTTGATCGCCGGTATGTAAAGTTCACGGCTACCGATATTCGGCTTCTCCTTGACCTCCACTCCCTTGGCACGCAACGCTTCGACGTAGATGGTTGCGATCAGTTGGCTCTCCAGAAAGTCGGCGGAGCCGACCACAATGGCATTGCCCGAACTGCCCGAGCCGGCCTCGGTGGAGAACGGGTCCTTGCCGATTCCACACGCTGTGAGCGCGACGAGCGCACAGGCGGTAATTCCGGCGATGAGCGTTTTCTTCATGCGAACGTTCCTCGAATCATGCGGTGGCAGGTCGCGGCGGCAGAGCTGGATTCCGGCGCGCTTTGCTGTTGCGGCGCGTCAGGCCTGGCGACACCAGGCGGGTGGCTCCGAATCCGATACCCAGGTCGAAGACGAGCGCCAGCAGTGAGACGAGAACAGCACCGGCCGCCATCATTGCGTAGTTGCTTTGCGCCTTGCCGTCGATCAGTAACCGACCGAGACCGCCCAGGGAGATGTAGGCCGCCACTGTCGCGGTCGAGATGAGCTGGAGTACGGCACTGCGAATACCGGACAGGATCAACGGCATGGCGCACGGGATTTCCACTTCGAAGAGGATTCGGAGAGACCGGAACCCCATGCCGCGGGCGGCGTCCACGGCAGCGGCGTCGACGGTTGTGACGCCCGCGTACGTATTGGTCAGAATCGGGGGAATGGCGAGGAGAATCAGCACGATGAGGCTGGGCACGAGGTAGGCCAGCTTCGTCGTGAAGGACGGTGCAATGACCAGTACCAGCAAGATCAGCAGGCCTATGGTCGGCAGGGCGCGCAACGAGTTCGCCAGTCCGGCGATGACCACCGCGCCGCGCCGGGTATGGCCGATGTAGAGGCCGAGGGGAACGGCGAGTGCCGCCGCGACGAGCAACGCCATAAATGTGTACAGGAGATGTTGATAGACAAGGGTCGGTATTCCGTCGGGTCCACTCCAGTGGGCGGGATCCAGCAGCCAATCGATCATGATGCGACCACCTTCGGGGTCCAGGGCGTGAGCAGCCGGTTGCCCAGCACGACGAGCAGATCCAGGACGAGGGCGAGCAGCAGGCACAACACGATGCCCGTGATGATCGGTGTGTAGAACCGGAGCTGAAAGCCCTGGGTGAATAGTGTTCCGACCTGGGGAATGCCGAGGAGCGCGGCAAGCGATGCCAGGCTGACGTTCGAGACGACCGCGACCCGCAGGCCCGCGCTGATCACGGGCACACCGATCGGTAACTGGACCAGCAACAGCGTTTGATACGGCCGGTAACCCATTGCGGTCGCCGCGAGGACTGTTTCCGGTGGCACCGCATCGAGGGCGTCGGCGACCACGCGGACGAGGAGCGCGACCGTGTAGATGGTCAGCGAAACGATGACGTTCATCGGGTCGAGGATCTTGGTGCCCAGAATCAACGGCATCATGACAAACAAGGCGAGCGACGGGACGGTATAGAACAGGCCCGCCGTTCCCACAACGTAGGGATGCAGCCGACGGCTACGATGTGCGACCCATCCGATCGGTAACGCAATGATCAGCCCGACGACCAGTGGGGCTACCGAAAGTACGACGTGCCAACCGACAAGGTCGATGATGTGGCCGGATTGGCGCCCGAGCCATTCGAAGTTCATTTCGACGGTACCTCCGCGTCCAGCCGGTCGGAGTTCTCGATCGCCGCCACGGCGGCGGCCGCGGTCACCGTGCCTACCAAAGCGCCGTGGCGGTCCACCACGACGCCGCGTTTGCTCGGCGCGGAGAGTGCCGCGTCGAGTAGAGCGCGCAGAGTTCCGTGCGCACTCGCCGTGGTACCACTGAAGTTGAGATCACCGGAGGTGATCCGGCCGGTGATGGAATGTGGTCGTACCCAGCCGATCGGCCTGTTGTTCTCATCGATGATCAGGAGCCACTCGCCGCGTGCCTGCGAGGCGACAGTGTCTGCGGAGTCTCCGAGTCGCGCCGTGGGCTCGTCTGTGGTCTCCAGCGTTCCATCGACAGAGGCGAACCCGAGCGATCGATATCCGCGGTCCCGGCCGACGAAATCGGCGACGAACTCGTCCACCGGTTGGGTGAGGAGTTCATGCGGAGTGGCGGTTTGGGCGAGGCGGCCTCCGGTGCGCAACACCGCGACCTGATCACCCAGCTTCAAAGCTTCATCGATGTCGTGGGTGACCACGATAATGGTCTTGCCGATGTGTTCCTGCAGCCGGAGGAATTCGTCCTGCAGCTGTGTCCGGACTACCGGATCCACCGCGCTGAAAGGCTCGTCCATCAACATGAACGCGGGGTCGGCCGCCAGCGCGCGGGCGACGCCGACCCGTTGCTGCTGACCACCGGATAGCTGCCAGGGATATCGATCCCCGAAATTCGCCGCCAGGCCGACCACGTCGAGCAGTTCGGTCGCGCGTTTGCGGGCTTCTCGCCGGGTCTTGCCGAGCAGCCTCGGCATAGTGGCGATGTTGTCGATGATGGTCCGATGCGGAAAGAGGCCCGCGTTCTGGATGACGTAGCCGATCCTGCGCCGCAGTAGCGCGGGATCCATCGCTGCGGTCGATTCTCCGTGCAGCGATATTGTTCCCGAGGTGGGTTCGATGAGGCGGTTGATCATCCGCAACGAGGTGGTCTTCCCGCACCCGGACGGACCGACCAGAGCCGTGATCTTGCCGGTCGGACATTCCAGATTCAGTTGATCGACCGCTACCGTACCGTCCGGGTAGGCCTTGCTTACGTTTTCGAAAGTGATCATGGGCGTACTACTTTCCGGTCGGCTCGGACGCAGGACCACCCGAGTTGTCTAGAGCGCTGCGCGCGGGTTTGTGCAGAAATTCCGTGGCCGCTTTCAGATCCGCGCTGAGTGGCCGATCAGCCACGCGCGAATCGAGTTGGTTGCGGACTCGGCGCAGGTAGGCGCCAAGCGGAGTGGCGAGGTCGATCTCATTACCCTGCTGACCCAACGCACGCACCGCGGAGATCAACTCGCACGCCAGGACCACTGTCGCCTGCTCGAGAATGTCCGTGAGTTGGGTCGCGGCCTGTGACGCGAAGCTGGCGTGGTCTTCGGTTCCTCGCGAAATGACCGTGTGCCCAAGCGAGCCAGGGGCGGCCGCCGCCCTGATCTCGGCGATCGCCGCGGCCACGGTGTACTCCAGGAGCATGACGCCACTGCTGCCGGCGGGTCCGTCGGCAAGAAAGGGGCGCAGCCCGGTTACCGTGGGGTCGGTCAGGTTGGCCAATCGGCATTGGGACAGCAGGGCGGTGCTGGCGACGGCGAGCTTCAACTCGTCCACGGCGAGCGCGATCGGCATGCCGTGGAAATTGCCGTTGTGGAACACCTCGTCATCGTCGACGCTGATCAGTGGATTCTCGGTGGCCGAGTTCATTTCGACAGCAAGAGTCATCTGCAGCCGCTGCACCGCTTGCCAGGTCGCACCGAAAATAGGCGCGATCGCGCGGAAGCCGTAGGAATCCTGCACTCGTGCGGGCGTGCGCAGCTGTCCGGCAAGCAATGCGCGAACCCGCTGTGCGACCTCCTCTTGGCCGTGGTACGGCCGCGCGGCCTGAACTCGAGCTGCGAACGGCTCCGCGGAGCTTCGGGTCGCGATCAGCGACAGCACGCTGACGATCAGGCAGTGCTCGAGCCAGTTGGTCACCCGCTCCGACGCCGCGGCCGCGATCGCGACCGTCATCGCGTTGGTCGAGACCAGCGGCAGCGCGTCGCCTTGGTGCGGGGTCCAGCGCCGCTCGGCTCGGCCGTTGCTCAACGGGATATCGCCCATCAGGCCGAGCGCGATCTCGGAGAAAGCACTGAGATCGCCGGTGCCGATAGCGCCGCGGGAATGGACCAAAGGCAGGGCATCGGCGGCGACGCCGTCCGTCAGCGCCGCGACGATGTCCGGGTGCATGCCGGACCCACCATTGAGGATCTGATTGATCCGGACAACCATCGAGGCGCGCACGACGCTGTTGGACAGATACCTACCAGATCCGGTGGCGTGGCTGCGCAGCAACCGCAGATCCTGCTCGACACCGTCGGCGATGGTGTCCTCGCGGTTGCCGCCGACGCCGGTGGTACGGCCGTAGACCGGTCGGCGCTGGGCGATCCGCACCGCCGCTTCCCACGATTTCCGCACCAGCGCGAGACCCGACGCATCCGGCACGACCTGGATCGGCGCCGCAGCCAGTTCCATCAGACGTTCAACGGTCAGTCCGCGCCCGTCCAATACCACCTTGTCGGTCATGAGAGCTCCTGTAACGATGTCCGCTTGGTGACGACGCGGTGGATCAGCCGGGCCGCGGTGCGCGCCGTGCGGCTGTCGATGTCGAGCGACGGATTGAGTTCGGCCACGTCACACACCGCGAGTTTCCCGCTCGCGGCCACCTGGTCGACTACGAGCTGGACGGTTTCCAGAGACACCCCGAATGCTGCAGGCGCACTGACCCCGGGCGCCACCGCAGCGGGAAGTACATCGAGGTCGATGGTGAGATAGACAAGGTCGACCCCGGCAAGGAAGTCGTGGACGAAATCCCGCACCCCGGCGTGATCGGCGACACCGCATTCGTCGTCGAGCAGGTAACTCACACCGAGTCGGTCCGCAGCGTCGAACAAGGCTGCCGTATTGCTGGGTTGGCTGATGCCGAGGACAGCGTACTCGACAGCCGTCCCGGTCTCGGCCGCTACCTCGAAGATCTGCCGGAACGGTGTGCCGGAGGAGGGAATTGGATCAGGCCGGAGATCGAAGTGCGCGTCGAGGTTGAGGATGCCGATGCGTGACTGCGCAGTCCGCAGTACCGAATTCGCCAGGCCCTGGTAGGTACCGAATGCCACCTCGTGACCGCCGCCCAGCACAACCGGAAAATGCCCCGAGTCGAGCACATCGGTCACCATCGAGCCGAGCTTGTGCTGGCTTGCGGTCAACCCGCCGTGGCCCACCTCGACGGTGCCTGCGTCGAGCGCGCGAATCGGTCCGGGGAGTGCCATCGAGGACAGCGCCTGCCGCAAGGCGTGCGGTCCGGCCGCCGCGCCTCGGCGGCCCTTGTTACGGTGCACGCCTTCGTCGCTGGCAAAGCCGACGATGACGCAGGCGGCGGGCTCAGCGCCGGGGAGATACGGTTCAACCACGTGATGCCACCGCAGATGCCCGTCACCGCGGCCGTCGTCACGACCGGTCCATAGATGCGGCGGAGTCGTCACCGGGATCGGTAACTTCATCGTCTCGGTCTCCTTGTCTCGGCTCGGGCCGCTCAACATGCTGCGGAATAGACCGGCTGTCCGGCCATCCATCCGCTGTGGGTCGGCCGGACTTCGGGTCGGTAGGCCAGGTGCAGGTCAGCGGGCGCGCCCAACGCAATGGCATCCGCACTCGTTCCGAGAAGCAATGCCCCGATATCGGTGTGCCGCAGCGCCCCACCCGCGGTGGTGGACCACACGGCTTCCTCCGGAGTCATATGCATGTCCCGCACCGCGAGCGCGATCCAGAAGGGCAGGCTTGTTGTGTACGAGGTACCCGGGTTGCAGTCGGCGCCCAGCGCGACGGCGACGCCGGCGTCGAGCAGCGCCCGCGCGTCCGGATGGCTGTTGTGGATCGAGTAGTCGGCGGCTGGCAGTAAAGTCGCCACCCAGTGAGCACGGTAGATGGCATCACTCAGCCCTCGGTCATCGGGACACGCACACCGCGCTTCTTGGCGACGTCGTTCGCGTAGTGATAGCCGGCATCAGCGTGCCGGATCACCCCCATCCCCGGATCATTGGTCAGTACCCTGGCGAGTTTCTGCGCGGCAAGCTCGGTTCCATCGGCGATGCACACCTGTCCCGCGTGGATGGAACGACCCATGCCGACGCCGCCGCCGTGGTGGATCGAAACCCACGATGCGCCGGACGCGGTGTTCACCAGAGCATTCAGTAGCGGCCAGTCGGCAATGGCATCGGACCCGTCCACCATCGACTCGGTTTCGCGATACGGCGAAGCCACCGAACCCGAGTCCAGGTGATCGCGCCCGATCGCAATAGGCGCGGACAATTCACCGGAGGCCACCATCTCGTTGAACTTCAGCCCCGCCAGATGTCGTTCGCCGTATCCGAGCCAGCAGATTCGCGCGGGAAGTCCCTCGAACGCGACCTTTTCTCCCGCCATTTCGATCCATCGACGCAGGTGCGCGTTATCCGGAAACAGCTCGAGGATCGCCTTGTCGGTGGCCTCGATATCCTTGGGATCACCTGACAGTGCCGCCCATCGGAACGGGCCCAAGCCCTCCTCGAACAGCGGGCGGATGTAGGCGGGCACGAAACCGGGGAAGTCGAAAGCCCGGTCGTACCCTGCCTTGCGGGCCTCGTCGCGGATCGAATTGCCGTAATCGAAGACCTCCGCTCCTCGATCAAGGAACCCGACCATCGCCCGCACCTGGATCGCCATCGACGCACGGGCGTCATCGGTGTACTTGGCGGGGTCCTTCTCGGCCATCGCCTTCATATCGCCGAAGGCGATTCCGGTCGGCAGGTATGCCAGCGGATCATGTGCCGAGGTCTGGTCGGTCACGATGTCGATGGGCGCGTCCATCTCCAGCAGCTGCGGAAAGATCTCTGCCGCATTGCCTACCAGGCCGATTGACAGCGGCCGCTTGGCATCGCGTGCCTCGATGGCCAGCCGAAGCGCTTCAGCGATGTCGACTGCCTTGGTGTCGAGATATTTGTGGGCGATACGGCGATCGATGCGAGTCATGTCGCAGTCGACACAGATCGCAACGCCACCGTTCATCGTGACGGCCAGCGGCTGGGCGCCTCCCATTCCGCCGAGTCCTGCGGTCAGCGTGATCGTGCCCGCCAGCGTGCCGTCACTGTCCGGGAAGCGATCCGATGCCGCCAACTTTCGCGCGACGGCGCCGAACGTCTCGTAGGTACCCTGCAGGATGCCCTGGGTGCCGATGTAGATCCACGAGCCTGCCGTCATCTGCCCATACATTGTCAAGCCGAGGTCCTCGAGGCGGCGGAACTCTTCCCAGTTCGCCCAGTCACCCACGAGGTTCGAGTTCGCGATGAGTACGCGCGGCGCCCATTCGTTGGTGCGGAAGACACCGACCGGCTTGCCCGACTGCACCAGCATGGTTTCGTCCGACTTCAAGGTTCGCAGGGTGCGGACCATCGCATCGAACGCTTCCCAGCTCCGTGCCGCCTTGCCCGTGCCGCCATAGACGACCAACTCGTCCGGATGCTCTGCCACGTCGGGGTCCAGATTGTTCATCAGCATCCGCAGGGCACCCTCCTGCTGCCATCCCAGCGTGTTCAGTTCGCGCCCGCGCGGTGCGGATACGAGTCGCGCGACGGGTGCGGCAGCGGGGTCGGCGGTCGTCATCGGGTACTCCTCGTGGTCAGTTCGGACAGATCAGCGGGTCGGCTCAACAGAAGCGGGCGGATCAGTGTGGCGTATTCCACTTCGCATCCCAGGTGTGCGCTGGTTCACGCTTCGCCAACTGAAATGTATAGTCCTGTATAGACAAGTCAGTGTCAAGCGTTTCCCGTAATTGCACGACGTATCCGCGCGGAAGGTGTTGCCATGAATCCCATCTCGATCGTTCCGGAGCGGGCTCGAGCGTCGGCGGATCCCGCCGTCCTCGAGCGGCTGCGCCCTGGCGGGATCGATCTGCGCATGAGTCGCGGCATCGACCGCGCAGCGGGCGAATGGCTGCTCACCCTCTACGTCGGGGGGCGCCGGGCGTCACTGAGCGAAGTGCTCCCGATCCTCGGGAGTTTGGGCATGGACGTACTCGAAGAACGGCCGTACACGGTCGAGAACGGCAGCGGACTGCGCTGCTGGATATACGAGTTCGCGATTCGATTCCCGACTTCCGAATCGTCCGAGGCAACACCGATGGAGCCCGGGTTCGCAGCGCGGTGCACCGACGCCATCGCCGCGATCTGGGATGTTCGAGCGGAGGCGGACAGTTTCAACGAATTGGTGCCACGCGCCGGACTCGGCTGGCGTGAGGTGAGCGTGCTGCGCGCCTACGCTAATTTCCTTCGACAGGCAGCTTTCCCCTACAGCCTCCCACACATAGCCGGGGTGCTCGGCGAGCATGGCGGCATCACCCGGATGCTCGTGGATCTGTTCCTGTCGCGGTTCGACCCCGAAATTCCGGAGCCCCGACCCATCGAACCCTTGCTGCAAAACCTGAATAATGAGATCGGCGCGGTGCTCAGTCTCGACGCCGACCGCATCTTGAGCGCCTTCCTCGACCTGATCCACGCGACCGTCCGGACAAATTTCTTCGTCCGCACACCGACGGGCGGCGAACCGTCCGACCGCGAGTTCCTGTCCTTCAAGTTGGAATCCCACAGGATCACACAACTGCCACAGCCCCGACCGCGGTTCGAGATCTTCGTGTATTCGCCGTGGATGGAAGGGGTGCATCTGCGCTTCGGCCGCGTCGCACGCGGCGGGCTGCGCTGGTCCGACCGAAAGGAGGACTTCCGCACCGAGGTACTGGGACTGGCCAAGGCGCAAGCGGTAAAGAACTCGGTCATCGTGCCAGTCGGAGCCAAAGGCGGGTTCGTGGTCAAACGCCCACCCGCCGCAGCGTCTGCCCCAGCGGATCGGGACGCCTACCGGGCCGAGGGCATCCGCTGCTATCGCCTCTTCATCAGCGGGCTACTGGACCTGACCGACAATGTCGACGTCGTCAGCGGTGCAGTCGTCCCCGCCCGCCGAGTCGTCAGCTATGACGGCCCCGACGCCTATCTCGTCGTCGCAGCGGACAAAGGCACCGCCACCTTCTCCGATATCGCCAATGATGTTGCAGCACAATACGGATTCTGGTTGGCAGACGCGTTCGCATCCGGAGGTTCGGTCGGATACGACCACAAATCTCTCGGGATCACGGCTAAGGGTGCGTGGGAGAGTGTGCGGCAACATTTTCGGGAAATGGGTATCGACCCGCAGTCGCAAGATTTCACCGTCGCCGGGATCGGCGACATGAGCGGCGACGTATTCGGCAACGGAATGCTGCTCAGCCGACACATCCGGCTGGTGGCGGCGTTCGACCACCGGCATGTCTTTCTCGATCCGAACCCGGAGGCCGCGGTCTCGTTCGCCGAACGCGAACGTCTGGCCGCGCTGCCGGGGTCGTCGTGGAAGGACTACTCGGCCCACCTGATCTCCCCCGGCGGCGGGGTGTGGGAGCGTTCGAGTAAGGCGGTGCCCATCAGTCACCAGGTGCGCGAAGCACTCGGCTTGGGCGATGGAATCACCGAGTTGCCACCGCCGGAACTGGTGCAGGCGATCCTGCGCGCCCCCGTCGATCTGCTGTGGAACGGCGGGATCGGCACCTATGTGAAAGCGAGCACCGAATCGCATCTTGACGTCGGAGACAAGAGCAACGACGGTGTCCGGATCGACGCGACGGAACTCCGGGCCCGCGTTGTCGGTGAAGGCGGCAATCTCGGCTGCAGCCAGCTGGGTCGGATCGAGTACTCCCACGCGGGCGGCCGGGTCAACACCGACGCTCTCGACAATTCGGCGGGGGTGGACTGCTCCGATCACGAGGTCAACATCAAGATCCTGCTGGACGCACTGATCGGGGCGGGAAGGCTCTCGATCGACCAACGTGCGCCGTTGCTGGCTGCGATGGCCCCCGAAGTCCTGCGGCTGGTGCTCGCGGACAACGACTCCCAGAACGACCTAATGGGCTTCAGCAGGGCCACCGCAGCATCTTCGGTCGGCGTGCACGGCCGATTGATCGCTCACCTGGTGCACAACCACGGCGTGGATCGTGCGATCGAAGTATTGCCGACCACGAAGGACATCGCCGCGCGGCAGCGATCAGGGCAGGGTCTCACGTCGCCGGAGCTGGCAATCCTTGCGGCACATACGAAACTCACGCTGAAGGCCGAGCTGCTGTTGAGTGATCTCCCCGATCTTTCCGACTTCTCCGATGTGCTCTCCGACTACTTCCCCGAGCAACTGCGCGAAGTCTTCGGAACGGCGGTCGACCAGCATCCGCTGCGCCGCGAGATCGTTGCCACCGCACTCACCAACAGGGTCGTCGACCGTGGTGGCATTACCTTCGCGTTCAGACTCCACGAGGAAGTCGGCGCCACAAGCGCCGACGCCGTGCGGGCATTCGCGATCGTGTCGGAGATCTTCCAACTACCTGACCTGTGGCGCACCATTCGAGAAAGCGGGCTCGACACCGAGATCGCCAATGACCTGACACTCTGTGTCCGGCGGCTGTTGGATCGATCCGCGCGCTGGATGCTCACGCGCAGACCGCAACCGCTGAAGGTTCACGCAGAGATCGATCGCTTCCGGGATCGAATCGCGGAACTCACTCCATATATCGGCAGCTGGCTGCGCGGCAGCGATGCACGCAGCCTGACCACGCGCACCACCGCGATGATCGCGCGGGGAGTTCCGAGTGGGCTCGCCCACGCTGTACAGCTACAGCTCGACCAATTCGGCCTGCTCGACATCGTGGAGATTGCCGACCTTGCAGGCAGGGACGCCCATGAGGTCGCCGAGCTGTACTATTCGCTGTGCGAACGAGTCAGGCTCGTGCCCCTGCTTGTCCAGGTATCTCAGCTCCGGAAGGAAGACAGGTGGAACGCACTGGCTCGCCTGTCGCTACGCGACGAACTCTACGACACCGTCCGCGCAATATGCTCCGACATCCTCGCCGTCAGTCCCGGCGAGGATACCGCTGCTGACAAGATCGCCGAATGGGAGCAGCGCAATACCTCCCTGTTACAACGTACCCAGAGTGTTCTGGACGCCATCGCGGAGTCCGACAAGCGGGATCTGGCGGCACTATCCGTTGCGACTCGCCAAATGCGAGCCATGTCCAGATAGTGGAAATTATGTGTGAGCATGGCATTCGCGCTGGTACGCCCCATTACCCGCGGCGGCGGTATGGCGAGGTCAACGTGATATCAAGGGAGAAGGGCGCGTAATGGCGATTGCGGAAGTCGACACACAGCTCGCCGAATTGTTCAGCGGCGTCGGGAACGAATCGGCTCCCGCGTACGAGCGCGTGAAGAACCTGATCGTCTCGCAGATCACCTCGGGCCGCTGGTGCGAGGGCTTTCAGCTGCCCTCGGAAAACCAACTCGTCGCCGCCCTCGGGTTGTCTCGTATGACAATCAATCGAGCGCTGCGCGACCTCACCGTAAACGGTCTGATCGTGCGCAGAGCGGGCGTCGGCACATTCGTTGCCCCGTCGAAGTCCGTGTCTTCACTGTTCGAGGTGAAGAATATCGCCGACGAGATCCAAAAGCGGGGCCATCGTCACCGGACGGAGGTGATCTACTTGCGTGAGGAGCAGGCCGATCCAGCTCTTTCGATCATTGGTGACGAACTGCGCGGCCCGGTCTTTCATTCGCTGGTGGTGCATTTCGAAGACGACACCCCCATTCAGCTCGAAGACCGCTACGTCAATCCGCGCGAGGCGCCGGGATATCTCGATCAGGATTTCACACTGCAAACACCGAACAACTATCTGAGCGTGATCGCTCCCCTGGCGCGTGGTGAACACATCGTCGAGGCGATCCTCGGCACCGCCGAAGAATGCCGCCGACTTCGCCTCGAACGCTCGGAACCGTGTCTACTGATCCGACGGCGAACCTGGTCGGCGAGAGGATTGGTCAGCGCCGCCCGCCTGCTCCACCCGGGTTCACGAAACCGGCTGGTGGGAACATTCACCAGCGCCCCCGCCGAGCACAATTCCCGGTGGTAGACCCCTATCGGGCTACTCCGCACCCATCGCGTGCCTGCGAACAGCCGACGACACACGACAACGACGAGCCTCGATTACACAGAATTGATACTCGTTCGCCCGTTCGGTATCCGGAAAATCCGCCGGATCCTCGAACGCTACGACTGTCGCGCAGTGTTCCGACAACTCCAAGCCAGCGCCGCTGCGGCTCGACACCGGGCATAGAAGAGTCACTTTTCCCGGCAGGTTCGCCTGCGCGAAGTAGGCGTCGGCCCGTTTGAGGACCTCATTTTCCTACTCCAGCAACCGGATTCGGCGTTCAGCCGACTCACTCGTGCTGGTGCCCGGTTTGGTCCCCTCGTCGACATCGGCCTAGCGCATCCATTTCGACAGCGTCACCGGGTGAATGCCCAAATCGACGGCCGTCTGCTTGGCCGGCTTGCCAGCACGCACCAGCGCGACCGCTCGCGCACGGGACTCTGGGGGGTAGGAACGCGGCATGATGATCAGCCTTTCGTAAAGGCCGTCAGTTAGCCACCAGAACTGGAACCCTGCAAGGTAGGGCAGGTCAGGTTGTTACGTATCCATCCAACAGTCCCGAGGAACAGGACACCGCCATCGGCGACTACATCCGCTGGCGCAACCAACAGGCCGCACCGATCCGGGACTTCGGGGTCGGATCCAAGATCCGCCACCCCGAATACCTAACGAACGTTGTCTGACGCGGCGCTAGCGACGCCCGGGCGCGCCACCGCCCGATGCATTTGATGGCGCGTCTGCAATGGTCGGTCTCGGAGCACCTGCAACGAGGGGAGCAACCAGTTCGATGAGGTTGCCCTCGGGGTCCGCGATGTAGGCGAATTGCGCGTCGCGGCGCGAGTTCACGGTCGGCTGTGAGACGAGTCTGGCTCCTGCCGAGACTGCCGCAATGACGGCATCTGCGAGGAGTTCGACTCTGAGTGCGAAGTGGAAGGGTCCGCGCCGTCGCGACGCGGCAATCGGATCGGCGGCGGGTGTTGGCTCCGAAAGGCCGTTGACCGTCAGTTCTAGACTGGCGCCTCGCTGGTTCGCGACCGTCGCAAGCCGGATCGGAGCCGGATCGAAGTCCGCCCGTGACACCTCGTCGAACCCCAGGGCCGCATAGAAGGCGACCATGGTTTCGAGGTCTCCGACGGAGAGCGCGACATGGTCGATCGTCGCGCTCTCCAGGGGGCGTTCAGCGGGCGGCATATCCGCCGTCCACGGGGATGGCGGTGCCGGTGACGAAACTCGACCGTTCCGAGCAGAGCCAGACGACGGCGTCGGCGATCTCTTCGGGGCGTCCGATGCGTCCGATGGGGTGGGCGGCGATCCGGGCGGCCATGATCTCCGGCGGGCGTCCCTCGGCGATCAGGGGTGTGTCGACGAGGCCGGCTGCGATGGCGTTGACCCGGATGCCCCGAGTGCCGTAGTCGAGCGCGGCGGTCTTGGTGAGCCCGACTTGACCATGTTTGGCGGCGACGTATCCGGCGAATCCTGGGACGCCGACGATGCCGGCACCCGAGGCGATGTTGACGATCGAGCCGTGGCCGAAGGGCACCATGTGGCGCAGCTCGTGCTTCATGGACAGGAACGTGCCGCGCAGGTCGATGTCGATCATGCGGTCGAACTGCTCGTTGGAATAGTCCGCGAGCGGACGGAGGTCGTCTCCACCGGAGACGCCGGCGCTGTTGATGCCGTAGTCGAGTCGGCCGTCCTCGCTCGCAGCCGCGTCGACGGCATGGGCTACCGAGGCCTCGTCGCTGACGTCGCACAGGACCCAGGCGGCCGAGCCGCCCGCCTCCCGCACGAGGGTGACGGTTTCCTCCAGGGTGCGTTGGGTACGTCCGGCGATCGTGACGAAACAGCCCTGCGCGGCAAGTGCGATGGCGCTGGCCTGGCCGATGCCGGTGCCGCCTCCCGTGATGAAGGCACGGGTCCCTTCGAGCTGCCCGCTCACTTGCCGACCCCGGTCAGCTCGATGGAAAGATCCCACAGCCGACGGGCATTGTCCGGGTCGAGGGCGTAGTCCGCTACGCCTCGGCGGACTCCGGGGAGGAACGGTTCGGCCTCCTGACAGTCCTCGAAATAGGTGCCCGTCACGCCCTCGACAAGCGGGGACGCAGCGAGCAAGACCGATGTCGCGGCTCCCTGTGCGATGTTCTTCTCCGACACACCGGTCTTGCCCGAGGGGTCGAAGGTCGGCGGCGGGGCGTCGATGTGGCGGCCCAGGTTGGTCTCCCAGATGCGGCCCGGGTTGAGCGCGTTGACCGCGATGCCGTCCTGCGCCCACTTCTTGGACGCCTCGACCGCGAAGAGAATGTTGGCCGTCTTCGACTGCGCGTAGGCAAGCCACGGGTCGTAGGGCTCCTTGACGAAGTCGAAGTCGTTGAAACGAACGGGACCGTTGATGTGCCCGACCGAGCTCAGCACCACTACACGGGCGTGCCCAGCGGCCTCGAGCGCGTCGTGGAGGCCTACGGTGAGCGCGAAGTGGCCGAGGTGGTTGGTTGCGAACTGGAGTTCGCGACCCTCGGGCGTGTGCTGCTCGGGATTCGCCATGGTGCCCGCGTTGTCGACCAGGATGTCCAGCGGGCCTGTCCAACCCTTCACGAACTCGGCGATCGACGAGAGGTCGGCGAGGTCCAGGCGCGCCGCGTGAACATTCGGATTGGAGGTCGTCGCACTGATCTCGTGCGCGGCCTGCGCGGCTGCGTGGAGGTTGCGAGCCGCGATCGTGACATCTGCCCCGACTGACGCCAGCGCTCGCGCGGTCTCCCGGCCCAGGCCACTGGCACCTCCTGTGACGATCGCGCGACGTCCGGTGAGGTCGACGCCGGCGATCACCTCATCGGTGGTCGACTGTGCGCCGAACGGTGTCGTGATGCGTTCTGTCATTGTTCTGCCCTTCTCTCGTCCACCTTGGGCGCTTCGCTGTCGGTCCCAGGGATGCTGAACTAAGATGCAAGTGGAGTCGCATCCGGTTACCGATCAGCATAAGCGGATGCGCATCCGCTTGCAAGGAGGAACATGCCGCGCTCGCTTCGCGCCGATGCCCAAGCCAACTACGACCGCCTGCTGGAGGTTGCCGCGCAGGTGTTCGCACGCGAGGGCGCGGACACCTCGATGAAGGCGATTGCCGCCGAGGCGGGGGTCGGTATCGGCACGCTATACCGTCGGTTCCCGGCTCGGGAGGATCTGATCGAGGCCACCTACCGAAGCACGACCGACCTTCTGTCCGACTCCGCGTCGAGCCTCCTCCATGAGCTCGCCCCGGTCGATGCCATGCGCGCATGGATGGAGCGGTTCGTCGACTACATGCTCACCAAGCAGGGCATGGCCGACGCGCTGCCGGCGATCCTCGCGACCCGCGAAGGCCTTCGCTTGCACAGTCGGGAGGCGCTCGCGGGCGCCGTCACCGAACTGCTGGACGCCGGCATTTCCGCAGGGCAATTCCGCGCCGACGTCTCGCCGTCCGATGTCCTGATGGCGCTCGGCGGCGTCACTCTCATCAGTGGACATGAGCACCAGCGCGAGCTGGCCACTCGATTGCTTGGCCTACTGCTGGACGGGCTCGAGGCTCGTCCTGGTGCCGTGCCGATGGCGTAGAAACCAAGCGCTGATGTTCACTGATATGCCAGAGGCCGACGTTCGGCAGTTACCTCGGCAGCGCCAACTGCTGGGAGTCACCCATCAGAAAACGGTCCGGACGTGGGTACGTCAGGTCGAGATCGATGAGGGTGCCCGCCCGGGTGTCACTTCTGGTGAGTCCCGCGTAGCAGAAACGTTTGCGGTGTGAGAAACGCAGAACTGCGGCCACCTTCACCATCATCCCACCGGCGCACGGCGTCGTGTCTGGTTGCCAACGGATGATCCGCAGGGGGCTTTCGCCACTATCTGCGACGGGAGGCGTGGAGTGAGATGGCAGAAAGGAGGCCGGTTATGACACAGAACGTCACCGAGCGGGTTCGGCGCGGTGTGATCCTCGGTGGCGTACTCGACACCGTCCGCGGGGACCGCCACGCCTGCGGCTTCACCCCTTTACCCGACAACTCCGGGGCGGGCGACCGGTCCGGCTGTCCGCTCGCCCCACGCTCGATCAGCCCGATACCGAGAGGATTGCCGAAGTCGATGCGGTTCCCAAAGGCTCGTGCTTGGTTGACCGGCATCGCCACTCGGCTCACCATCAGGTTCGCGACCACTCGGCACCGGGCTCTTTCCTGGAGGTGAATGCAATGTATGCCCGCGACATTTTCAGCCGACCGGTTGTCAGGGTCCGACCCGACACCCCGTTACCGGAGGCTATTTCGCTGCTGACCGAAGGCGGATTCGGTGCACTACCGGTCGTCGACGAACAGGACCGGGTGATCGGCATACTGACCGAAGCCGATGCGCTGGCCGCCCGCGGTGCCGCCCAGACCGCGAGCGTAGAGGCAGCGATGACGGTCCCGGCCGAGGTGGTCGGGCCTGGTACGGCCGTCTCCACCATCGCCTCCCGGATGATTACCGGAAACCTGCGGTCCATGCCGGTGGTCGAGGCGGGCGTGCTCGTCGGCATCGTCGCTCGCCGCGACCTTCTGCGCGCCCTCGTGCGCGACACGGCAGCTATGACGGCCGATGTCCGCGCCCTGCTCGACAACTACGCCGGCAGCAGACGGCAATGGTCGGTCGAGGTCGCCGAGGGCCGGGCAATCATTCGGGGCCGCTTCGCCGACTCGGACGAGCAGCGCACCGTCTCAGAGCTCGTGCTCACCGTCGACGGCATCGACGACGTCGAGATCGCGGCCGACCCGGCGCCCTCGACGCGACCGCCGACAATGCCGCTGACGGAATGGCTGCAACAGCGGGCCGACGAATCGATCGTGTAGCCGAAGCCACCACGTTTGTATTCGACACGCCCCCTATCGAGTCGTCGGCGTCGACGACGGTCACCGGCGGCTGGGTGCGGCCCCGTTCGAGGAGTTCGTCGATCATTTCCCAGGGCCTGCTCCGATTCGCGGAGGTGGCGTTCGCTGTCCGGTATGGCGACCTGGAAGCGGGTGCCACGACGGCTGCCTTCTGCAAAGTCCTACTAGGCGCGAGCTCGGAAGGTCCAGCCGGGGGCCAACTGTTCGACCTGCCCGCGGCATTCGATCTCGATCGGTGGCAGGTTTCCCGGCTCCGACCTGACCTCGACGTCGCTGCCGCTGATACGGATTCTGAGTTGGTGCCCGCGGTAGGTGATCGGGAACGTCAGCGCACCAAGGGATGACGGCCAGTGCGGCGCGAATATCAAACGCTCGCCGCGGGTTTCGAGCCCGGTAAAGCAGCGTTGCAGCAAATCGATGCTGCCCGCCATCGCGCCGAGGTGGATACCCTCGGCGGTGGTGCCGCCTTGGATGTCACCGATATCGGCCTCGAGGACGCTGTCGAAGAATTCCATCGCGCGTTCCCGGTTGGCGCGGGCCAGCACCCAAGAATGGACGACGCTGCTCAACGTCGATCCGTGTGAAGTCCGGGCGAGATAGTAGTCGATGGTGCGGGGGATCATGGAGGCAGACAGGTCGTAGCCGAGTTCTCCCAACAATTCCCGTAATTCGTCGGAGGACAGCAGATAGAACAGCATCAGCACGTCGGCCTGTTTGGCGGCTCGGTAGCGATTGATGTCGTCGCCTTCCGCCTCGAGTATGCGGTCCAGTCGCTGGATATCGCCGTACCGTTGCCGGTAGCGTGCCCAATCCAGTTCGGCCAGTTGGTCGTAGCCCTCGAACTGGCTGATGATGCCATCGTGGAACGGCACGTACATGCGGCGGCCGACATCGGCCCAATGCTGTGGT
This sequence comes from Nocardia sp. NPDC052112, assembly GCF_040680135.1. Taxonomy (NCBI): domain Bacteria; kingdom Bacillati; phylum Actinomycetota; class Actinomycetes; order Mycobacteriales; family Nocardiaceae; genus Nocardia; species Nocardia sp. NPDC052112. Next base: position 9,599 of record NZ_JBFAWD010000017.1, on the reverse strand, counting down.
TCCGGTTGCGCCACACCGAGGGTTTCCAGCAGTTCGGTGCGTTCGCGAGGCGCGAGCAGGTCGAGCGCGTCGAGAGCGCGCCGAATCACCCACACCGCCATGATGTTGGTATAGGCGTTGTCGTCGATTCCGTCGAAAGGGCGTGCCGGATAACCGGAATGGAATTCGTCCGGTCCGATCACCCCCCGGATTCGGTAGCGGTCCCGGGTGGTGTCGTAGGTGGCGATACCGGCCCAGAATCGGGCGATCTCCACCAGCATCTCGGTGCCACATTCGCGCAGGAATTCGCGGTCGCCGGTCACCTGGTAGTACTGCCACACGTTGTGTGCGATCGCGATACCGATGTGAGTAGCTCGCTGGCTCGGGTCGGGATTCCACCGTCCAGATCGTGGATTGAGATGCATTTGCTGGCTTTCCTCGCGCCCGTCGCTGCCGGACTGCCATGGGAACATCGCTCCGGAGTAGCCGTTCGCGTGCGCCGCGCGTCGTGCCTCGGGCAGTCGTCGGTGGCGATACCGGAGCAATGATCGGGTCAAGGCGGGAAAGCGCAGGTTCAGCACCGGGAAGACGAACAGTTCATCCCAGAACACATGTCCGCGATACGCCTCACCGTGCAGTCCGCGCGCCGGGACACCGACATCGAGATCGGCGGTATTGGGCGAGAGCGTCTGTAGTAGATGCAGCAGATGCACGCGCAGCACGCGGGCCGCGTTCTTACGGTCTTCGAGCTCGATGGACAGCCGATCCCACAGGCGTTCCCAGGCCGCGACATGACCGTCGAGCAGTTGCCCGAATCCGCCCTCGGTGCTCAGCCAGCGCACGACCTCCTCCTCCGGCGTCGAGGTCGCGTGATCACGCCCGGTGCAGATCGTGACCGTTTTCTCCAGGGTGGCCGCCGCCCCGGCGGCCACCTCGACGGTGAAATCGTGTCCGATCGCTCCGTCCTGTTCGACGAATTCCCCCGCCTCGACGATGACTTCCCCATTCCGCAGGATCCTGCTGCGCGACGCGAGTGCCACCGAAATTCCGGACCGGCTCGTCCGTACCGTCAGCAACACCGAATCAGCGGACAGCTCTGTCCCCCGTAGGTCGGTGAGATGGTCGCCGGACAGTCCCCGATAGCGTTGCACCAGCTCATTTCGCACGGCTCCGTCCAACGCCGAGCGGATCACCAGGCGCCCCGACCAGTTCTCGGCGACAACCGTCATCTCCAGAGCGCAGACATGCGGTCGGTGCATAGCGACCACCCGCCGGTGCTCGACGGCGGTGATCCGGCCCGCGGCATCGCGGAACCGGAAGCTGCGGGTGAGCACGGCCCGGCGCAGGTCGAGTTCCTGTCGGTAGCACAGCAATTCGGTGGTGTCGAGGTCGAACCACGGGCCGTCCTCGATCCGGAACGACACCGGTAGCCAGTTCGGCAGGTTGACCAGGCTCTCGTTGGCGAGTCGGCGTCCGGCGATCTCGTCGGTGAGCCGGTTGTAGATACCGGCGGCATAAGTCCCGGGATAGTGGTGCTCCCCCGCCCGTGCTTCCGGCGCCGCCCCACGCGTGGCGAAGTAGCCGTTGCCGAGCGTGCACAGTGCTTCTCGGAGTTTCTCCGTCTGGGGGTCGTAGCCGTCGAAGGCCAGTGTCCAGGCATCGGGTGTGTCCGGGTCGGATTCGCGATGCAATGTCCTGGCGAGCCGGTCGAGGAGTTTCCTGCCCTGTCCCGGCCCGTCGACCGCGAACCGTGCGGCCGTGCGCCGATCGCCATCCTCGCTGTGGCGCACCACGATTGCGATCCCGTGTGCGGCGACCGCGTCGAAGGCGTCCTCGTCGGTGAGATCGTCGCCGAGGTAGATCGGCAGCTCCGGGCGCGCGAGCCGGTCCAGGATCCAATCCAGTGCCCGGCCCTTGTCCCAGTCCGTATCGGGGCGCAACTCGGTCACCTTACGACCGTTGGAGATACGAAGCCCGGACTGCTGCGCGACTGCGTGCACTGCGCCGATCGCGCGGGCCACCACCTCTGGTACAGCGTTGCGATAGTGCATCGCGACGGCGAATCGCTTGTGCTCCACCAGGATTCCGGGAGTATCGGCCACTCGACGGGTCAGCTCATCCGCGGCAGCGGCGATGGCGTGCTCGGCGGCCGGTGCCGCGTCGTGTACGTGGTAGCTACCGTCGGGACCGATCAATTCGAAACCATGGCTGCCCGCATACCAAATCCCCTCCAGTCCAACTCGCTTGCGTAGGTCCGTGAGATCGCGGCCGCTGATGATCGCGACCGGGCAGACACCGGCGAGTTCGGTGATCGCGGCCGCCGCGCCGTCGACCAGGACCGCGGCATCCGGATCTGGCACGATCTGGGCGAGCGTGCCATCGAAGTCCATCAGCACGGCCACATTCGCGGTGTCGAGCAGAGCCGATATCCGGGGCCAGGACTCGAGCGCACCCGGAATCTCCGACATACGTCGGAACCCGGCGCGCACCCGCACCTCGGCCAGATCGGTAACCACGACATCGGCCCCATGCGCACGCAATTGATCGGCGTGCCCGGTTCGATCGATACCCACCACCAGCGCGAAACCGCCCCGCCGCCCGGCCGTCACCCCGGCTTCGGTGTCCTCGGCCACGACCGTCCGGCCCGGATCCGCGCCGAGCCGTCGAGCCGCTTCGACCAACATGGCCGGATCGGGTTTTCCCGGCAGCCGTAGATTTTCGGCGACCATCCCGTCGATGTATACCGTGAACAGATCCCCGATCCCAGCCGCCTCGAGCACCTGGGCACAATTGCGGCTGGCCGAGAAGACCGCGGTACCGATCCCAGCGTCCCGCAGTTGACGTGCCAAGGCGACGGTCGACTCGAAGACCGGAACGCCGTCGCGGACCAGCCGATCCCGGAACAGATGATCCTTCCGATTGCCCAGACCGCACACCGTTGCCGCGTCCTCCGAGTCGGACGGATCGCCCCAGGGCAACGAAATACCACGTGCGGCAAGGAAATCCGCGACACCGCTGTATCTCGGCTTGCCGTCGACGAAGCGCTGGTAGTCCGCGACGGTGAACGGCGAGCGATCCTGTCCTGGCCCGGCGGGGTAGGACGCCAGGAAGGGGTCGAACAGGTCGGTCCACGCGGCGGCGTGCATCGACGTGCTGTCGGTGACCACACCGTTCATATCGAAGATCACCGCGTCGTATCGGCGCGCGTCGATCACGCGTGCGGCCTGCTCGCCTGCGTCCACAGCTCAAGCCTGGGGCGATGCATCGGCCCGATCAAGAGCCGGAAGTCATGTGCAATATGTCCGAGTGCCCCATCCCACCTGCGGCCTCGCGCCCACGACCTCGCTGCCGCGGCCTACGTCGTATTCCGGACGAGCCTTCGCCGCTGGGTGGTGGTGAGGCGATCGGACCGTGCGACCACGTAGCAGGCATCGGCTTCGTTGCTGCGCACGGCGACGGGGTCCGTGAGGTCGGGGTGGCGGGCGGCGTCGTGCAACGCCGTCGTCACCCGGTCGAAGGGCCAATCCAGCGCGGCGGCAAGCTGCTCTGGGGTGAGCGGCGTGCCTGCGTGCACGAGCGCGGCGAGGACGGTGAGCGCGTGCTCGCCCGCCGCGGTATCCACCGGACCGCCTGCGATATCGTGTCCGAGTCGGGCGAAGAACAGGCCCATGTGCTCGAGTCGCGCACCGACGGGTGTTGTCGCGCCGAAGATTTCGGCGCCGCGCTCGGCGGCCTCTGCCCACCGGTTGGTCGTTCGGGCGCTGTCGGACCATGCTTCGAACCACACATCGTCGTCGACGATGTAGCGTTCACGTCGCCCGTCTCGGGCGCGGCGGATCACCTCGAGCCCGTCGAGGTAGGCGACTGCCTTCGAAATCGACGCGGGGCTCACCTGCAATCGTCGGGCGAGTTCGGCCGCTGTTGCGCTGCCCGAATCGGTGGTGAACAGCGACGCCAGCACGCGGGCCGCCATTCGCGGTAGGCCGGAATCGACCATCAATGCCGCGAACTGTTCAGCGAATTCGCGCACTGTTTCGTCCTCATGCCCCACGTTGGCCTCGGAAAGTCCTTGCTGCGCAGTAGTTACGCGTCGGCGGGCTCGCCGTCGAGTGGCTCGCTGCGCGACCTCGGCCCGGTAGTCGCGCGGTCCACCGTTGCGCGCCACTTCGCGGGTGACGGTCGAGGTGGGTCTGCCCACCCGCCGGGCGATTTCGGCGTAATCGAGTCCCGCCGCGAGCCCGGCGGCGATGTGCCTGCGGTCCTGCTCGGTCAGCCTGCCTCCGGGCATGGGTGCGTCGTTTCCTTCCGGATCGGAGTCCGGTTCAGTGTGCGTTAACCCTCCCGGTCATTGCAACGAATCGTTGCGTTTCTCGGCACTGCTATTGCAATGATTTGCGAATACTCGCAGGTGAAATAGCACATAGCCACCCGCGCACGGTTGATGGCTCAGGAAACGCGACGTAGCTTTCGTGGCGGCGTGAGGACGGACGAGAAGGAACGGATATGACGAAAACGACGGCTCCCATCGCGATCCAAGACGTGCTCGATCGGGCGGTGACCGAAGGCGGTGTGCCCGGGATCCTCGCCGAGGTACGCGACGGTGAACGGCAATGGTTCGGTACGGCGGGTGTCGCCGACACCGCCACCGGACGACCGCGCCTGCCGCAGCACCGGTTTCGTATCGGCAGCACTACCAAGACCTTCGTGGCCACCGTGCTGCTGCGACTCGTGGGTGAGGGCCTTCTCGGCCTCGACGACACCGTGCAACAGTGGTTGCCGAACGTAGTGCGAGGCAACGGCAATGACGGTGACGCGATCGCCGTGCGGCAGTTGTTGAACCACACCAGCGGCCTGTTCAACTACACCGACGACCGAGAAGCGTTGAACCGCTACGAGACCCACACCCCGGCGGTGCTCGTCGATATCGCCCTCGCACACCCGCCCACCTTCGCGGTGGGCACGGAGTGGGGTTACAGCAACACCAACTACATCCTCGCGGGAATGCTGATCGAGGCGGTCACCGGCACGTCCCTGCACGACGAGCTCCATCGATGCATCATCGAGCCGCTCGCTCTCACCGCGACCTTCCTGCCCCACGGCGGCGACCCCACCATAGCGGGGCCTCACTCCCGCCACTACACGAAACTGTTCGACCCGAGTCCCGACGCCGCGATCCACGACGCGACCGAGCTGGACGTCTCCATGTTCGGCGCGGCGGGCGGCATGATCTCAACCGCCGGTGACCTGCACCGCTTCTTTGCAGCCCTGCTCGGCAGCCGGCTACTCCGCCCCGCCGAACAAGCCGAGATGTTGCGAACTGTCCCCACCAGGGACTGGATCGCGCACACCGGCTACGGCCTCGGCATCTCCTCGGTAACTCTGCCCTCCGGCGTCGTGCTGTGGGGAATGGGCGGCGCGCTGTTCGGTTCGTGGACATACACATACGGCACCCGCGACGGCCGCCACGTCCTCGTCGCCAATGTCAACGCCGACTGGGCCCACGGCGACTGGCACGATCCGATCGGCGTGTTCACCGATCTGCTCCAGGTCGAATTCGACTGATCCGCGGATACGGGCCTACCCGCGCTGCGGGCCAGGCCCACCACTGGGTTGAGTGTTTGGTGGCTCGCTGGGCAGCGTCGTCGCCACGACGCGTCCGCCCAACGGATCTGGAACATGTTCGCTGAGCGGATCATCTGCTGTCGATGGTCCCACGACCGACAACGCGATAGTCCTGAAGCGGCGGTGGCCAACGACACCGACGGGGCGTGCCCAGAACACTCGACCATGGCATCGGAGTTCTCAGATGCGCACTCCTCCAAGACGACGGCACTCAGCGTGACATTTCCGAGATCATTTCGTAATGTATCGGTGACGCGTCCCCAACGATAGCCAGTAACCAACATTATGCCTGGTCAACACCGCAAACGTTCGGTAGGCCGCAAGCGCACTCCGCTAGCCGTGGTTGTGGCTGCGTGTGGCATCGCTGCCATTGTCGCAGTGGTGCTGTGGGTGGCGAGCCCGACCGCTCCCCATGCCGCGGTCCAAGCATCCCCCGCCGCCGCACCGTCGACGGCGCGGCCGGCACCAGCAGCTGCGGCCGAGCAACTACCACCGTCGGCCGAGGAATACATCAAACACCTACCCGTCCTGTGTTCGACCGAACTCGCCGGCACCCGACCGCATGTGGCGCAGGTGGGCCACTTGCTCGGAAAGATGTTCGGGATCACCGACATCGGCGGTGCTTTGGGCCGGGGCAACGACGATCACGGCGCCGGCCTGGCAGTCGATTTGATGACATCCGATTCCGCACGCGGCGATGCGATCGCCGAATTCGTGCTGGCCAATCAGCAGCGTTTCGGTGTGACCTACGTGATCTGGCAGCAGCGTTACAACGACGGCAACGGCTGGTCATACATGGAAGACAACGGGAGCCCGACCGCAAATCATTACGACCACGTGCACGTATCCTTCGCCGCGAATGCCACTGATGTGGACATACAGTGCTGACCGCCACCGCACGCTCAGCCGGTCAGCGCATGGGCGTGGTCGTTTCGCCGGTCTCGCAGTTTCTTGACGTCGGCTTCGATTTCGTTTGGGGAAGGAGTTCCCTGCACGGATATCGACATCACGGGTCTGTGCTGTCGCGGGCCCGACATCGTGTGGGTGCATTTGAACTACGCGTCATCGGAGCAGTTGCGGCGGGTGGTCGAGACCGGCGGGCACGTGGCCACGTGTCCGGAAGCCGAGATGGCGATGGGCATGGGCCGCCCGGCGACCGAACGGGTGCTGGCCGCGGGCGGTCACTGCACGCTGGGATGTGATGTCACCACATCGGTGTCGGGCAGCGTGCTGCAGCAAGCGCGCACCGCGATGCAGGTCGGCCGGCTACTGGATGCCGACGAGCGGATGGCCACCGGCAAGGCGCCGTTGTCGGTGCCGCCGTCGTGCGAGACGATGCTGAAGGCGGCCACGATCTGGGGGGCGGAGGCGCTGGGGCTCGCCGACCGTGTGGGCAGCCTCCGGCCGGGCAAGCAGGCCGACGTGATCGTGGTGCGCGCGGACGCAGTGAACACCGCTCCGCTGATCGATCCGTACGCCACCCTGATAAGTCAGGCACAACCGGCAAATGTCGACACCGTGATCATCGCCGGGCAGATCCGCAAATCCGGCGGTGTGCTGACCACCGACTGGTCAGCGGTGCAGCGGCGGCTGGAGCAGTCGCACGAATACGTGACACGCGCGGTGGCCGACCGCGGCGGATTCCTGCCGCAGCCGGCACTGGATCTGCCCTGGGCGGTGGTTCTGGCCGATGGGTAGGCCGGCGGCATGCGCCATGCTTGCCAGGGCCGTCGCGAGTTCCAGGTTGTCGGCGGCGGTGAGTTCGTCGCGCTAACGACTGTTGAAATCGAGATTATCGAATTCCAGCGCGTCGAATCCCCTTGTGGCGCAAACACTGACCATCTCGCCGATAACACGGGCGAGCTGGGTCCGCCTCGCCGGTGTCGGCGATCAGCTTGTCGGGCTCTCGGCGATCAGGGGACGGCCGTCGCCTCCGATGAGGAGGAGATCGCGTTGCTGAACCATCTTTAGGTCACGCTCACCGGGCTGCGTCTGGAAACCGTTGACATAGCAGATGTTGTACAAGCCGGGGCGGGTGCCATCGTGCTGTCTTCGGGTGGCGGATACGGGCCGCCGAGCTGATAGTCGGCCACCGCTGCGGCCGGAAAGCACAGCGGCCCATGGGCGTTCGCCATCCCGAACATGCGCTGGAATCGATCCCGCGGCAGGTGGGTCGTCTCGACCGGCGCTCCTCCTCGAGGTCCTAGCCCGTTGCGCGATGGCTGCCAAGACGTTATTGGTGCTGTGTTCGTTCGAACACGTTACAGCGCGATGGTCGGTTGACCTGCGTGTGTGGGCGTCGGAAGATGTTGTGCCGCAGCGATATCCGTGTGCTCACCCGTACCGGATATCGCGGGGAGTGGTGCCGAAACGATGTCGGAAGGCGGTACTGAACGCGCTGGCGGAGCTGAAGCCGAGTTCGACTGCGACAGTGGTGTTGTTCCGATCGCGGTACGCGGGGTCCTGCAGTCGTGCGTAGGCCAGCTGCAGGCGTTCTTCCTTGATGAGTTCGCGCGGTGTCGTACCGGCCCGCTGCAGGGCGACCTGGATCCGACGCAAGGACCAGCCCAGAGCGTGGGCGACGGTGGTGCCGGTCAGTTCGGGGTCGTGGGCGTATGCCCGGACACAGTGCCGGATGGTGGATTCCAGATCCTCGAGGTGACTGGATTCGGTGGGGTGGTCACCGAGGATGTGCGTGCGCAGCAGATCGACCAACCGGGCGGATACGGCATCGAATTGGCGGTGGCCCAGAGAGTCGCGCTGGGCGAACAAAGCGGTGGCCATCTCGGCGACAACTTATCCGAGTCCGGTGGTGAATGGTGGCTTCGGCCGGTCCGTGATCGCGGTCACGACAGCCCTGCGCGCAGCAACAATTCTTGTGCGCTCCGCGGAAAGCAGGGCCCGACACAGCACCTCTACGTTGTTATTCCAGCACGGCACCATCACAACGACAACCTGAGCATGCGGCCGATAACGAGGTCCGAAACCAGATGGATGACAAGCAGGTTGAGTCTGCCTGATAGCGACCACCGCAGATTTCGTGGGTCTCGAACAGGATCTCTCCGCCGAGCCCGGCACCGCCCTGACCCCGCACGATCCCGGTCCGCTGCTGCCGACGTCGCAGGCACCCGGGATCATCAGGCTACGCAACGCACTGCACCGGCGACGACCACTGGCTACAACCCGATCGGTGCACTCGTATCTGCTGGTCCGCAGTCCATGTACCCGGGCTCGAGCGCACCGCAGATCGAACCGGGCTCCGCGCAGCAGCCCGCTGCCGAAAGCTCGGTCGCGGGCACCGAGAATGCCGCATCATTGCCGGGCGCGGATGATTCGATTCCGGCCGTGCCGGGCACGACATCACCAGCCGTCGCGACGCCACCGCGGACCGGTGATCTCTCGGTCGCCGGGAGGCCCGGGGGCACACCGTGGTCGCGAACGCCGGGGACGACGTTTCCGTTGTTGCTGTCGGGCCCCCTATGGTCGGGGGCTCGCCCACTGGCACAGGTTTTCGCGGCGCACCCGAGCGGCACGCAGCCCGCCCAGCCCGAACGAGAGGGCAAGTCCCGCAAGAAGAAGCGCGAATCGACCCCGCCGAAGCACATCCGAGTACCGACCGATGCGGCGGCAGCCGGGGAACTCGCTGATCGGCACCGACTGCGGATCGTCGGCTTCGACACCTCGGGCATCGGACAGGAGATGGTCGCCCAACCGGCCGCGGCCATCGACAGCGTTCTCCGCGAGTATCCGTTCGTCGACCTCGGCGGGATCGAGATCGCCGAACTCGGCGACCGGACCTCCCAGGTAACGCGGGATCGGAGCGACGAAGCGTCGGAATCGGCGAGCACCGGGTCGTGGATCCTGCTCGGCCGCACCCCCGTCGCGAATCCGGCCCAATACACCGGGCGGTCAGCGCCGCAGTGACTGTCACTATCCCGCCCGACTTCCCGGACTGGCTGACGCGTTGGGTGGTCGGTCGCATTCCGAAGGCGAAGATC